>NZ_PDKF01000007.1 GCF_004118855.1 Arcobacter sp. CECT 8983 | reverse complement strand
ATGTTTGATACTCATATTGCTGGTGGTTTTAGCGAAGTGGAAATACCCAGCTCCATTCCGAACCTGGAAGTCAAGCACTTCTGCGCTGATAATACTGCAGGGTCCCCTTGTGGAAATGTAGGTCGCTGCCAGCTCTTGAGTATATTATTCTAAAGCTTACCATTAGCAACTAAGATAAGTTGGTAATGGTAAGCTTTTTTTTAGCCCTCTTTTTTATGCCTTTAACTCTTAATTATTAAAAGAAGAGATTCCTCTCTCCTTTCTTATAATGTTTTTTCTTTTAAATCAACTACATTCAAATAATTTTTAAATGAACTTTGTTCTAGATTATCTTCATTATATGATTCAATTAATTTGCCAATAAAGCTTGGTAGTTCTTTCGCAGTAATCTTAATTCCTGTTTTATGTGCAAATCTACTTTCATTAACACCGTGTAGTTGACCACCTAAAATCACTTCATACCCTTCAACTCTATTTTTATTTTCATCTCTTACTTTTGTACCAACAAATCCAATATCTGATATCTGGGGATGAGAACATGCATTTCCACAACCTGAAATAGCAATATTTATATTTTCTTTGAAGTTTGGATGATCTTTTTCTAATTGAGAAACAACAGTTTTAGCAAACTCTTTAGTTTCAGTTATACCAAATTTACAAAATTGTTTACCCGTACATGCTTGTAATCTTGCTCTAAAAGGGCTTGGGTTATATGGGTAGCCTAATGCATCAATTTCATCGGCTAATGCTTGTGCATCATCACTCTTGACTCCATATATAATAAAGTTCTGTGTTCCTGTTAGTGCCATACCTTTTGCAGAGTATTTATTACATACAAAAGAAATAAGTTCTAGGTCTTCTGCTGCAATTCTTCCTGAATTTGTTGCAAAACCAATAAAGGATTCATTTTCTTGTTTTGCTTTATGAATACCAAAATGATTTCTATTTTCAAATGATGTAATTTTTGGTTCATCAAATCCATCTTGAAGTTTATATCCTAATTTTAATTCTAATTCAGTAATAAACTTTTCAAGACCCCATTCATTAAATAGGTGTCGTACTCTTGCTTTATTTCGATTTTGTCTATTCCCATTATCTCTAAAGATTTCAGCACAGGCTACTGCTACATCTCTCACTTGTTCTGGCTTTACATACTTGTTGGCTCTAGTTGCAATTTGTTTTGATTTTGCTAATCCACCTGCAATAGTTAAATCAAATAAAATATCATCATCTTCAGTTTTAAAAGCAGTAAAACCTAAATCTTGTATTTCATGGGAAGCAGTATGTTTTGCACAACCAGAGATTGAAAGTTTGTATTTTCTAGAAAAGTTACAGAATCTGTCATCATTTTTATCAAAATATCCATCAACTTCTTTAACTAAATCAGTTGTGTCATAAATTTCATTAGGGTCAATTCCAGCTATTGGAGAAGTTACAATAGGTCTAGGACCATCTCCTGACGCCATCCTTGATGTTAGTCCAACAGATTCTAGTAGTTTGAATATAGTTGGCAAATCTTTTATTTGTATATAGTGAAACTGAACATTTTGTCTTGTAGTAAAATCTACTAAACCTTGGGCATACTCTTTTCCTATTTTAGAAAGTACTTCTAATTGTTTTAAATTTATTTTTGCATCAACAATTTTAATTCTTTTCATGAAGTATTTCTTATCTTCAGTTTGTTCTGAATTAATATGAGGGTACATTCCATACCACTTTAATAAACCTATATATTCTTCACTTAAAGCAATTCCTTCTTCTGCTTCTTTATATATATCTTCAATAACATGAAGTGGATTTCTAGAAGCTTTAAGTTGTTCTAATGGAGATAATTCTTTAATACTCAAAGTATTCCTTTTATTTTAAATAGTTTTGCATTTGTATTTTAGTTGTTTTTAGTGTCAAGATAGTGGTATATAGATTTCTAAATGATATATAGAGTTATGTGTGAGTAGAATAAAAAAAAGCCCCGATAAAATCGAGGCTTTGGTATAGAAAACGAATACTACAGCCTAGATTCGTATCTTCTAAGCATGTATAATCTCTTAAGCATTTTCTTTCTAGCGTTAATTTTTTGCTTCTTTCTTTTTTCAGTCATCGGCTCAAAAAATCTTCTAGCTCTAGTTTCAGTTACAATAAGATTTCTATCACATTGCTTCTTAAACCTTCTATATGCTTCGTCAAAAGATTCGTTATCTTTAACTTTAATGCCTGGCACTAAAATCACCCACTTTCTTTTTAAATTTAGGGTTGCATTATATTTAAAGTTTACTTAATTTCTATTTAACTATTAAAAAGGTATAATAAAGGTAATAAGAATAAAGGTTTTAAATTGGAATTAACACACCTAGATGAAAATGATAGACCTAAAATGGTTGATGTTTCATCAAAGAATGAAACAAAAAGAATTGCAGTAGCTTCTGGAATTATAACTATGAGCAAAGAAGCATATGAAGCAATTATTAATAATACTGGTAAAAAGGGTCCTGTTCTTCAAACTGCTGTAGTTGCGGCAATCATGGGAACTAAAAAAACAAGTGATTTAATACCAATGTGTCATCCTTTATTATTAACTGGAATAAATTGTGATATTGATGAATTACCAGAACTTCCAGGTTTTAAATTAACTGTTAGTGCAAAGTTAAATGGACAAACAGGTGTTGAAATGGAAGCTCTAACTGGTGTATCTGTTGGATTATTGACTATTTACGATATGGTAAAAGCAATTGATAAATCAATGGTTATTTCAAAAGTTCAATTAGAGTCAAAAAGTGGTGGTAAAAGTGGAGATTTTACAAGATGATAGATTTAAGTAAAGAGAAACTTCAATTAGATTATCCATGTTCATGGAAATATAAAATTGTAATACATGAAACATCTAATGCTAATAAGATTACAGAAGAAATTCTTATTAAAAGAGAATACTCTATTGAAAAGTCAAAAGTAAGTAAAAAAGGTAAATTTAAAAGCTATTCTTTAGAGTTAATTGTTCATAATGAAGATGATAGGAAAGAGATTTACAAAATGTTAGGCGATCATAAAGATATTAAAATGGTGCTTTAGGACATAAAGATGAAAAGAAGAGATTTTTTAAAATCAACAGCATTAGCTTCATTATTTGGAACTTCAAATTTATTTGCAAAAACAGATACTTTTGATAGTAGTTTTGAGAAAATAATTAACAATATCTTTGGAAATAAAGATAGTGAGCTAGAAGAAATAGATAGAAATAAAGATGAGTATGTATTAAGTGAAGAAGAGTATATAGGTGAAGTAAAAGACTCTTTACAAATTAATACAAAAGATACTAATAACTCTTCTATTGCTAGAAAAAATAAAACGATTATTGAAGATGTTTTTATAGAAGAGAAGTTTTTAAAAGAGTTCCAAAGTGTTAGAAAGAAAATTAATCTTGTACAAAGACATGTTGGTTATGGAAACTTTAATATTATTGACTTTGATTATATGTTAAAAGTTGCAAGACACTCTAGTAAGATGGATGAGTTTACTAAAAAAGAGTTAGATTTTTTAGAATCAATTTTTTATTATGATCCTTCTATTCATGGTTTTTATGGTAAAAGAATTTCTCAAAATATTACTGATTCTATAAATAAAAAAGATGTTAGGAAAATCCCTTATACAGGACACTATTTATTTAAAGGACATCCCGAAGAGACTTATTATCAAATGATTGATGATATTGGAGAAAGTTTGACTTTAACTTCAGGTGTAAGAAGTATCGTAAAGCAAACTAAACTTTTTTTAGATAAAGTACATAGTGTAGATGGTAATCTAACAGATGCCTCTAAATCTTTAGCACCTCCTGCATATACTTATCATAGCATTGCAGATTTTGATGTTGGTAAAAAAGGTTTTGGAAAAGCTAATTTCTCATCGAGATTTGCATTAACAGATGAATTCTTCAAAATGAGAAAATTAAAATATATAGATATGAGATATACAGTTAACAATAAGGATGGTGTAAGGTATGAACCTTGGCATGTTAAGATTATTTAAACTTTTTTTACTACTTCTGCTTTCACAAAATATTTATGCTGATAGTCATGATTTTGATTTTGACTTTATTAAAAAAGGGAAAGAAGATAATAATACCTTACTAATTATTGGTGGTATTCAAGGAGATGAGCCAGGTGGATTTATGGCAGCATCACTAATTACTACTCATTATAAGATTAAGAAAGGTTCTGTTTGGGTTGTTCCTAATCTAAATTTCTATTCTATTATTAAAAGAGATAGAGGACCTTTTGGAGATATGAATAGAAAGTTTGCAAAAATATCTTCTACAGATCCTGATTATGACTCAATCCAAAGAATAAAAGAATACATCACTTCTGATGAAGTTAAACTTGTATTAAATTTACATGATGGAAGTGGTTTTTATAGAAAAAAACACATAGATAGATTACACTCTCCATTAAGATGGGGACAAAGTGCAATTGTTGATCAAGAATCAATTGATACTGAACATTATGGAAATTTAAGTGAAATAGCAAATGAGGTTGTAACTTCAATTAATAGTAGTCTTATTACTTCAAAACATAAGTATAGAGTTAAAAACACTCACACTAGACTTGGTGATAAAGAGATGGAAAAGACATTAACTTACTTTTCTATCAATAATAAAAAAGCAGCTTTTGCAAATGAGGCTAGCAAATCTTTACCACTACATGAAAGAACATATTATCATTTATTAGCTATTGAAAAATATATGGATATTATGGGAATTGAATATGAAAGGTATTTTCCCTTAGAACCTATGGCTGTTAGAGATGTTATTGATAACGATATCTATATTAGTTTTTACGATGAAAAAATTCAATTGCCATTAAGTGAAATTAGAAGTCATTTAGGATATTTCCCTATAAAAAAAGATGGAAGTTTAGAATTTAGTCCTTCAAACCCTTTATTAACGGTTATTAAAAGAGGTGATGGATATGCAATTCATTATGGGAATAGAAGACTTGCAGTGCTAAGTCCTGATTATTTAGAGCATGAAAGTATTGATAAAAATATTGATGTAACAATTGATGGCAAAGAGTTTACTGTTCCATTAGGTTCAATTATCAATGTGGATAAAAACTTTAAAATTAAACCAATAAAAGATTTAAGAGTAAATGTAATTGGTTTTGTACATAAGAAAAATGATGAAGCAGGTGTAACAGTAAATAAAAATAGATTACTTAAAAGATTTTCTATTGATAAAAGTGGAAAGATATTTCGTGTAGAGTTTTATAAAAAAGATAAATTTGCTGGAATGGTTTTAGTGAATTTTGATAAAAACCCTAATACAACGGCGAGAGTTTCTTATTTCAACAATAAAAATTATAAAAGTTCTACAAATTCATTGTAGAACTTTTTATTTATAAATCAACTAATTCTTTTTTGATCTTTTCTTGATTTACTTTTTTACAAGCTACTTTGTAAAGTTCATTAACTCTTTCTTCATCATCTTTGATTAGTTCCATTGTTTCTTGAATTGATTTTCCTTCTTCAATAGCAATAAAAACTTTTAGCTCTTTTTTTGTAAGTTTTCTTTTTAAAACCTCTTTTAAATCCTCTTCAGATTTTAAAGTACCTACTAACTTATCAATATGTTTTGTTAAAGATTCTGTAAAGTTCACTTTATTCCTTTATCCATGTATTTAATTTGTCTATATCATCATAAGAAGTTAAGTCTAGCATTATAGGAGTAATTGATATATAGTTTGCTTTAATGGCTTCAAAATCACAATCTTTATTCTCACTTTCTTGCCAAATTAATGGATGTAATCCAATCCAATAATACTCTTCTCCTCTTGGGTTATAGTGCCTATGAGTATCATTGCCATACTCTCTAAAACCAGCTTTAGTAATTTTTATTCCTTTACACTCTTCTTTTTTTATAGGAGGGATATTTACATTTAAAAATCTTCTTTTGCCTAAAGGAAACTCATTAGCTAATATTTTTTTAGCAAGTTTAAAAATAGTATCTTTTGCAAGAGCAAAGTCCCAACCATTTTTAATATCTTGGCATCTATCTTTACATACTTGTGAAATAGCAATTGCAGGAACACCTTGAAGCACTGCTTCCATAGCTCCTGCAGCAGTTCCACTGTAAGTTACATCTTCACCCATATTTGCACCAATATTTATACCACTAATTACTAAATCAGGTTTATATCCTTCTTTAAATAGATTATTTAATGAGATAAAAACACAATCAGTTGGAGTACCATCATCAATTTTATAAAAATCATCATCCACATTTACCATTCTAAGTGGTTTGTCAAGGGTTAATGAGTGACCACAAGCTGATTTATTTTTAGCAGGAGCAACTACTACTATTTTAGCAAGAGAAGATAAAGCCTCAACTAAAGCTTTAAGTCCTATTGCATCAAAGCCATCATCATTTGTAATTAATATTTGTTTCATCATGCAACTACATAAGCTCCATCAATTTGTTTAATTAGGGTCTCTACTTGTGAAGTAACAGCAAACCCTGTCTCTAGTTCTACATCTGCAAGCTTTGATTTTACAATTACTCGTAAACTTCTTTTCCCTTGATTATTGGCAACTATTTCAAAAAGTTTAAACATAGTTTCATCTGTATGATTAAATGGTAGAGCAACAGTTAAAGGTGGCTCTTCTTTTTCCCTATGTTTTGTTTTAATTTTCTCTTTTTTTGCATCATCTAAAGATTCAATCTTTAGGATATTCATTCTAGTAAAATCACCATCTTTTGTAACTTTTACTTTAAATGCAATTGGCTCATTTAAATCAAACTTTTCTTCAAGCTCTTTTAATCTATTTTCAAAAAGCATAATCTCAATATTTCCGTGAAGGTCAAGGATATTGGCAATACCAAATTTATTTCCTTTTTTTGAAATTTTTTGAGTTATTTCTTCAATTTTACCAATAATCAATGCTTGTGAACCATCTGCAACTTCATCAATTTCTGAACTAAGAGTATAAGAAATTTTATCAAGGTCTTCTCTATAGCTATCTAAAGGGTGTCCTGATACATAAAAACCTAAAGAAGCTTTCTCAAACTCTAGTATCTCTTTTGGTTCATATTCTGGTAAGTGTTCTAAATCAAGTTCAATTCTAGTAAGCTCTTCACTGTCACCAAAAAGTGATCCCGTTGCCATTTTTTTTGCAGTCATTGCTTTACTTACTGTATCACCAATAACTTCTATTTGATCTAATAAAGATTTTCTAGAATACATAAAGCAATCAAAAGCACCTGATTTTGTAAGGGATTCTATTACTCTTTTATTTACTTTACTTCCATCAATACGAGAAATAAAGTCAGACATATCTTTAAAGTCACCATTCTCTTTTCTTTCTTTTAAAATTGAGTTAATAGCAACATCACCTGCACCTTTAATAGCACCCATACCAAACATTACAACTTCTTCACCATCAATTTTCTTTGCAGAGAATACAAGGTCAGATTTATTTATATCAGGTGGGAAAAGATCTAGACCTAATCTTTTAACTTCATCCACATATTTTACAACTTTATCTGTGTTATCTTTTTCTAGTGTAAGAAGTGCCGCCATAAATTCAGCAGGGTAGTAGCATTTTAAATATGAGGTATAGAATGTAACTAATCCATAAGCAGCTGAGTGAGATTTATTAAAACCATATCCTGCGAATTTTACAATCAGGTCGAACAGTTCTTCACAATGCTCTTTTACATAACCTTTTTTTACTCCACCTTGGGCAAACTCACCTTTAAGTCTATCCATCTCTTCTTTAATTTTTTTACCCATAGCCCGTCTAACTAAGTCCGCACCACCAAGTGAGAAACCACCGATTGTCTGCACAATCTGCATAACTTGCTCTTGGTAAACAATAACCCCGTAAGTTGGTTCTAGAATAGGTTGTAATGGTTCAATAAATTCATCATAGAAGTAAGAAATTTCTGCTCGTCCATGTTTTCTATCAATAAAGTCATCAAGCATCCCTGACTCCATCGGACCTGGTCTATAAAGTGCAAGCATCGCAATGATATCTTCAAATCCTGAAGGTTTAAGTCTTTTTGCAAGATCTTGCATACCAGCCGATTCTATCTGGAATAATCCAATTGTATTACCTGTTTGGATTAGGTCATAAACACCTTTATCATTAACATCTGTTGTTAAGAAGTCAACTCTTTTTCCATGTCTTTTTTCAATAAGTTTATTTGCTTCTTCAATAACTGTTAGGGTCTTTAGACCTAAGAAGTCGAATTTAATTAAGTCAACATCTTCTACATATTTACCATTATATTGGGTTGCAATTGTATCTAGTCCAGAAGGTTTAAATAGAGGTGTTTTTTTCCATAAAGGTTCATTTGAAATAACAACACCAGCTGCGTGTGTACCTGCATTTCTATTTAGACCTTCTAAGGCTAAAGCAAACTCCCACACTCTTTTTGATAGTGGATCTGAGTCACAAAGTTCTTTAATCTTTGGTTCTTTTTCATATGAATCTACAAGATTAATTCCAAGTTCATCTGGAATAAGCTTTGCCATTGCATCTGCTTTTGAGTATGGCATATCAAGAACTCTGGCAACGTCTCTAATAACCCCTTTTGCAAGAAGTTTACCAAAGGTAATAATTTGAGCAACGTTTTCCCTACCATACTGTTGAACAACATAGTCAATAATTTCTCCCCTTCTACTTTGGCAGAAGTCCATATCAATATCGGGCATCGATACCCTTTCTGGATTTAGGAACCTCTCAAATAGTAAGCCATAAGGCATAGGGTCAATATCTGTAATATATAAAGAATAGGCAACTAAACTTCCCGCAGCAGAACCCCTTCCTGGACCAACAGGGATTTTCATCTGTTTTGCTACAATAACGAAATCCCATACAATAAGCATATATCCTGGGAATTTCATGTTATTAATAATATCAATTTCAACTTGAAGTCGGTCTCTATACTCTTGATGTTTTTCCTCTGGAACAATTTTAAGTCTATCTTCTAAACCTTTCCAACATTCATGGATAAATAAGGCTTTATCGTTTTCTAAAGAGTATTCTTCATCTGGAAATGGTATTTCAAGATTTTGTTCTCTTAATTTATCTCTAGTAAATTTAAAGTTTGGTGGAGTAGGATCTCCTAGTTTTATCTCTAAATTACATTTATCAGCAATCTCTTGAGTTGCTTCTATTGCTTCAGGAATATCAGCATAAAGCATTGCAATTTGTTCTGGTGATTTTAAATAAAATTCATGAACTGAGTGTCTTAATCTATTTGGATCATCATAAAGTTTATTCATTGCAATACACATAAATGCTTCATGGGCATCAGCATCTTTTTGTTTTAAGTAGTGTGTATCATTTGTAGCAACTACTTTTATTCCTGTTTCTTGTGAAATTCTTAAGATTTGGTCATCAACAAAGTGCTGGTCACCAATACCATGTCTCATAATCTCTAAATAAAAATCATCTCCAAAGATATCTTTGTATTCTAAGGCAATTCTTTTCGCTTCTTCATAACCTTTAGCACCGTTTTTTACGTTTCTTTCATTTTGTAAATTTAAATGCCAGTTTACTTCTCCTTGAAGACAAGCAGCACTACAAACTAGACCTTCAGAATTTTCCCTTAACATCTTTTTATTAATTCTAGGATAGTAGTAAAAACCATGCATATAAGCTTGTGATGAAAGATACATAAGGTTTTTATATCCAGTGTCATTTTTTGCATATAAACATAAGTGAAATCTTTGTTTTGTAGATTTGTCACCTATTTCTTCAGAGTTGTGAATATATGCTTCCATTCCAATGATTGGTTTTACACCTTGCGCTCTCATTGCATTATAAAAGTCAATAGCTCCAAACATGTTTCCATGGTCTGTCATGGCAACACTGTCCATTCCTAACTCTTTTATTTTTTTTGCAAGGGGTTTAATCTTGTTTGCACCATCAAGTAATGAATATTCTGTATGTAAATGTAAATGGGTAAACTTTGGTATTTCTGACATGAATTTAACTTTTATTTTGGATTTCTTATAGATTTAATTATATCTAAAAATGTTTTTGTGCTTCTTTATATCCTAAGTTAAAACAATTATTTAGCTCTTTAAAAGTAAACATTTTAAAGTGCCTTATTTTAGGGGAAGTAATATAGTGATTTGTATGTTCTATGCTATATTTTGCATTTTCAATTAGTTGTTTGAAGATTTTTCTTTTTATTCTCTTAATTGGATTGTAACTAGCTTTTTCATTTAGGATATTTTTACTAGGCATTACATCTACTGTATATATTTCATGTTTTAAATCAAGTAAGGGTTTGATAGGCATATTGTCAAATAAACCTCCATCTATTAGTTCCATATTTTTATATTTTATAGGTCTAAATAGAGGTGTTAAAGCACTTGATGCCATACAAAGTTCATGACTATCTCCTTTATCAAAATAGTAAAGCTTTTTTGATTTTAAATCATAGGCATTTATATATACTTTCTTTGGTAGGTCTTCAAGTTTTTTTATTGGAAGAAGCTCATTTAGTATTTGGTGTTTTGTATCTATTTTTAATAAACCTTTGTTGAGGTAATTAAATTTTAAAACTTGTTTGATGTCATTTGATGAGAAAATTTTTAGTTGTTCTTTTGCACTTATTCCACTTGCATGGGAAACTGAGATAATAGCTCCAATTGAGCTACCTGAATAAGTATCTATTTTAATATTTTGTTCTTCTAAAAACTGTAATACTCCAAGATGAAAAGCTCCCCTTGCTGCACCACCACTTAATACTAATCCTAGTTTCATTTATCTAGCCAATTTATGATTTTAAATTCTCCCTCTAAAGTTTCAACAACTGCAGTACAAGACTCAACCCAATCCCCACAGTTTAGATACTCTATTGTATCTATATTTCGTATCTCTGCTTTATGGATATGTCCACATATTATGCCATCATATTGTTTATGTTTTGCATGATTTGCAAGGGTATCTTCAAAATCAGTGATAAAAGAGACAGAGGATTTAACATTGTCTTTGACATATTTTGATAGTGACCATTTTGATTTGATTCCAAGCTTGTTTCTAAAGTAGTTTAAAAACTGATTTACGTTTAATAATAAGTCATATCCATAATCACCTAAGATAGCAAGCCATTTTTTAGTCATTGTTATTGAATCAAAGAAATCACCGTGTGTTATGAGATATTTTTTGCCCTTGATTGACTTATATTCCAACTCATTTTTTATATCCAAAGAGTCTCCTAATATCAAAGGAACAAAAGGTCTTAAAAACTCATCATGGTTACCAGTTATAAATGTAACCTTACAACCTTTTCTTGCTTTTTTAAGTATTTTTTGAATGACATCAGAATGGGTTTGAGGCCAGATAAACTTCCTTTTTATAGACCAACCATCAATAATATCACCAACTAAAAAAAGGTTTTCACTATCATTGTGCTTAAAAAAATCAAGCAACATTTTTGTATTTGAATGTTTTGTTCCTAAATGAACATCTGAGATAAAGATACTTTTATATTTCATAAAAAGAAGTTTATGCCATCTTGGTTACAAGTTAATAACATGTAATACCTTTGTAATTAATAGGTAATAAAATTTCAAAATGAATGATATAAAAGTATGTTTAGTAAGTGATACAGTATATGACTTAAACGGTGTATCAAGATTTATTCAAGACTATTGTAAAGAAGCAATAAAACATAAGAAAGATTTTTATGTGATAAGTTCAACTTCAAAAAGACATTATGAAGAAATAGAAAATATTTTTAATATAAAACCTATTTTTAAAATTAAAATGCCTTTTTATAACTCTTTAGATTTGGTTATTCCTAATTTTTCTAAAATAAAAAATAAAATCAAAGAGCTAAATCCTGATTTACTACATATCTCAACTCCTGGGACTGTTGGATTATGTGCTTTGATTAGTGCAAAACTTTTAAACATACCAGTTGCAGGAATATATCATACTGACTTTCCTTCATATATGTATAAAAATACAAAAAGTAAATTTATAAAGAAAATCACACTTATGTATTTGAAGCTTTTTTATAAAAGTTTTACTGCTTTATTTTCTAGGTCTTGTGAATATATAGATATCATAGAAAAGCAGTTAGCTTTTAAAAGAGATGATTTATATCTTCTAAAAGCAGGAATAAATATAGAAAACTTTGATAAATCCTATAAAAATGAGAATATATGGGAAAAGTATGATATTAAAGAAAATGATTTTAAAGTTTTGTATGTAGGTAGATTATCTGTAGAAAAGAATGTTGATTTGTTAATAGAACATTGGAAAAAGTTAAAACTAGAAAATGCAAAACTTATTTTAGTAGGGGATTTAGAGTTTGAGTTAGAAAGAAAAGAAGAGCTTAAAAATATAGTTTTTTTAGGAAGAAAACAAAAAAGGGAGTTATCTCAAATATATGCTTCAAGTGATTGTTTTATTTTCCCTTCTACAACTGATACTTTAGGTCAAGTTGTATTAGAAGCTTTGGCTTCCTCACTTCCTGTAATAGTTACAAATAGTGGTGGTCCAAGTAGTTTTGTAAAAAAAGAGTTTGGATATGTCATTGATATAAATTCATTTGATGAGGTGAAAAACTCTTTAGAAAAGTTATCAAAAAAAGATGATGCTTACTTCAAAAAATCATCAAATGCCTATGAATATATGAGAGATAAATCTATCTCTCATAGTTTTTTAGACTTTTGGGAAAAAAATAGATTATTCTGTAGAAATTCTATTTCTCATCCATAACAAAGTCTAAAACAATATTGTCTTTTTTTGCATTTATATGCTCATGGCATTTCTTTATATAAAGTTTATTTATTTTTGAAGAATAGGTATCTTCAATCTTTTCAAAAATAATTTTACTAGCAGCGAAATTTCTATCTTGATAGTGTTTAATAGCCTTTTCATAATCTTCTTTGATATCTTGGTATTTATTAAAATCTTTTGGTAAAAGTACTTCATAGAGTTTAATTGCAGTAGTTTTACCTTTTACTATAACCTTTCCTAAGTATTTTAAATGGTATTTTTGCTTTAGTGAGGTTTTTGTAGATTCAGTAATTAATAAATCAACACCAAAGTATTTACATAAACTTTCAACTCTTGATGTTATATTTACATTATCACCAATAATTGTATAGTCACTTCTTCCTTCTGAACCCATTTCTCCAACAACAGCAATTCCGGTATGAATTCCTATTCCTATTTGAATAGATAAATTAAAATCTTTTTTAAGCTCTTCATTTAGATTTTTTAATTTCTCAAGTTGAATAAGTGCACTTTGTACTGCTTTATCAGCATGATTTTCTATATCACATGGTGCATTCCAGTAGGCCATTATTGCGTCACCTATAAATTTATCAATTGTTCCTTGGTTTTGAATAATGACATCACTCATTGGTTCAAAATATTTATTAAGTACTTCAATTAGTTTTTGAGGAGATTTAAACTTTTCAGAAATATTTGTAAATCCTCTTATGTCACTGAAGAAAATAGTTAACTCTTTTTCTTTTGTTTTAAAATCATTATTGTCATTTGATAATAAATCATTAACAACTTCCAGTGAAACTTTTTTTGCAAACTTATCTTTTATAAACTCTTTTTGCTTTTGCTCTTTTTGATAGTTTATATAAAAAGCACTCAAGCTTGTTATAATAATTGATACTATTGGATAAAAAAGATTTAAAATAAGACCTTGAGAAAATAGTAAATAATAAAAGCATGAATAAAGAATAGTAGTTAATACAACAATAACAATTACTATGTTAATAGATGAAAGGAAAAGTAAAGATACACCTAAAATTACAGTTAAAATAAATATGATTAAAATATCAATGGCTTTGCCAAATGTTGGTTCATATAAGAAGTCACCTTTTAAAATGTTATCAATCATGTTTGCATGTATCTCAACTCCTGGCATGGCTAAGTCATATATTGTAGAACGTAAATCCGCTAAAGTAGTAATAGAAGTTCCTATTAAAATAAATTTTCCATTTATATCATTTTTGTCAAAGTTGCCATTTAAAATATCTAAAAAAGAGATATATTTAAAACTTTTTTTTGCCCCTCTAAAATTTATTCTCATAAAACCATGTTTATCTGTTGGTATATCTATATTTGAAAGTTTTACCCCTGAAATAGCATAGTTATCTTGAACTATTTTTACATTTTGTGTATTACTTGCAATATTAATCATTTCAAAGACTAAAGAAGGATAGATCTTATCTTTATGTTGCAGTAATAATGGCATTTTTATAATCTTTCCTTGTTGATCATTAAAAGCATTAAAAAATCCAGAAGAATAAGCATTCTCTTGTATAGGAGAAATACTTGTAACTACATTTTTAAAATTTAAAAGATGAGGTGATGAGTTAGGTGTAAATTTTGTAACAGGAGTTGGTTTGGAATTTTTTGATAAATCTTTTGTAAAATAATATCCTAATATAGTAGGTGTTTGAGAAATAACAGCAGCTAAAAGTTGATCATTATCTCTAAATTCACCCTTTACATTTAGTTTTCTTGACATATAAGAAGGAGAACTTCTATCTGCTTCTGAAAATATAATATCAACACCTATAATTCCAGCACCTGCATTTGTAAGATTTGCCAAAACTTGTGCCATATAGTCTCTACTAAAAGGCCATTGTCCAAGTTGATTTATTGATTTTTCATCAATATCTATTATTACTACTTTATTTGTAGTGGGAATTTCCCCTCTTATTTCAAAAAATATTTCTCTAATTTTTTCATCAAAATTACTAGTTACTTCATCAAAATTTAAATAACTAAAAGTGAGTAGTATGAAGGATATAAAAAAGAATAATAATTTATGTCTAATAAGAAATTTCATTGCTTATGATATAATATTTGTACTAAATTATTGTTTGAGAGGCAAAAAATGAAAAAAATTATAATTGGACTTTGTTCTCTTTTTGTTCTAAATGTATTTGCAGATATGATTCATAGTAGTGGAGATGTTTATATAAATGGCAAAAAAGCTACAAAAAATAGTGTTGTAAAACTTGGAGATTTTGTAAAAACTGGTAAAAAATCTAAGATAAAATTTAATATAGGCAAAGATGCTTTTTTAGCAAATTCTGATACAAAATTTTCAATAGAAGAAAAGGGTGGATTAAAAACTCTTAATGTAGTAACAGGTGGTGTTTTAGCAGTGTTTGGTGAAGGTGGAGATAAGCATGAAGTTAAAACAGAAAATATGACAGCAGGTATTAGAGGAACTGGTGTTTATGTACAACATAAAGATGGGAAATCATATTTTTGTACTTGTTATGGAGAAACAGAATTAAAAACAGCAAAAGGGCATAAATTTTATGAAGCAGCTCACCATGAAATGGATTGGGTTTTAGCAGATGGTACTGTAAAACCTGCAAAAAAACTAATAGACCATAATGATGATGAGCTTAGAGAACTTGAGGCTATGGTAGGAAGAATTCCACCTTTTGATAAATAATAAATAGCTATTAGCAATTAATTATTTGCTAATAGCCCTTCTTTTACTTCCTTATAAATCTTTTCCCCTTCAAGAAGTTTTACTATTTCAAGTGCAAACTCCATAGCTGTTGCTGGCCCTCTTGATGTGATTACGTTTCCATCTTTTACGACATTTTGATTGCTGATATAATTTTCTGGAACTATTTTTTGCTCAAAACTTGGATAACAAGTATAGTTTTTATTTAAAACTTCTGCTTTATGTAAGGCATATGGTGCTGCACAAATAGCTGCTATATATTTATCACTTGCTTTAAACTCTTTTAAAAGTCTTTGCACATGTTCATTATCTGCGAGTGTAAAGGCATTTGGTAATCCACCTGGAAGAACTATCATGTCGAAGTTATTTTCTTTAATATCTTCAACTTTACAATCTGCGCTTACTTTTACTTTGTGTGCTCCTATTGTTTCTAAAGCTTCAACTCCTGCAATAACTACTTCTATCTCTGCTCTTCGACAAACATCTATTATTGAAATTGCTTCAATCTCTTCAAAACCGTTTGAAATTGGAATTACTATTTTTGACATATAATCTCCTTGTAGATTTTTATTGTACTAAAATAAAACAAATTAAATTACTAAATGCTGAAATAAGGAGCTTTCAAGAATTTATAAGCTGTTTTTAAATAAAATTTATGCAATTATAAAAAGGGGATTTTATGCTTAAAACTTTCGCTAAAGCTTGTCTTGCTACAGCAGCAATTAGTTTATTTTCTGGATGTGTCGCTCATTCGTCTATAAATGGGGCTACAGGACAAAAAGCACAATCAGTAGATGCAGAGAATGAATATACTGTAATCAAAGAAAACAACAAGGTTCAAGTTACTAAGGAGCATATGAAAATAGCTCAAGACTTACAATATAATGTGATTAATCAAAGAACATTAGAAGGTTCAATCAACTCTCTTGCTACTCAAATGATGAGAAATAAGAAAATGAATACTAGCAAACCTGTTCTTATTACGTCTTTTGTTAGATTAGACAATTTTAAAAAGACTACAGAGTTTGGAAGAATTGTAAGTGAAAGTATGATTAATGAGATGTCAAATAGAGGCTTCAATGTAATTGAATATAGAGGTCAAATGGCAGTTTCTATTAATGAAAAAGGTGAGTACTTTATTACAAGAAACCCTTATAAATTAAAAGATGAAATTCCAAATACATATGTTGTAGTTGGTACTTATTCAAGACAATTTGGTAAAGTGATTTTAAATGCAAGAGTAATTGATAATATTACTGGAAGAATTATTTCAAGTGCAAGAGCAACGTATTTACACAATAGAAGAAATGATTGTATTCTTTTTAAAGATTGTAAACCAGCAAGAACAATTAAAATCATTCAAGAAAAATAGAGATTTATGATAAAGGCTTTTTTACAAATAAGTAAACTAATAATATTAGTTTCAAT
Organism: Arcobacter sp. CECT 8983; assembly: GCF_004118855.1. Classification (NCBI taxonomy): domain Bacteria; kingdom Pseudomonadati; phylum Campylobacterota; class Epsilonproteobacteria; order Campylobacterales; family Arcobacteraceae; genus Arcobacter; species Arcobacter sp. CECT 8983. The sequence continues at coordinate 141,079 of NZ_PDKF01000007.1, read as the reverse complement.
CCCTCTTTTTTTATTTACTTCTTGTTCATTAAAGAAGATGACAGGAAGTGAAGACCTTCCATCTTTTATGGAAAATATAGCTAAAAAAGCTCCTAGTAATCATAAAAAAATTACAGGTTCAAATGATTTTAATTCATTAGTAACAAATCTAATTAAAAAAACTTCAGCTAGACTTGATAGATATATACTAGATGATGATGTTGTTTTAGTATCAGACTTTGTAAATATTGATAAGTTAGAAAATAGGTCAAAATTAGGTTTTTTATTATCTGAACATTTAAAAGATGCTTTATTAAATAAAAATATTATAGTAAGACAAGTTGAATTAAGTGAAAATTTCTCTTATGGACAACATGGCTTAAATCTTTTAACAAGAGAACAAAGAGATATTACTAATAAGACAGTTGATGGTAAGTTTGCTGTTGTAGGTACATATACAATTACAACAGAGACATTGATTGTATTTATAAAATTAATTGATGTATCAAATGGAAATATCTTAGCTTCTGCTAGTTCTAGTACTAGTGTAGATGATGAGATATTAGAGTTAGAAGGAATAAAGAAAGAAAGACAACTTTCTTTACCTCCTAGAGTTGTTTTATAAAATATCTTGTATTAAAAATTGAGGGTTTATCTGCCCTCTAAACTCATTTTTATTTACTGATACAACTAAATCAATAGTTGGTTTATCAAATTTTTCATCACAATAAAACTTAATAGCTTCAAATAAAAAACCATCACTATTTAGTGTTAGTTTTGTATGATTTTTATCTTTTCCAAAAAGTTCAGCTTTTATGATTTGTGAATTTGAGATTTTAAATATTGGTCTATGGTTTTTTAATCCATATGGCTCAAACTGCTCAATGATATTTAAAAACTCAATATCTACATTTGATACATCGAGCTCACCTAAAACATCATGTTCTATATGTAGGTCCTCTTTATGCTCTTCAAGGGATTTATTTATTCTATTTTTAAACTCTTCTAGATTTTTTGCTTCCATTGATAAGCCAGCCGCATTTTTGTGTCCACCAAATCCAAGAAGTAAATCAGAAGCTTCATTGATAATAGTATGCAAATTTATATTTGCATTTGCCCTTGCACTTCCTTTTGCAATTCCATTATTGATAGAAAAAATAAAAGCAGGCTTTTTAAAGGCATTAGAAAGCTTTGAAGCAACGATTCCAATAACACCTTCATGCCAATCTTCTCCCCAAACTATAACGGCGTTTTCTTCAGGATTTGTTGCATTAGTTGCTTTTTTTGAAATCTCTTCTTGAAGATTTTTTCTAAAACAGTTTAACTCTTCTAAAAGTTGTAAAGCATCATTTGCTTCATATTCAGAAGAGGCTAATAAAAAATTCAATGCAATAGAGGCATCTTCCATTCTTCCAGCACTATTTATTTTAGGGGCAATTGTAAAACCAACATCATCTGATACAAAAATCTCTTTTGAAATCATTTCATTGATTTTTTTAAAGGCAGGTCTTGATGATGTTTTAATTTTTTTAAGACCATGCTTAACCATAGTATAGTTAAGATTTGTCATTGGCATAATATCTGCAATAATAGCTATACAAAGTAAATCAAAAAACTCTTCAAGATTTACCTTTGCATTTATCTCTTTTTTTACTGCTGCACAAAGATACCATGCAACTTGTGCTCCACAAATATCTTTAAAAGGAAAAGTACAATCTTCTTGTTTAGGGTTTATTATTGCATAGGCTTTAGGAATTTGTTCACCAACTGTATGGTGATCAGTAATAATTAAATCAATACCTTTTTGCTTTAAAAGGTCAGCTGCACTACAGGCTGAAATTCCATTATCAACAGTAATAACTAAACCTTCCTCAATTAAATCAACAATTTTAGGGCTTAGTCCATATCCATGTTCAAATCTATTTGGAATAATATGATTTACTTTTTTACCTATTCTTTGGAAGAAATCAACAATAATAGTTGTTGAAACAACTCCGTCAACATCATAATCACCAACAATAGTTATTGTTTCATTGTTAAGTAAGGCTTGTTTGATTCTTTGTGAGGCTTTTTTTATATCTTTTAAACTATTAGGGCTAGGAATATTTGCAAGGCGAGAATAAGGGTTATTCTCGTGTCTTGCGCTTAATAGTTCAAAAAGTCTTTGTTTTGTAACCTTAGACATTAAGCTTTTTTATTTGCTTGTTTTACGAACTCTAAGATTATAGGGTTTGGTGTCTCTAAGTGAGAAGTAAATTCTGGGTGGAATTGCACACCAACAAACCAAGGGTGATCTTTGATTTCAACTGCTTCAATAAGACCATTTGATTGTCCAGAAATAATCATCCCTGCTGCTTCTAATCTCTCTTTATAAGCTGGATTAGCTTCATATCTATGTCTATGTCTTTCATAGTACACTTCTTCATTTCCATATGCTTTTTGTAAATTTGTTCCTTTTAATGGCTCAAAAGGATATTCACCAAGTCTCATTGTTCCACCCATTGGTGATTCATGAGTTCTTAATTGTTTGTTACCACTTTGATCCATAAATTCATCAATTAGATAAATTACTGGCTCTTGTGCATTTTCATCAAACTCTACAGAGTTTGCATTTTCGATTCCAAGTACATTTCTTGAGTATTCAACAATTGATAGTTGCATACCAAGACAGATACCTAAGTAAGGGATTTTATTCTCTCTTGCATACTTAATAGCAGAAAGTTTTCCTTCAACACCTCTGTGTCCAAATCCACCTGCAACTAAGATTGCATCTGAGTTTCCAATAACTTCATATGCTCCATTATCTTCAATTCTCTCACTATCACACCAGTGAATATTTACTTTAGTATTTAAGTGTGCTCCTGCATGAATTAATGACTCGATTAAAGATTTATATGACTCTTTTAAATCTAAATATTTACCAACAAATGCGATTGTTACTTCATCTTGTGGTACAAGAATATTTTTAACTAAAGTATCCCATTTTTCCATATTTGGTTTGATTTTGATGTTAAAGTGTTCTGATAAAGGAGTTAAAATCCCTTCTTTAATAAAGTGTAATGGAACTTGATAAATTGATTGTGCATCACCTGCCTCAATTACTGCATTTCTATCAATATCACAAGATAATGCAAGTTTCTCTTTTAAATTTTTTGGAAGCTCTTTTTCTGTTCTACAAACTAACATGTGTGGAGTAATACCAATTCTTCTTAACTCTTGAACTGAGTGTTGTGTTGGTTTTGTTTTTAATTCACCTGCTGCTTTAATATATGGAATTAAACTTACATGGATATTCATAGTATTTGTTTTAGGTTGTTCATGTCTAATAGCTCTAATTGCTTCCATAAATGGAAGACCTTCAATATCACCAACTGTACCACCAAGTTCGATGATTAAGAAGTCATGCTCATCTGCAGCATAATAGATTCTATCTTTGATTTCATCTACAACATGAGGGATTACTTGAATAGTTTTACCTAAATAACCACCTTCTCTTTCTCTTTTAATTACACTTTGATAAACTTGTCCTGTTGTAAAAGAGTTTTTAGCTGTAAGTGTTTTGTCAATAAATCTTTCGTAGTTTCCTAAATCCAAATCAGTTTCTGCTCCATCTGCTGTTACAAAAACCTCTCCATGTTCTAGTGGACTCATTGTTCCTGGGTCAACGTTTAAGTATGGGTCAATTTTAAGCATACTTACCTTGAACCCTGATTGTTTTAAAATTGTTGCAATAGATGCAGAAGTAATACCTTTACCAAGTGAACTTAGTACTCCACCAGTAACAAATATGAATTTAGTCATTAATAGCTCCATGAATTAAATAAATAGTAAAATATTTCGCGATTATAGCTAATATGAGGTTAATAAGTATTTAAGTAAAAAGAGGACATTAACCTCTTTTTACTTATTTTAGTTTGTCAGCTCTTGGGTAAATAAATACAGCATCTCTAATTACTGATACTCTATTTGGTTCGTCAACAGCAAAAGCTCTTAGTTTTACCGAAATAGGTGTATCTTTTGTATTATCGTTTACAAGAACTTTATCTGTTTCAAGTACTACAACTTTTTTTCTAAGTTTACCAGCACCTAATTTGAAAGGTGAAAATCTTTTAATTACAATATCATCGTGATTTAAAACTTCTAGATTATAAGTATGTGTTTTAGAATCAGTATTTTGGAATAACAGTAAGAAGTTATTTGAAACTACATTATTTTCTTTTATTTTATATAATTGAGTAGTTTTATTTACATTTAAAAGCATATACTCTTTTTTACCACCCATTACAAATAGAAGCCCAATAACCACAACTAATGCAATAGTGTACATAATAGTTGATTTTCTTACAAACTTAGTTGGCTCATTCTGTTTAATATCTCTTGTACTTGTCCATTGAACAAGTGATTTTTTACCAAGTTTTCCCATAACAGTAGTACATGCATCTACACACTCTAAGCAGTTGATACATTCAAGTTGTAAACCTTTTCTAATATCAATATGAGTAGGGCAAACTGTTACACATGCTTCACATGTAGTACATTCATTTGATTCTTCAGGTAAGTCTTTTTGTTTGAAAATTATTTTTTCTTTATTTTCATTATAGATATGACCACCTCTATTTGTAGAGTAAATAGCTTGGTATGTGTCATCATCATAAAGTACTGATTGAACTCTTGAATATGGACATACATAAACACAGAAATCTTCTTTTAGCCAAATTACATCATAAACTAAAAAACCTGCAATTGCTAAAACAAAACCAATTAAAAACCAGTGTTCAGTTGGATTTAAAATATAAGCAAGAAAGTCTTCAGGTGGAACAAAATACCACATGAAATCAGCTGCAGCAACTAAAGCAATAATAGTCCATAAGATAATTGCTACAACTCTTTTAGCTGCATTTTCTGCTTTTGACCAGTTTGGTTCTTTTTGTTTGTTTTTGATTCTTCTAAGACCTAAAAGTTTTGACTCAATTAAATCCCTATAAATAACCCTAAATATAGTTTGAGGACAGGCCCAACCACACCAAGCTCTACCTCCAATAGCCGTTACTGCAAATATCCCTAAGAATAAAAGCATAAGTAAAAATGGCATTAAATATAATTCTTGCATATCAAATGCAATACCCATAAGATGAAGTTGTTTCTTATCAAATGATAATAAGAATATATGATTACCATCTATTCTTATAAATGGAACAGCTAAAGCAACAATAGTTGCAATGATATATGCGTAATATCTTTTGATTCTATATGGTGTTTTATTTAAAACAGCGGCATTTTCTTCCATAATATATCCTAAATCTTTTTTTTTATTCTATATAAATCTCGCTTATAATAAGCATAAACTATTATAAGCTGATGTTATAATAAAGAGTAAAATTAATAATCAATTTTAATCACTCTTATAATTGATGCAAGCTTTGATGAATTTTTTAAAAATATTTCTGTGTTTTTTTAAGTATATTAAATATTCTGGATGCCATTGCAAAGCAAGTAAAAAAGGGTAATCTTTTTTTTCAACAGATTCAATAATAGATTCATGTTTTGATGAAACCTCTAGGTCTTTTCCTACTTTATGGATTGCTTGATTATGGATACTATTAATTACTATTTCATCTTCTTCTACTGCTGAGTGTAAAGTTGTGTCTTTTTTAACTTTTGCTTCTTTTATTGGGAAGATAGAGTTTTGATGTATTAGATATTCATCTAAGTCAAGTATTTTTGCATAAAGGTTTCCTTCAAAATAGATATTGATTAATTGAGCTCCTCTACAAATACCAAGAATAGGAAGTTCTTCTTTATAGGCTTTATCAATCATCTCTAATTCAAAGGCATCTCTTTTTTTATCTAGTTTTGTATTATGAGCATCTTTATTTGCTCCATACAAAGTTGGATCAATATCACTTCCTCCACTTAAAATTAAACCGTCTAATTTTTTGAAATCAATATTTTTTTTTGAAGGTCTTAACCTAACACAAGAAGCCTTTTGAAGTTTCAAGTTTAATTTTATAAATAAATATGCAAAAAAATTGCCTTTGTCGGGTAAGCAAATACCAACTAATGGTTTAGCCATGACTCTACTTTCCCATGCCAAGTTGTTAGATTAATAATATTATCTAAGTGTGTTAAATACTCTTTTGATAAAAATTCTAATGATTCTTTATCATTTGCAAGATTTTCAACAAGAATCCATCTATTCCACTCTTCTGAAATCTCCCATCCTTCATTACCTATCATAGAGTTTGATAATCTATAATGAAAGGCAGGTCTTGGTTTGATTTTTTCCTTTGGAAGCTTTGCTCTTACTTTATCTTCATTGATAAAAGCTAAAATTGGAAGAAGATCAAGGGATCTATTTCTTGTTGGGTTAAATTTTAAATAGTCTTCAATAAATTCATCAATAGAAGGATTGTATGATTTATCTAATACATGTTTGATATAGTCATTTTTAAAGTTATCAATAAAAGGTGTTATTTTTCTTGCTAAGTCTATTTTTGCATCTTTATTTATATAGTTTTGAAGTATTAAATATGCTCTTGTATAACTTAGTAAGCTTTCAACTTCTAAAGAAATAACTTCTACGTTAATATGTAAACCAAAAGCATAATATATTTTGTGTTTAGTCCCTTTTGCATGATTTTTTGCTAATTCTTTTATTATGCTATGTATTATTGATACTTCATCTAAAGGAAGAGGTGGGGTACTTATTTCATAGGGAACTATATCTTTTGAAAGATCTCCAATCATTTTTTCAATATTTTCAATATCTTTTTCTTTTATGTTTATGCCTACTTTATTAGATAAATCTTTTGCATTCTTTTTAATTTTTTGTTGTGTTAAAAGTTCAAAATCAAGTTCAAGTGTAAAATCACCATATTTTGAAATGATTTTATACAGATAATTATTTATTTTTTTTACATTGAAATCAAACTTTTCTTCTAAAATAGATAAAACATCTTTTATATCGATATTTGCAAATTCAAGTTCAAATCCAATATGTCTAATCTCATCTTTGTAATTTTTTGTTACCTTTGGTTCTAAAAAGTTATTCATAAAACTATTTCCTTTTTTCAATATCTTTAATTGTATTTATAGCAGCTGGTAAAAGAGTTTCACTTAATGCAGGATGTATATAAAGCATCTCTTTTAAGTGTCTAATATCATTGTCAATATGCATTACTGTTAATACTTGGTGAATCATTGTTGAACTTTGTGGTCCAATTATATGACAACCAAGTATTTTATAACTATTTTTATCAACAATAAGCTTTGTAAAGGGATAATCTATTTTCATAGCTTCTGCTTTTGCACTTGCTTCCCATGAAGTCTTTGATACAACAAAATCTAAATTTTTTTCTTTGGCTTGTTTTTGTGTAAGACCAACACTTGCAATTTCTGGACTAGTAAATACGGCATGTGGCATATATTTAAATTTTAAAGGTTCTTTTTTATCTTCAAATAGAATTTTATAAAGATAATTCATTTCATATGCTGCTGCATGTTGTAGCATATATTCTCCTGCTGCATCTCCTACAACATATACTCCTTTTGCATTTGTTTCAAAAAATTCATCTCTTTTTATATAACCTCTATCATCAGTTTCAATACTTGTATTTTCTAGTTTAAGGCTTTTTGCATTTGATTTTCTTCCTATTGCATATAATAAGGCTTCACTTTTATACTCTTTTGTACTTTTGTCTTTACTTTCAAGAGTGATTTCAAAAGAACCATCTTTGTATTTAGCATCTTTTACAGTAGTATTAAACTCTATATCAATATTTTTGCTAAACTCTTCTTTAAAGGTTTTTTGAATATCTTCATCTTCATTTGATAGAAGTTCATTCCCTCTTACTAGAAGTTTTGTTTTGATTCCTAAAGCATCAAAAACATTTGCTAGTTCACAGGCAATAAAACCTGAACCAACAATAGAAATAGAAGAGGGTACTCTTTCTAATGGAAATATATCATCACTTGTCCATGCACCTTCAATAAGAGCTTCTTTTGGCGAAGTTCCCGTTGCTATGATGATTTTTTCTGATGTTAGTTTTTCATTGTTTACTTCAACTACATTATTTGAAAGAAAATATCCTATGCCTCTATATAAATCGACATTTTCATTTAAGCGAGATTTGTAATCTTCATCCACACTATCAATAAATGAGTTATTGTCTTTAAAAATTTTTTCTACATCAATATTTTCTATTTTACTTAATATATAATGTTTTTCAGAAGCTTGGATATTTCTTACAACATCTGCATATCCAATTAGAAGTTTTGATGGGACACATCCTCTGTTTGCACATGTTCCCCCTAAACTTGATTTTTCAATTAGGGCAACTTTTTTTCCAAGGCTACCTATTCTTTTTGCTAAATAAGAGGCTCTTCCTCCTCCAAGTATAATCGTATCGTAAGTCTTCATTTCTTCTCCCTTTAAATAGAGATATTTTATTTATTATAGAATAGTTTTATGAAATCAGACTTATTTTTGAACTAAAACAAAAAAATAATGATTATTTATACGAACTAGCAGTATTCTTTGTATGGATGTAGTTTTCTTTGTTTTTTATTTCAAGGGATGAAAATAAGTGTAAAACTAGATTTGATTTAATTTTTTGTTCATATGCAATATATACATATCCAAATGATTTATATTGTTCTTGTGATTATACTTTTAATGATTATCTCTGTGAAGTTTTTGAAAGTATAAAACACTTTCTTAAATCTAACGGTAGGCTAATAATTAATTTTAGAAATTTTTATAATCCGAAGAAGAAAGCAAAACGAGAAAGAATAATTTATAAAAAAGAAAAAATTGAAACTAAAGAAAGAGTAAATGTTAGTATATATTTGTCAGGAGCTGTTAATTTTCCAGATTTTGCACTAGAAAGTATTGCCGAACATTTTGGTGTTACTATAGATTATTTAAAAGGAAGACAAAAAGAGTTACCAATGAGATCTGTTCCTATTAACTCAAGTGATGATTTTAAAACAAAAATAGTAATACTTGACGATGAGGATACTCTTTCAAGATTAACAATTCACAAAGTGCATAGAATAATAAATCCAGAGGCAAACAATAGAGAAGCTATACTTAAAATGATTGGAAGATAATAATTAATAATATTTTGTTATAATTTTTATGTAAACTAAAGGACTAAAATGAAAACAATAACATTTATATCTCTATTAACTATATTGACAACTTTTTCTTTAGCTAAAGAGTCAAAAATATTATCCTCTGAAAATGGAAGATATGTATTAGGACAAATTTCTGAAATGAGGGCAGACCAATATCTATTAGATACAAAAAATGGAAAAGTATGGAATATTGTAGCAGATAAAAATGGCAATAAAAGCCTTGAACCAATTGAAATTCTTGATTTTTACTATGATGATAAAAGTAAAAAGATGCTTCCAGTTAAGCTGTATCAACCAATAAAAAATTAAATGAAAGAATTAATTGTTATACCAGCAGTCTTTGCTTGTGTGTGGTTTAGTTCTATGTTGTTTTTTGACCAAGTTGTTTATAAAATCAACCCTGAACTAGATGAGAAGTATGCGAAATATATATCTATAACATTAGGTTTGATTTTTGGCGTTGGTGCCTTTTTCTTTGGTGGTAGTGGACAACCTTACTTATTAGATGAGTATAATTAAAAGGAAAACACATGATTAAATTAATCTTATTTTTATCACTACTTTATTGTTCATTATTTGCAAATGGTCTTGAAGGTATGCTTACAAAAGGAGATATTGGTAACTTAGAGGGAAAAACAACACAAATAAAATCAAAAAACTTCTACTATACAATCAATTTTAATGAACATTCAAACAATGCAAAAGTAACTAAAGCATCATTGAGTATTAAGGAAGGTGCAAGCTCAGAATCATATACAGGAGCAATAAATACACTCAACAGTATTAAGCAGGGCTATAGATATTCTATGATGGAGAAAAGAAAAGAAGAAATTGAGAATGCTAAGGAAGAAGCACTAAGAAAAGAACACGAAACAAAAATGCTTCCATATTTAAAATTTCATGGTTATCCAAAAGTAGCTCCGGTAAAAGAAGATTTAATTATTAGCTTTAAAATAGATCCAAAAACAAAAGATTTAAAAAATTTCAGATTTGTTGAAAAATCAAGATTTGAAGAAGTAAATAATACTTTCTACGATGCAATAAATGAAGCAAGATTTGATTATATACTAAACTACCCCAATGAAACAATTACATTGAAATATAGACTTAAATATAAAAGATGATTCTAGACAAACTATATTAAATAATTCAAGGAGAAAAGATGAAAAAGACAATATCTCTTTTATCTGTATGCACTATTATTTTTTTTAGTGGATGTGCAAAAATAAATGAAGATATAATGATAGAAAATACACCAGAAAAGCAAGCTCTTATTTTGAATCAATCATGCGAGATAAAATTGAATAAGCTATCCGAAGAGGTTTTGCCAAATGGATCAATTAGATATGGTGCCTTACACAAAGGACAATATATAAACATGACACTTAATACATTTAAATATGATTCTTCTAGATATTATCTTGATTCAGAAGGATATTTTAAAATATTAAGAAAAAACGGATTTAAAATAAAAAGAAAGGAAGTTAAAGGAGAGCTTTACTTAGTTGAATTTTCTAATAGTATAGTTAAGCATCTTGCAACAAGGGGATTATCAAGTTTTATAGTTCTAACAAGCACTTCACACTCATTTTTTGATATTATAAAAAAACAATGTATCACTAACAAAAACTAACATCTTCCTTACTTTTAGGGAAGAGATAATTTTACTTTATAAATCTATTTTACAACAACTTCATAGTGACTGTTTCCAAACTTATTTTCATCAGGTTTGAGTTTTAGAGGAAATAGGAATTTAAAAGTATCATCTAGATTATTACTCATAAATCTAGGGATGATACTTTTATTTTGTGACATGCTAGATTATAATGTCACTATCCCTTTTTTATTTTTTGAATTAATATTTATATACATATGAATAATATCAATTGCAGCTGGTGTAACACCTGATATCTCACTTGCATTAAATAGTGTTGGTGGCTTAAATTTTTCTAACTTCTCTGTAACTTCATTTGAAAGACCTGGAATTGATTTGAAATCAAAGTTTTCAGGAATCTTCATCTCAAGCATTTTCTTCATTTTTTCTATTTGTTTCTTTTGCTTATCAACATATCTATAATATTTTGCTTCTACTATAATTTGTTCTTTTAAATAACTCTCTGTATCTTTGAATGAAGGAACTAACCTATCAAATTTTTCAGCAGTTATTGTATTTCTTCCTACTAAGTCAATAAGTTTTGCTCTATCTTTGATTTTATCTTCATCAATTTCTTCTAATAATTCTAGATTCTCTTTTTTAGAAGTAAACCATTGCTCAGCCATAAATTCAACAGCTTCATCAATAACTTTTCTTTTGTTTTCAACTTTTGCATTTTGTTCATCAGTAATTAATCCAAACTCATGACCATAAGCAGTTAGTCTTAAGTCAGCACTCTCTTCTCTAAGTAAAAGTCTATACTCAGCTCTTGATGTAAACATTCTATATGGTTCATTTGTTCCTTTTGTAACTAAGTCATCAATTAAAACACCAATATATGCTTCATCCCGTCTTAGAACAAATGGTTCTTTACCATCAATTGCAAGACAAGCATTAATTCCAGCCATTAAACCTTGTGCTGCTGCTTCTTCATAACCAGTTGTTGCATTGATTTGACCTGCATTATAAAGGTTATTGATTTTTTTAGTTTCTAAAGTATGTTTTAACTCTGTTGGATCAACATAATCATACTCAATAGCATATCCATATCTAATGATTTTTGCATTTTCTAGTCCAGCAATTGAATGAATCATTTGCTTTTGTACATCAATAGGAAGTGAAGTTGATAACCCATTGATATAATATTCTGTTCTCATTTCTGTTTGTGGCTCTAAGAATAGTTGGTGTCTATCTCTATCAGCAAATCTATTTACTTTGTCTTCAATACTTGGGCAATATCTAGGACCTGTCCCTTCAATTTGTCCTGTAAACATAGGTGCGCGGTGGAAGTTTCCTGAAATAGTACTGTGTGTTCCTGTGTTTGTATATGTTATAAAACATGGATATTGAGTAGGGTTAAACTCATCCTTATTTGTTCTAAAAGAAAAAGGCATTGGTTTTTCATCTCCACCATGCTCTTCCATTACTGAAAAATCAATTGATGCAGTATCTATTCTTGCAGGAGTTCCTGTTTTTAATCTTCCTACATTTAGTCCTAATTCTTTTAATTGGATAGATAGAGTTGAAGAAGGTAGTTCCCAAGCTCTTCCTGCATCATAAGTTTTTTCACCTATGTGAATAAGACCTCTCATAAAAGTACCTGTTGTAAGAATTACTTTCTGAGCAAAAAACTCTTCTCCAAGTTTTGTTTTTACACCATAAACTTCATTTTCATCTTTTATTAGTAAAGATTCTACTTCATCTTGATAAACTTCTAAGTTAGGAGTATTATGACAAACTTTTCTCATGTACTCTCTGTACTTGTCCATATCAATTTGTGCACGACTTCCTTGAACTGCTGCACCTTTTGAAGCATTTAAAACTCTAAACTGAATACCTGTAGCATCAGTACAAAGTCCCATTTCTCCACCAATAGCATCAATTTCTCTTACCAAGTGACCTTTTGCAAGTCCACCAATTGCAGGGTTACAGCTAGCTGCTCCAATTTGTTCAACAAGCATAGTAATTAGAAGAGTTTTTTTACCCATTCTAGCACTTGCTAAACAAGCTTCGATTCCAGCATGACCTCCACCTACAACGATTACATCATATTTCATCATAGTCCTTTTTGATGAAATCTCTTAGATAAATGTTTTCTTCCACTTATCTAAAAGATTTACATTAATAAATTTTCGCTATTATAACAAATTGATATTATGGAATACTTTATATTACAAATTAATATTTAACTAACTTTTATAAATACAAGGATATTTTTTGTTTACTGGTTTAATTCGAGAAATGGCAAAAGTAGTAAGCCTTCAAAACAACTTTCTAACACTAAAAGCTAAATACTCTCCAAAAATTGGAGATTCTGTTGCTGTAAATGGTGCTTGTCTTACTGTTGTTAGATTTACAAATGATACTTTTACTGTAGAGTTATCTCCTGAGTCTCAAAAGATATTAGCAATGGAAAACTATAGAGGTGAAGTTCATATAGAACCTGCGATGATGATGGGGGATAGATTTGAAGGTCATATTGTCCAAGGGCATGTTGATTGTTTAGGGACTATTAAAGCCATAAAAAAAGTTGGAAATTCAACAGATTATATAATTTCTCTACCAAGTGAATATGCAAAATATATTATTCCAAAGGGAAGTATTACAGTTGATGGAGTCTCTTTAACTGTAAATGATGTTTTAGAAGATTCTTTTAGATTAACTATTATTCCTCATACAATCGAAAATACATTATTTAAAACATACAAAGTAGGAACAAAAGTAAATCTTGAGACAGATATGTTTGCTAGATATATTTATAACATGTTTAGCAATGGTAAAAAAGATGGTCTTACTTGGGATAAAGTAGATTCGATTATGGCTAATTACTAGAAGTTTTTTCTTCTACTTTTTTATCTTCTTCTTTAGCTTCAGGATTTAGTTGCTTTTTTTTGTAAATAAAGAAATACTTTTGAGTTAAAACTTTTGCATAAGGTTCTATTTGAACTTCTTGCATATCTTGCATTTTTTTGATACCCACAACTTTTCCTACTTTTAATCCTTCAAAGAAAATATTATCCATACCAGAAGTTACAACTTCGTCTCCTACTCTTATTTTGTACCAAATAGGGATATATTTTGCTATTAATAGGTGTTTGTTTTTTGATTTATGAATAATACCAGGAGCTTTGGTATTTCCCACAAAGATTGAGTAGTTACATTTGTCATTACCATTTAATAAAGCCTTAGCTCTTCCATCTTGATTTACTACAATTCCTGCTGCAAAGCCATTTGAAATAACTCCTAAAATAGAGTCATCTTCTTTTTTGTAGTCAATCCAAACTTTTGTAAAATCATCAAATTTTACATAAGATAAAACTTTAGTAAACTTAATATCATCTCTTGTGTTTTTTGTTATACTAATTGCATCTAGAACTGAATGTAGTTCATTGTTTGAGGCTAAATATAATTCTTTATAGTTTTTAAGTTCTGCATTTTCTTCTTGAAGTTTACTTATTGTTGCAGCTTGATTAAAATATTTTTCAATATTGTTTTGTACCTTTACTGCATTATTTACATACATCTTTTTCAGTGTTGTAAGGGGATTGAAGTTTCTAGCAATTAGCTGGTCTATCTCAAAGATATAACCTAAGCTAACTGCTATAAAAAGAAGAAAGAATAGAAATTTATTCATTAGTTATTAGTTTTAATAATGCAGCCTGATCTAATACATTGCTTGTACCATAAGCAACAGCTAATAATGGCTCTTCAGCAACTTTTACTGGAAGTTTAATTATATCTGCTAAATATTTATCTAAACCTCTAATTAGTGCTCCTCCACCTGTTAAAATAACACCATTATCAACAACGTCACCAGCTAAATCAGGTGGCATGTCTTCTAATACAGATCTTACAGCAGAAACGATTTCTCTAAGAGGTTCTTTTATTGCTGTTCTAACACCTTCACTACCTAATTCAATAGTTGAAAGTAATCCTGAGTTATCTCTACCTTTTACTTTGATTTTTAGTTCAGTATCAAGTTTAATAGCAGTACCAATTTCGATTTTGATATTTTCAGCTGTTCTTTCCCCAATATAAAGGTTGTAGTTTTGTCTAACATAATCAATAATTGATTTATCAAACTTATCCCCAGCTACTTTAATTGATTTAGAAAGTACAAGTCCACCAAGTGAAGTTACACCAATCTCCGTAGTACCACCACCAATATCAACAACAACATAACCAGATGGATCTGATACAGGAATACCAGCACCAATTGCAGCTGCCATTGGTTCTTCTACTAGGAATACTTCTCTAGCTCCAGCACTTAAAGCTGATTCTTTTACTGCTTTTCTCTCAACTTGCGTAATTCCATATGGAATACAAATAATAATTCTTGGTCTGATAAATGATTTTCTTGCATGTGCTTTTTCAATGAAATATCTAATCATTCTTTCAGTCATTTCAAAGTCAGCAATAACACCATCTTTCATTGGTCTAACCGCTTGAATATTTAATGGTGTTTTACCAATCATTTGTTTAGCTTCTTGTCCAACTGCAAGAATCTTATCTTTTCCGAATCTATCATTTTGTACTGCAACAACTGAAGGCTCATTGATAATGATACCTTTTCCTTTTACAGAAACAATTGTATTGGCAGTACCCAAGTCAATTGCCATGTCACTTGAAAACAGACCTATTAGTTTATCTAATAACATACTCTTCCTTCTTTTTTAAGCTATTTTTGGTTCTTTTTTATTTGTCACAACATCTTTAGTTATAGTAACAGTTTTATTTTCATAAAGAGGTAAATCATACATAATATCAAGCATGATATCTTCTAAAATTGATCTAAGTCCTCTTGCTCCTGTTTTTCTTTCAATTGCAAGTTTAGCAACTTCTTTTAAAGCTGCTTTATCAAACTGTAACTTAACATTATCAAGTTCAAATAGTTTTATATATTGTTTGATAAGTGCATTTTTTGGTTCAGTTAAAATATGAATCATATCATCTTCAGAGATTTCATTTAATGTTGCAATCATATGAAGCCTACCAATTAGTTCAGGAATAAGTCCATATTTAACTAAGTCGTGAGCTTCTACATTTGAGATTAAATCTTTTTCTTCTTTTGCACCAGTTTTCTTTTGGTTAAATCCAAGTACATTTGCACCTTGTTTTTTCTTAACAATCTCTTCAAGACCATCAAAGGCTCCACCACAAATAAAAAGAATATTTGTAGTATCAACTTGAACTGCATCTTGTCCAGGATGTTTTCTTCCACCTTTTGGCGGAACATTTACAACTGAACCTTCTACTATTTTTAAAAGTGCTTGTTGTACACCTTCTCCTGATACATCTCTTGTGATTGATCTATTTTCACTCATTCTTGCTACTTTATCAACTTCATCAATAAAGATAATACCTGTTTCAGCTTTTTTCACATCTCCATTTGCAGATTGTAAAAGTCTTGTGATTACATTTTCAACATCATCACCAACATAACCAGCTTCTGTTAAAGATGTAGCATCGGCAATAGCTAAAGGAACATCAAGATATTTTGCAATTGTTTGTGCTAATAAAGTTTTACCAGAACCTGTAGGTCCTATTAATAAAACATTTGATTTGTTGATTTCTGTATCATCATCAATTTCATCTTTTCTAAAAATTCTTTTGTAGTGATTGTAAACTGCAACAGATAGAACTTTTTTAGCTTTATTTTGCCCAATGATATAATCATCTAAAATCTCTTTTATTTGAGCAGGAGTTCTAAGTTTTATCTGCTCTTTAATTGAAACTTCTTCAGTGTCACTATCATCATTTAAAGGAGCGCTTCCTGTCATTATTTCATGTGCTGCAGTTACGCAAGCTTTACAAATAAATGCATTGTCTCCAGCAATTACAGGATTGGTTTCGCTATCTTTTGAACCACAAAAGTCGCATATAATCTCTTTACTCATTAATTACTCTCCTGTCTTTCTATCAAAAGGAATTCCTCTTGTTGTATTTAAAACAAAGTCACACATTGTTTTTGCATGTTCATTGTTTGATTCTTCTAAGTACTCTTTTGCAGAGTCTTTTATGGCATTTGAACTTCTAAATAAAGCTTTATAGGCTTTTTTTATTTCGTTTATATCTTCTTTATTTTCAAATCTTCTTCTAAGACCTGTTAGGTTTAAACCTTTTATTTTAGCTCTATTCCCTTCTGCTAAACAATAAGGAGGGATATCTTGTGTTACAACTGAACCACCAGCTATCATAGAACCAGTTCCTATTTTACAAAACTGGTGAATTGGTGTCATTCCACCAATTACAACAAAATCATCAATCTCTACATGTCCTGCTAAAGTTGCGCAGTTAGCAAAAATACAATTACTTCCAATGATACAATCATGTGCAACGTGAACATAACCCATAAATAAGTTATTACTTCCAATTACAGTTTTTGAACCACCACCTTGAGTTCCTGGATTAAATAGAGTGTATTCTCTAATTTTATTATTGTCCCCAATTATTAATTCTACATCTTCCCCATTAAATTTTAAGTCTTGGGGAATTGTTCCTATTGAAGCATGAGAAAAGATATGATTATTTTTACCAATTGTAGTTTTACCTTCAATAAGTGTATGAGAATCAATAACTGTACCATCTCCAATTTTTACGTCTTTACCAATAATTGTATATGCACCAATAGTTACATTTTCACCTACTTGTGCACCTTCTTCAATTATTGCAGTTTTGTGAATATTATTCATTTAAATTCCCAACTATTTGTCAACTACCATTGCTTTTAATTCTGCTTGAGCAACTAACTTATCATCAACATAAGCTTTTCCATCAAGTACAATTAAAGTACCTTTTAATTTAATGATATCAATTTTATATACTAATTGATCACCTGGTTTAACAGGACTTCTAAATTTTGCTTTATCAATGCTCATAAAATAAATAACTTTACTTTTTAATTCTTCATTTGAAAGGTCATTACTTTTAAGGGCAAGTACTCCACCTGCTTGAGCCATACCTTCTAAGATTAATACTCCTGGGTAAATTGGATGTCCAGGAAAGTGTCCCATAAATGCAGGTTCACTAATAGAAATATTTTTAAATCCCTCTATACTTTTACCTTTTTCCATTTCTGTAATTCTATCTACAAGTAAAAAAGGATATCTGTGAGGTAATATTTCTTGTATTTCATTTATATCTAGCATTCTTATTCCTATAATTCAAGTTTTTTAAAAATCATTCATTTTATCTAAAAAAATATTAGCTTTGAATTATGTCAGCTACATTTTTAGAACTTCCGTGTTTCAAATATTCTCTTAGAACTTTAGAGGTTTCTAAGAAATCATTTTTATTTATATTTTTATATTCATTATAAAGGTTTTCAAAAGTTACTTCATCTTGGAAAAACTCTTTATGAATAGCATCTTTTCCTGATTTGTATAAAAAGATATTTGCTAATCCAATAAAAGGTAGTTTAACAAATAATCTTCCTAAAAAGTAGTCAACTTTTTTTGCAACATAACTCATGACAAAAGGAGTTCCAATAAGTGCTGCTTCAAGTGTAGCAGTTCCACTACAAATAAATCCAAACTCTGCTTGCTTTAACTCTTCGTGCGAATCACTTGAAACTTTAAATAATGAAATATCTCCATAATATTTTTTGATAAACTCTTCATCAAACTTTTTAGGAATGATTAAAATATGTTCTTTATCTTTTATTTTTGAAGCAAGTTGTCTATATACATTCATGTGATTTACAATTTCTGTTTTTCTACTTCCTGGCATATAAATGATTTTATTTGTATTTGTAAGTTCTTCTTTAAATTCTTTTATTTCATCAAGTAAAGGATGACCCACATAAGTTATTTTTTCCTTATCGGTGTAAAGTTCACTTTCAAAAGGAATAATAGAACAAAGTTTTGTACAAAAGTTTTGTAATTTAAAAACTCTTTTTTTCTTCCAAGCCCAAGCTTGAGGTAAAATATAATAAATAATCTCTTTATTTGGATATCTTTCTTTTAACTTTTTTGCTAAGGGAAGATTAAAACCAGAGCTATCCATAAGTAAAACTTTGTCGCAATCACCTGCAAGTTCTACAAGTTCATCACGAAGGCGAAAAAAGAATCTAAGTTTTTTTATTGCGTCTGTAAAACCCATGATAGCTAAAGATGTTAAATCATATAAAGGATTACCTAAAGAGTTATCAAAAACCCCTTTTAATTCTACATCTTCACGTAAATGTTTTTTTAATTCTTTTAGGTGAATATTTGATGAAGCTTCCATTGCACAAACTAGAAGTTTCATATAAGTACTTCCTTAACATCTTCATAAATAACAGAATCTAGTTCTATTTCGTATTTTCCATCTATTACTTCATCTACAATAACAATAGCTGAAAGTCCATATGGATTTTGAGTAATAGCATTTCTAATATTTAGTTCTGATTCAAATGTAGGAGGATTATACATTAGTTTTAAAACATTTCTATATGTGCTATTTCCTATTGAATTAAACATATCTATACTTAAGATTTTTACTTCATCTTTATTTAAATAAGCTACTTCATCTTTTTCGTAAGCTATTCTTCCGTTCATTTTTTTTCTATTTAGAGTTGAATAACATAAAAAATAAGAAGGAATTACTTTTTTGTCTATTTTAACTTTAGCACTTAAAAGCCTATAGTTTAAAAATCTTTGTTTAATAATTTGATATGGAATACCTTGCTCTTCCATTTCATCTCTTTTTTTATAAAGTTCAAGCCTACTTTCTATTGATTCTGGAAGGATTTGGTGAGAAAGGGGTGAAAACATTTCATCCATGATTTTCTTTTGTTGTTCTCTTTGAGCCGTTAGTCCAAATAAACAGCCACAATAGTTTTGTCTATATAGACTATTTTCTTTTACAACTTCACCTTGTTTTTGTGTTCCACTTCCACTTCTATAGTCTTTAAAGATAAACTCACAACCAAGTTCTTCTGTAAGCTTAGCTCCAATTTTTTCTAATTTATCTTGAGATTTTTTAGGAGAAATAAGCAGTGAAGTAGTAAATTTATCATGTCCTAACTCTAAAGCTTTTTTTGCACTAACTTCTAATCTGTCATCATAACAAACTGTGCATCTATCACCTTTTTCAGGTTCATTTTCTAAGCCTTTTACTTTTTTTAGCCACTCTTCTAAGTTATAAGGACCTTCAAGAAGTTCAATACCAAGTTTTTTACATGAATATTCAACATCAAGATATCTAAGTCTGTATTCATTATATGGGTGAATATTTGGGTCATAAAAAAAGCCAACAAGTTTTTCATCTGGAAAATCTTCTTGCAACCTTTCTAAAAAATAGTGTGAATCTACTGCGCAACAAATATGTACTAACAAGGATAACCTTTGATTAATTATAGTTTTTTTTGTATTATAGTGGAAACTTTTATAATAAAGGATTAGGAATTAAAAAGTTATCTTTTCTTGTTTTTTTCATAATATTTTTTACTGGATGCTCTTTTAATCAGCCAAAAATTGTCTCAAGTGCCACTATACTTATAAAAACACCAAAACTAAAATTTTATGATAAAGGCTTTATCTCTAAATTTGAAAACTTTACTAGAGTTGAGGTATTTTCAGCAGGTGTTACTGTTTTACGCTTAGATATTTATGATAATCAAGTTTGTAAAGACACCTTTAAATGCCAAAAAAGCAAGAACTTCAACAAAGAGTTTTTACATAGTTCTTATGAAAAAAATTTTTTAAAAAATTTGTTTGAAAAAGATGAAAAAATTATTATTCACAGAGATAAAGAAAACTCAATCTTAATAAAAATAAAAAAAGATTAATAGTACAATCCCAAAAAATAGAACACTTAGAAAGGACATAAATATGAAATATGTTGGAGCACATGTTAGTGCTAGTGGTGGCGTTTATAACGCTCCAATCAACGCTAGAGAAATAGGTTGCAAAGCTTTTGCACTATTTGTTAAAAACCAAAGACAGTGGAGAGCAAAGGATTTTGATACAAAGACTTTAGACAAATGGTTTGAGGAGTTGGAAAAAACAGGTATTGAAGCAAAACATATCTTACCTCACGACTCTTATTTAATTAACTTAGGGCACCCTGAAGAAGAGAAAAGACAAAAATCATTAGATGGGTTTTTACATGAGATTGAAAGATGTGAGATACTAAAACTTGATAGACTAAACTTTCACCCAGGAAGTCATTTAAGAAAGATAAGTGAAGAAGAGTGTTTAGATAGAATTGCTTTATCACTTAATCAAGCAATTGATGCTACAAATGATGTAAAGCTTGTAATTGAAAACACTGCAGGTCAAGGAAGTAACCTTGGATATAAGTTTGAGCATTTAGCTTATCTAATTGATAAAGTTGAAGATAAAAGTAGAATTGGTGTGTGTATTGATACCTGTCATATGTTTACTGCTGGATATGATATAAGAACAAGGGAAGCCTATGATAAAACTTGGAAAGAGTTTGATGAGGTAGTAGGACGACAATATCTTATGGGTATGCACTTAAATGATTCAAAGCCAGAACTTGGAAGTAGAGTAGATAGACACCATAGTTTAGGAATGGGACAAATTGGTTGGGATGCCTTTAGATTTATCATGAATGATGAAAGAATGGATGATATTCCACTGGTTTTAGAAACTATTGATGAAGAGATTTGGGCTGAAGAGATTCAAGCTTTATATAGTTTTATTAAATAAAAATAAGAAAATAGATTTACTCTATTTTCTCATTTCCACCAA
This sequence comes from Arcobacter sp. CECT 8983, assembly GCF_004118855.1. NCBI lineage: Bacteria > Pseudomonadati > Campylobacterota > Epsilonproteobacteria > Campylobacterales > Arcobacteraceae > Arcobacter > Arcobacter sp. CECT 8983. The sequence goes on along the minus strand of NZ_PDKF01000007.1, from coordinate 119,611 downwards.
AAGAGGTATATAAACTTACTCTGTTTATCAATTCATTTAGTTTTGTATCTATTAAAGCCCTTTTTGAATCAAAAAACTTTTTTTGTGAAATTAACACATTTAAATAGTTTCCCAATCCATACTTATAAGAGTTTAAAGATACCTCATAACTTTTTTTTGCTGTATTTACTAAATCTTTTTGTGCATTAAGTTGTTTAGTTATATTTGCTCTTTCATCCAAAGCATCAGATACATCTTTAAATGCAGATTGGATGGTTTTTTCATATTGGGCAAGGGCTATTTTTTGTTGAGCTTTTGCATAATCTAAATTTGCCATATTTTCACCTCCTTTAAAAATAGGCAAATTGATACTTGGAATAAAAGACCATACAGTACGAGAATTTCCATTAAATAATGAACTCAAAGAACTACTTGCCAGACCATAATCTGCAGTTAAACTAATAGAAGGGAAAAAGGCAGCTCTTGCAACACCTATATTTGCATTTTTTGCTTTTAAATTGTATTCTGCCTGAATAATATCAGGACGAGATAATAAAACTTTTGATGAGATTCCAGGTTGAATTAACATAAGACTTTTTTCATTCTCTTCAAAACCGCTTGGTATTAAATTTTTAGGAATATTTGCTGATACTAATAACTCAAAAGTATTTTTATTTTTTTCAATAATTGTTTTTTGATTTAAAAGGCTTACTTCTGCTTCTTTTAAACTTGTTTTTGCACTAAAAACATCATCAATTAAGATAATGCCCATATCAAACTTTTTTTGTGTTAATTCATATGATAAGGTTAAATTTTCAATACTTTTTTCTAATATTTTTAATTGTTCAATATTGGCACAAAGAGTATTCCAATTATTAATAACTTCAGATATTAAACTTATTTTTGTTGCTGTTGTTGCATATTTTGTAGATAAGTAACTTTGTAATGCAAAATCATTTGAATTCCTGATTTTTCCAAATAAATCAAGCTCATAAGAAGTTGCAAATTTTGAAGAGTATGTACGAGATATTTCTGTATTATTATTTGATGAAATATCTCTTGAATTTGTATTATTGGCTTTTGCTTCAATAGAAGGAAAATATTTTGATTTTTCTATTCTATATGTAGCTTTTGCTGATTCTATATTTAAAATTGCTATTTTTAAATCTTTGTTATTTTCAAGAGCCAATTTAATCAATTTTTTTAATTTATCATTTTTTACAAAATCTTGCCATTTTGGTTGAATATATTCTACTTTACTATTTTTATCTACAGCATTTTCAAATTTAGATGGAATTACAGAGTTATTATATACAATCTCTGGTTTTAAACTACATCCTGTAAATATAAGAATATTTATTAAAATAAATAAAGATTTAAACATTTTTTGTACCTTTTTGCTCTTTTTTACTAAATAATTTTTTTACTAAGATAAATAAAAGAGGAACATAAAATATTGCTAAAACTGTTGCTGTCAGTGTTCCACCAATGATTCCTGTACCTATTGAGATTCTACTATTTGCTCCTGCTCCTGTTGAAATAGCTAAAGGAATAATACCAGCAATAAAAGCTAATGAAGTCATAATTATTGGTCTAAATCTAAGTGTTGCTCCTTCTACTGCTGCAACTGTTAAGGATTCACCTTTTTTATAAGCAGTTTCAACAAACTCAACTATTAATATTGCATTTTTTGAAACCAGTCCAATTGTTGTCAAAAGTGCAACTTGAAAATATATATCATTGTTTAAACCTCTAAAATATACTGCAATAACAGCTCCAATAACTCCTAATGGCACAGCTAATAAAACAGAAAAAGGAATACTCCAACTCTCATATAAAGCAGCTAAACATAAAAATATTACAACTAAAGATAATGCATATAAATATACAGCTTGCCCACTTGATAATCTTTCATGATAAGATAAACCACTCCATGAGTATTTAGTGTCTTTATTATTAAGTTTTGCTAATCTTTCCATCTCATCCATCGCAACTCCAGAACTTACACCAGTAGCAGCTTCTCCTTGAATTAGATAAGAGGCTAAACCATTATATCGTGTCAATGATTTTTCAGCTGTTTTCCAAGAGATATCAGTAAACTCTTCAAAAGAGACCATTTTATTTTGATTATTTCTAACATTCCATTGATATAAATCTTCAGGTTTAGATCGGTATTGGGCATCAGCTTGTACATAGACTCTTTTTATTCTTGATTTATCAATAAAATCATTAACATAAGAACCAGCCCATGCTGTATTTAATGTATCATCAATATCATCATATGATAAGCCCAAAGAAAATATTTTTTTCTTATCATAATTAAGTTTTAATTGTGGTGTTTCTTCAGTTCCTTCAACTCTTCCATTTACTATCAATTCATTTGAATTTACTTTTTCTAATAAAGAATCTTTTGCTTCTATTAAATCATCTCTTGTCATTTTAGCACCAGCTTGTAATTGAAATTCAAATCCATCTGTATTACCCAAACCTGGAACAGAAGATGGATTCATAACAAATACTTGTGCATCTCTTATAAAATATTTTGATGTATTATCTGTAAAATTCATCATTGCTCTATTGGCAATAGAATCTGCACTATTTTCTATACCAGCTCTTTGATTCCAATTTTTTAACTCAACAAATCCTAATCCCCCATTTTGTCCATTTCCTGAAAAAGTAAAACCAACAATTGAAAAAATTGAATTTATAGTATTTTTTTCTTCTGTTAAAAAATAATCTCTTATGATTTTTTCAATATTTTCAGAACGTGTTGCACTTGCACCAGCTGGAAGGGTAAATTGAATCATCAAATCACCTTGATCTTCAGGTGGTATAAATCCCGTAGGTAATTTTATAAAAAATAAAATACTAACTGCTATTATTACCACATAAGCAACAAGTGATTTAAAAGGTGCATTGATAAATTTAAAAATACCTGCTTTGTATTTTTTTGTTAAATTACTAAATTTTATATTAAACCAATCAAGGACATCATTACTTTTTTTATTTGTATTATGAGGTTTTAAAAATGTAGCACAAATAGCAGGAGATAAAGTTAATGCTACAACAACAGATAAAACCATTGAAGATATAATTGTAACTGCAAATTGTTTATATATAATTCCAGTAGAACCAGTAAAAAATATCATTGGTAAAAATACTACAGAAAGTACAGTTGCAACCCCAATTAAAGCACTAGTGATCTCATCCATTGCTATAATTGTGGCTTCTTTTGCGCAAAGTTTTTTCTCTCTCATGTTTCTTTCTACATTTTCAACAACAACAATAGCATCATCAACCAATAAGCCTATAGATAATACCATTGCAAACATAGTTAAAGAGTTTATTGTAAATCCTAAAAAATTTAAAATAGCAAAGGTACCAAGCAATACAACGGGTACGGCAATAGCAGGGATTATAGTGGCTCGCCAACTATTAAGAAAAACAAACATTACAACAACTACTAAAAATATGGCTTCAAATAGTGTTTTTACAACTTCTTTTATAGACTCTTCAATAAAAATAGTTGTATCATATGGATATGAAACTACGTATCCACTTGGCAAAGAGTTTTCAAATGATGATAAATATTCTCTAACTCTTTTTGCTACATCTACAGCATTTGCCCCAGCAGATAATTTTACACCTATACCACTTGATTGATAACCATTATTTTTTGATATAAAAGAGTAATCATTGCTACCTAATTCAACTTTTGCAACATCTTTTAAAAAAACATCTGCACCATTTTTATTGCTTTTTACCACAATATTTTCAAACTCTTTTACATTTTCTAATTTATCTCTTGATACAACATCTGCATTTAATTCTTGATCTTTTATTTGTGGTCTTGCTCCAATACTTCCTGCAGATACTTGTGAATTTTGCTTTAAGATTGCATTATTTATATCTGCTGGTATTAGATTATAAGATTTAAGTTTTTTGGGATCTATCCAAACTCTCATTGCATATTCTGAACCAAAAAGTTCAACTCCACCAACACCCTCTATTCGAGAAAGTCCATCTTTTATATTGGTGATTAGATAATCTGAAATATCACTTTCATCTGATTTTCCTGATTCATCATGCATACTAACTATCATAAGAAAATCATCTTGTGATTTTACGACAGTCACCCCTTCTTTTCTAACATCTTCTGGAAGCCTTGGTAATACTTGTTGAATTTTATTATTTACTTTAACTTGAGCAATATCTGGATCTACACCTTTTTCAAATACAACATTTATACTTGAACTTCCTGTTTGACTTGTTGAAGAAAAATAAAGTAATCCATCTAATCCAGTTAATTCTTGTTCTATAAGTTGAGTGATACTATTTTCAATAGTTTTAGCTGTTGCACCAGAGTATGTTGCTTGAATGTTAATTGTGGGAGGAGCAATATCTGGATACTGCTCTACAGGTAAATTTTTAATAGAAAGTATTCCTACTAACATTATAAGTAACGATATAACCCAAGCAAAAATTGGATGATTAATAAAAAAACGAGCTATCATTTTACTTCTTTTTTTGAATTATCTACATATAAGTTATTAACATTTTTAGGAATAACTATGCTATTTTTATTTATTTTATTTAAACCTTCAACGATAATTTTATCTGTTTGTAAAAGGCGATCTGTTACAAGCCATTTATTTCCTACTGCTTTTTCTACAGTTATTGTTTTTTTCTGTATTGTGTTATCTTTTTCAATAATTGTAACCATATAATTTGATTTTCCATCCAATGTAACTGCTTGTTGAGGAACTAAAAAAACATTAGAATAAGTACCAATATCTATTATGGTATTTACAAACATATTGTCCAATAATTCCCCTTCAGGATTTGGGAACTCTGCTCTTAGCGTCACATATCCTGTATCTTCATCTACTGAAATTTCTTGAAGTTTAAGTATCCCAGAGTGTGCATATCTTGAATTGTCTGGTAATATAATATTTACAGGGATATCCTGTTTTTTATTGTTGTTTTTTGTTATCTTTTTTAATTTAAATAATTGATTATTTGACTGACTTAAATCAGCATATACTCTACTTGTATCTCTAATTGTAGTTAATTCATTTGTTTGATTAGCTAAAACTAAAGATCCAATCGTATAATTTGATATTCCAATAAAACCAGAGATTTGTGCTTTTATTTTTGTTCTATCAAGATTTATTTTCGCACTTTTTAGTAAAGCTTTATTTTGTTCAACTAAAGCAACAGCTTGTAAATATGCAGCTTTTGCATCATCTACATCTTGTTGTGATACTACACTAAATTTTACAGATTTTTCATATCTTTGTTTTTTTAGTTTTAGAGTTATTAAATTTGCTTCTGAATTTTTAAGTGTTGCTAAAGCTTCATTGTAAGCAGCCTGATAAGAGTCTGAATCAATCTCATATAAAATATCACCTTTATTTACATAAGTTCCTTCTTTGAAAAGTTGTTTTTTTATAATACCATCAATTTGTGGTCTAACTTCAGATTTATAAATAGCTTTTATTCTTCCTGACAACTCTTGTTGTAAAGGAACTTCTTGTTTGTTTAATGTTATGTATCCAACTTCAGTTTTTTGTTCTTCTTCTGAAAAACTATTGTTTTGTTGATTTCCACATCCTAATAAAAAAATTGTAACGAACAATAAAAATAAACTTTTTAAGCAAAATTTCATTAATTAACCTTTACAATACATACGTATGTATTTAATTTGAAGAATACTATTTAAAGAAGTCTTAATTTTTTATTAAATAATATAAAAATGAAAAGGAAAAATTTGAGTAAAAAGAATAAAATAGATAAAAGTCAATTAATAAGTATTCTTGAAGATATTATTTTAAGTGAGGGTCTTTCAGGTTTAAGTATTAGAAAAGTAGCAGCTAAAGCAAATATTTCAATAGGTGGAGTTCAATATATTTTTGGAAATAAAGAAGCTATGATTCAAGCTGTTTTAGAAAAGAATGAAGATGAATACAACCAGCATATAAAAAACTTATCAAAAAGTGATGACTCAAAATATTCAGAGTTAAAAGCACATATTGAATATATTTCAAAATACAATAGTACTAAAGAATTTGATAAAATATCTAAAGTTATTACTATTCTTCTACAAGATAAATCTGTTTTTGAAGGGCTACATGAGTGGCACAGTAGTGCCTTAAAATCAATTGATACAAACACAGAAGAAGGTAGAAAATTAAGATTGGCTTTTTTATTTTCTGAAGTAATGTTTACAGCAATGAATTTAAACTACGTTAAACTATCAGATAAAGAACAAAAAGAGGTTTTTGAAGATTTAAAAACTTTTTTATTGTAAAAATAATTTAGTTTTATTTTTATAATATTTTATCTTAACTCACACATCTTTTTTAAGCAATTTTTTTGGACTAAATTTTCTAAACAGTATAATTGCAATTACAAAAGTGAATGCTTCTGCTAAGGGAATAGCCATAAATATGCCATTGTCACCAAATACAAAAGGTAGAGTAAGTATAAAAAACACTGGAAAAATAAGACTTCGAGAGAGTGCTATAATCATTGAAGCCAAAGGTTTATGCATGGCTGTTAAATAAGATGATATTACAAGATTAAGCCCATCAAAAAGAAAAACTATCCATATAAATTTTGTAAAATTTAAAACAATTTGTTTAGTATCTAAATTACTATCTACTAAAAAAATATTAGCTAAAGTTTCAGGTAATAAGAGTATCAATATTATCATAACAACTCCTACTAAACTTGTAGATATAAAAGCCAGTTTTATAAACTCATCTATTCTTGTATATTTTTTTGCACCAAAGTTTTTACTGATAATCGGTTGTAAAGAGTCACTAATACCAAAACTTATCATAATACCAATCATTAAAAGATAATTAATAACAGTAAATGCTGCAATACCTTCTATGTCAAAATTTTTTATCATCACATAGTTAAAAATCAAAGTGGTTATTCCCACTGATATTTCATTGACAAACTCTGATGTTCCATTGTAGCAGGCTTTGATGATTTGAGTATAATTTCCTATGGGTTTTACAAACTTTAAAGTTGCTTTTTTTGAAAAGAAGTGTGGTAAAAGAATGATTAGTAAAGCCATCTGTGAAAGACCAGTTGCTAATGCTGCACCAAAAATACCTTTTTGTAAATATACAATCATAAACCAATCTAAAATAATATTGATAAGAGCACTTAAAAGTAAAGCTATAAAGGCAAGATTTGGTCTATTGTCAACTCTTACAAAATAGTCAAAGACTACACCTATCATTAAAAAAGGAATAAATATCAACATAACTGATAAATACTCTATAGCAATGGGTGTCAACTCTTTATTAGCACCCAATAGACGCAATAGGGTTTCGATATTTAAATATAAAACAGTGCAAGTTAAAAAACTAAAAAGAGAAATTGTTATAATTGTTTTGCTAAAAACAATTGAAGCATTGTAAAGATCTCCTTCCCCAATAAGCTTCCCTGCAACAACACTACTACCTACTGATAACATCAATGCAAATCCAAATAAAAAAGAGAAAACAGGAAAACTTATATTGATTGAAGCAAGTCCACTATCACCTACATGATTCCCTATAAAAAAGCCATCAACTATACTTGCAGATGATATTGCCAACATTCCTAATACCGAAGGTATCGAGTATTGAAAAAAAATTGATGATATTTTAGCTTTTGTTACGTTCATATCGATTCTTTTAATATTTTTTTGATAACTTTTCAATTTCTGAAAAGTAGTTTGATAATTCGGTTTTTAAATCATAATTTTCTATCATTACTGATAATAAAAACATTCCATCTGCTGTAGAACATAAAGCTTTTGCTAAATTTTTTGACTCTGGTTGGAAATTACCTTTTTGAATTTCATCATCAAAGAGTTGTTCTAAATATTTAAATATTGTTTTGTATAAATTAGTGTTGAATTCTTTTATTTCCTTGTCATCTGAAGTAATATACATATGCAAAGTATTGATATACAATTTTCTTAAATCTACGTATGGTTTATCTTCATTGAGGTATATTTCAAAAATTAAATTGATTTTATTAATATAGCTCTCTTCATATTTATATTTTTCTTTTATCTTATTCATCAGTTCAAATGATTTTTTTGACATAACTTGGTAAATTAGTTGTTCTTTTGTAGAAAAATAGTGATAAAACTGTCCTTTTGACATTTTAATGTCAGTAATAAATTTATTTAATGAAAATTTATCAATTCCATTTTCAACAAAAGCATTATAAGCTTCATCACAAATATAATCAATTTTTTCCTCTTTGTTGACCATTCTTGGCATAATTATCCCTTTTATAAACTGGTGGTCTAATTATACAGTTGAATGCTTCACATTAAATAAACTAGCGATTTGTTATATAAGTGATGTTTCTTAATTAAATATATTGTCAAATGTTTTAACTTTATTATTAAATGATGAAAGAATAAATTATATTCTTCTTTTAGAAACAATTTATGAGATTGAGTCTATGTATAAATTAGTGGAGAAGTAAAATACTTCTTTACTGTTTTATAAACTCTTTTAATTCTTCAACAGTTAACCAAGGCTTTCTTCTATGTAACATTTTATGACAGTTTGAGCATACAAGAGAGATATCTTCTATTCTTGTTTTTTGATTTTCTTTTAACTCTGAAACACCAATATTGTGATGACCTTCTATAAAATCTGTTCCGATTTTTCCATAGGTTTTTTCAAAGTCAAATCCACAAACTTCGCAATATAATTTTCCTATCTCTTTTTTAAATTTTATTTTTGCAAGTTTTATAATTTTTGAGTTTCTTTCTCTTACAAGATGTCGTCTGTATTTAAATTTTCCTTCTTCTAAAGTGTTTTTGCATTCCCAAATTCATAATAGTTATTTAAGAGAATATGCTTACATACTTCTTTTGAGTAGAAGGTTTATTTAACTCTTCAAGGCTTTTTAGTATGGCATTATTTAAAGTATTGGTTTTCATATAAGCATTATAACAAATACCTAATATAATATTCGATAAAATTATTACTAAAAATTATTTATGAAAATTTAGGAATAAAATATATGACAACTACTGCAAATGTAGGATTTGAAAAAGAACTTTTTAAAATGGCTGATAAGCTTAGAAACAATATGGATGCAGGAGAGTATAAACATATTGTTTTAGGGCTGATTTTCTTAAAATACATCTCTGATAAATTTAATGAACGTTATGAAAAGCTTGTACAAGAGGGTGATGGTTTTGAGGAAGATAAAGATGAATATATCATGGATAATATTTTTTGGGTTCCAAAAGAGTCAAGATGGCAAGTTTTAAGAGATAATGCAAATTCACCGGAAATAGGAAAACTAGTAGACAATGCTCTTTTGCAAATAGAAAAAGAGAACAATTCATTAAAAGGTGTGATGGACAAAAGATATGCAAAACCAGATTTAGATAAAACAAAACTTGGTGAGCTTATTACTTTGATTACAAATGTATCTGCAAAATATCATGATGAAAAAGATTTGATGGGTAGAGTATATGAATACTTTTTAAATGCTTTTGCGGATATTACAGGGGGTGAGTTTTATACTCCAACTTCTGTTGTAAAAACTATTGTTGAGATGATAGAACCATATAAAGGAAGAGTGTATGACCCTGCTTGTGGAAGTGGTGGTATGTTTATCCAGTCTGGAAAATTTATTCAAGAGCATTCTCAAAATATAAACAATATATCAATATATGGGCAAGAGAGCAATCCTACTACTTGGAGATTGTGTAAAATGAACTTGGCTATTCGTGGTCTTGATGGAAATCTTGGTGCTCACCATGCAGATAGTTTTCACAACGACTTGCACAAAAATCTTAAAGCAGATTTTGCTATGGCAAATCCCCCTTTTAATATCTCTGATTGGGGAGGAGAAAGACTTAAAGAAGATGATAGATGGCAATGGGGAATTCCCCCTGTTGGAAATGCAAACTATGCTTGGCTCTCTCACATTCTAACTCACCTTGGAAGTAGAGCAGGACTAGGTGCAGTTGTACTTGCAAATGGAAGTCTTAGCTCAAATACTTCAAATGAAGGAACTATTAGACGGGCTATGATAGAAGATGACAAGGTAGATGCCATCGTTGCTCTTCCTGATAAGCTTTTTTACTCTACAGGGATTCCTGTATGTCTTTGGATACTTTCTCAAAATAAATCCCATGAAAACTATAGAAATAGATGTGGTGAAACACTTTTTATAGATGCAAGAAATCTTGGAGAGATGGTTACAAGAAAACACCGTGAGTTAAGTGAAGAGGAGATTAAATCCATAGCAGACACTTATCACGCATATAAAAACAAAGAGGGAAACTATAAAGATATAAAAGGATTTTGCAAGCGTGCAAGCCTTGAAGAGATACAAAAACATGATTATGTATTAACTCCTGGGCGATATGTGGGAATAGCGAAGGAAGAAGATGATGGTATCCCTTTTGAAGAGAAGATGACAAAATTATCCACTCAACTAAAAGAGCAGTTTGAGAAGTCAAATATTTTAGAAAAACAGATAAAAGAGAATCTAAAAGGCTTAGGCTATGAGATTAATTGAGCAGATAGCCTTAGGAGAGAGTAAGACTTTAGAGTTTAAGCAAGAACTACCAGAAAATAAAAAAATAGCTAAAACAGTAATCTCATTTTCCAATACAGCGGGAGGAAAACTTATCATCGGAGTAGATGATGATAGAAATATTGTAGGAATAGAAGAGGAAAATATCTTTGAACTTCAAGATAAAATAGCTTCTATTATCTATGATAACTGTACGCCAAATATTATTCCTGAAATCTATACTGTAAATTGTGAAGGAAAACTTCTTTTAGTAGTAGAAGTATTTAGGGGAAATCTTTTGCCCTATTATCTAAAAAGTGAAGGTAAAAATCAAGGAACTTACATACGAGTAGGTGCAAGCAATAGAAAAGCAGAGTATGAAAATATCCTTGAACTAGAGAGACAAAAAAGAAATATAGGTTTTGATGAAGAGGTAAATTATGAGATTGAGTTTGAATCTTTAGACTTAACACCACTATATGAGAGTTTTAAAAGTGTAGGAAAAACTTTAGATGAGAAAAAGTTGGAGAACCTAAAACTTATCAAAAAAGAGTCAAATAAAACCTATGCTACAAATGCATTGCTTATCATCCTTGGAGCCTTTTCTCACACTAGTGTAAAGTGTGCAAGATTTAAGGGTGTCACTATGGATATGTTTATAGATAAAAAGGAGTACCAAAGTGATATCTTCTCAAACCTTGAAAATACACAAAACTTTATACTAAATCATATAAATCTAAAAGGTGAGATAAAAGCACTTCAAAGAACAGATACATATGAGATACCCCTTGTAGCTCTAAGAGAAGCTTTGATAAATGCTTTTATTCATAGGGACTATACCAATAGTGGAAGGGATATAAAAGTAGGAATTTATGATGATATTGTAAATATTGTAAGTCCTGGAAGTTTCCCAAACACTATCACAAAAGAAGATATAGAAAATGGTCGAAGTGAGACTAGAAACAAAGTATTAGCAAATATTTTTAAGGAGTTGGGACTAATAGAACAGTGGGGAAGTGGCATAAAAAGGATAAAAAACCTTTGTCTTGAAAGTGATTTAAAAGAGCCAATGATAGAAGAGAAAAATGACTTTGTAGATGTGGAGTTTTATCGTCCACAAGATATAAAAATGGACGAATACGAACGAATATCGCCAGAAATGAACGATTGCGAACGATTACGAACGATTACGAACGATTACGAACGATTAACTATTGAAGAGAAAACTATTTTAATTTATATTTTAGATAATCAAAAAATTACAAGAAAAGAAGCTGTAGAGTTAACAGGACTACAAAATACAAAAGTATATGAGATTTTAAAAACACTTGTGGAAGATAAAAAAATATTAAAAAGATGTGGAAGTGGTAGAAGTACCTATTATAAGGTGGCAAAATGAGTAATAAATTGCCTCAAGGGTGGGAAAAAGTAAAAATCTCAGATGTAAGTGAAGTAGTTAGTGGGGGTACTCCTTCTACAAAGAATGAAGCATTTTATAATGGTGAGATAGGCTGGATTACCCCTAAAGATTTATCTGGATATACAAAAAAATACATAAAAAATGGTGCTAGAAATATTACAGTTCTTGGATTAGAAAAATCTTCCGCTAAACTTCTCCCTAAAGGTACTGTTCTTTTATCTTCACGTGCACCAATAGGCTATTTGGCAATTGCAGAAGGTGAATTATCTACAAATCAAGGGTTTAAAAACTTAGTTTGTAATAAAGATAAACTTGATAATATCTTTATATACTATTATTTAAAAAGTAAAAAAGATGACTTAGAACAGATTGCAAGTGGTTCTACATTTAAAGAAGTTTCAGGAAATACATTAAAAAATTTTGAAATAAAAATACCATCAGATATAAATGAACAAAAAAGAATAGCAGATATTTTATCTGCCTTTGATGATAAAATAGAAATCAATAATCAAATCAACCAAACCCTAGAAGAGATGGCAAGTGCACTTTTTAAAGAGTGGTTTGAAAACTTCAATTTTCCAAATAATCAAGGCAAACCCTATAAAGATAGTGGCGGAGATATGAAACCAAGTGAATTGGGAGAAATACCTATTAATTGGGAAGTTTTAGATTTAAAAAGTATATCATCAAAAATAGGAGATGGACTACATGGCACTCCAAAGTATATAGATGGTGGAGAGTATTTTTTTATTAATGGTAATAATTTAGTCAATGGAATGATTGAAATAGATCAAAAAACAAAAAGAACAAATAAAGAAGAATATGAAAAGTATAAAAAAGAATTAAATGAAAATACTATTTTTTTATCAATAAATGGAACATTAGGAAATATTGCTTTTTATAATGAAGAAAAAATATTTCTTAGTAAAAGTGTATGTTATATAAATGTTTTAGAGAATTATTATAAAGTTTTTATAGCTTGTTTATTCAAAAGTGACTATTTTAAACAGTACCTTTTTAATTATGCAAATGGAACTACAATTAAAAATTTATCATTGAAAGCTATACGTGAATTGAGTTTTCCAATAAGTAAAAATATATGTGAAAAGTTTTCACATATTGTTAAACCAATTTTTGAACAAATACAACAAAATCAACAACAAAATCAAATATTAAAACAACAAAGAGATGCACTTTTACCAAAACTTATAAGTGGTGAGATAAGGGTATAAGATGACAATAAAACATGTAGAGGATTATTTAAAAAGTGTCAAAGAGCAAATAAAAAGTTTGGAATTACCAGCAGAGAAACAATATACCAACTATTTTAGAGGTCAAAGCAATGCACATTGGGATTTGGTACCAAGCGTATTTCGAGACCATCTGTTCAATGAACACAATCTTTACCATGAAATGGAAAGAAACCTTTACAATGAGATGTCAAAACTAAGCTCGGTAATAGACAAACTTGTATATATGCAACATCAAGGCTTACCAACTAGACTTTTAGATATCACAAAAAACTCTTTAGTAGCTTTATATTTTGCTTGTATTACCCATCAAAAATGTGAAAAAGAGTGTACTGATAAGAAAGATTGCAAAAAATGTAGTGATGGAGCGGTATATATTTTTAGTGAACTTGAAAATTATGATAAAAAAGAGGTAGATATTATCTCTTTACTTCCAAAAGTAAAGTATGATTTTGGAGTAAATAGTTTTTATAGTTTTGTAAAAGAGCAGTTAGGTATAGAGCTTTCAAAAAAAGAGTTAGAGAGAATACTTAATAAAGAGTTTGCATTAGTAAAAAGTAATAAAAATAATAACCGAGTGATAAAACAAGATGGAGATTTTTTTATTTTTTCAAATAAAGGCAGTTATGATAAAAAAATAAAATTTGATGTGAAAAGGGATGAAAATAGAATTATCATTCCTAAAGAGTATAAAAAACAACTGCTTGAAGAACTTGATCAAATAGGAATAAATAGATATAGCTTATTTCCTGAGCCAGAACATTTAGCAAAATACTTAAAACACAACTATGTAGACAATGAGAGTGAGAAAGAAAAAGTAGTTTCTTATGAAGAGGTAAGTGTAGAGATAGAAGAGAAAAAAGATTATAAAACAAAAGTTTTAGAATATATAGAAGAAAATTTCCCTCAAAATAAAGCACTTTATGAGTTTATTGTCAATAATGATATATCAAGAACAAAAGCAAGAGAAAAACTTTCTTTATTGGGCTATGAAGAAATAGGTGTTTTAGATATGGATAAATTTGATAAATTTATTGATAGTTTAGAAATACCAAAAAATATAAATGATTTAGTTTTATAAAAGGTATAAAAATGGAATATAAAGTATTTTTCGATGAAACATGCCACTTAGAGTTTGATGGGATAAATATTATGGGTGGAGGAGCAATCTTTTGTGAAAAAGAGAAATTTACAGAAGCCACTAGATATATTAAATACTTAAAATATAAATATAATGCTTTTCATGAGCTAAAATGGACTAAAGTCAGCCCATCTGGGATAGAGTTTTATAAGGCATTGATAGATTATTTCTTTGAAAGCGATTTTTTGAGATTTCGTGCGATTACAAGTGATAAAACTGTATTCGACCATAAAACTTATAATGATGGTAGTCATGATAATTTTTATTATAAATTGATGTATTTAGCTTTTGAACCGATGCAAGAAGTAAACAATAATTATTATGTTTATACAGACTATAAAGACTCCAATGGAGCTGAACAATTAAGGATCTTAGAACAATATTTAGTATCAAAAAAACATCATAATATCATTCTAAATTTTCAAATGATTCGTTCCCATGAAGCAGTATTATTACAGTTAGCAGATTTTTTAATAGGTGCAATTGTATACAAAAAAAGAGAAGATATAGAACATAGAAGTGAGATTAAAAATAAAATTTATGACCATATAGAACAAAAACATGGACGAAGTTTATTACTGAATACATCAAGAGAAGAGTCAAAGTTTAATATCTTTCATCATCAAGCAGGATACGGTAGATGACAAGTCTTATAGTTCAATATGATAGTACTAAAACAGTTAGGGAAAATTTAGAAATTTTATACAAATACTTTGAAGATGATTTTATAACTAATACAACAGTTTTAAATAATCAATATAATATTGATATAGATATGAACTCAGTGAAAAAAAATAAACCTAAGATATTTTGGCATGTGATAACAAGAGAAAAAGAAGTTAGAGTTCCCAGAGGAAGAACTTGGCAAACAAAAAAAATAAGAAAATTTGATAAAAATCGTGCAAAAAGAATAAGATGGATAAAATATCTAATACAAAATTTTAATAAAATTGAAGAAAATATATTTGCTTTTTTTTATAGAGAGACAGAAGGTCAAAATAGAGGAAAACTTCGTTTGTATATTTGGGCAAAATCGCATGATTATGTTGTAATCATTGAAAAACTAAATAGAAACAGCAGTTTTTTAGTAACAGCTTTTTATATTGATGATAATTATAATAAATCGACATATCAAGATAGATATGAAAAGTCAGGTGATTTGAATTTAGGATTGTCAACATGGATTTAATAAAAAATGGTCGCCAGTTTGGGCAGGCGAGCACCCCATCTCTTTTTACATCTTTGGTAAATGAGCATAAGAATTATTACTTATATGGGATTAAAGATTACTTAAGTACGGACTTTACTATAATTGAAAGGGTTTTAATCTAATGAATAACTTTTACGAAGATAATTTAGAACAAGCAGTGATACAAATCTTTGAAAATGATTTAGCTTATGAGTATAAAAGTGGTATAGATATAGCTCCAGATGCAGTAGAGAGTGCTAGGGATGATTTTCATGAAGTTATTTTAAAAGAGAAGTTCTTTGATAGCTTAAAAAGGATTAATCCTACTATTTCAAAAGATGTTTTAGAAGATGTCTTCAAACAAATTATTCACCCAAACTCACCCATGATGAGTGAAAATAACAAGACTTTTCATAAGTATTTAGTAGAAGGTGTGGATGTTGTCTATAAAGATAAAGATGGAAATGACAAAGGGGACAAGGTATATCTTTTTGATTTTAAAGATATTTCAAAAAATGAATTTTTGATAGTCAATCAGTTTACTATCGTAGAGTTTGATGAGAGACGACCTGATTTGATACTATTTATAAATGGTTTGCCTCTGATTGTTTTTGAGTTAAAATCATTGTCAAATGAAAAAGTAGGGTGTGAAAAAGCCTATAATCAATTACAAACGTACAAACAAAAGATTCCAAGCTTATTTAATACAAATGCTTTTCTGGTGATAAGTGATGGAGTAAATGCAAGAGTTGGAACCATAAGCTCAAATTTTGAGAGATTTACTGCTTGGAAAAGTGTAGATGGAGTAAAATTAAATTCACATATTCAAATAGAGACTTTACTTTTAGGAATGTTTGAAAAAAGTAGGCTTTTAGATATTATAAAAAACTTTATTGTTTTTGTAGAAGATGGGGTAAAAAGTACAAAGATATTAAGTGCCTATCATCAATATTTTGCTGTAAAAAAAGCAGTAGATTCAACTGTAAACTCAATCTTAGAAAAATCAAAAAAAGCAGGTCTTGTATGGCATACACAAGGAAGTGGAAAATCACTCTCAATGGTATTTTATACAAGCTCTATCATACAAGCTTTGAAAAACCCTACGGTAATAATATTAACAGATAGAAATGACTTAGATATGCAACTATTTACAACCTTTTCAAAATCAAGCAGTATCTTAAGACAAACACCAATACAAATAGAAAATAAAGATGATTTAAGAGAGAAGCTAAATAGAGAAAGTGGAGGGATAATCTTCACAACAATTCAAAAATTTGCTCTAAAAGATGATGAGGTACAAATAGAGTGTTTAAGTGATAGAAGAGATATTATACTTATAGCAGATGAAGCCCATAGAAGTCAATATGGCTTGGAAGCAAAGGTTGACACAAAAACAGGGAAAATAAGCTATGGATATGCCAAACATATTAGAGATGCCTTACCAAATGCAACTTTTATAGGTTTTACAGGAACACCAATAGAAAATAGTGATAAATCCACAAGGGAAATTTTTGGAGATGAGGTTGATATTTATGATATGACTCAAGCTGTAGAAGATGGCTCAACTGTAAAGATATATTATGAAAGTAGAATTGCAAAACTAAAACTAGATGAAAAAGTTTTAAATGAGATTGATGAAGAGTATGAAAAACTAGAAGATGAAGGTGCTCCTATAGAGCTTCTTGATGAATCAAAAAGAAAATTTACAAAGCTAGAAGAGATAGTGGGAGATACCCATAGACTGGAAATGTTAGCTATGGATATTGTAAGACATTATGAAGATAGAGAGATTATCCTTGCTCCAAAGTTTTTAGACAAAGCAATGATAGTTTGTATGAATAGAAAAATAGCAGTTAATCTATATGAGCAAATTATAAAGCTTCGACCTTCTTGGCATAGTGATGATATGGATAAGGGGAAAATAAAAGTTGTTATGACATCAAGTGCAAGTGATGATGAACTTTTAAAAAAATATGAAACCACAAAAGAGGATAGGGTTTATTTAGCAAAAAGAATTAAAGATATAAATGATGAATTAAAAATAGTGATTGTCGTGGATATGTGGCTTACAGGTTTTGATGTGCCCTCTATGAGTACAATGTATATTGATAAACCTATGAAATCACACAATCTAATGCAAGCTATAGCTAGAGTAAATAGAGTCTTTAAAGACAAAGTAGGTGGACTTGTAGTTGACTATATAGGAATTATGGGCTCACTAAAAGAGGCTTTACAAACATATACAAGAAGAGATATAGATAAAGTTGAACTAAACCTTGATGCGGCTTTTCATAAGCTAGAAGATGCTCTGACTTTCTTGAGAAAACTTTTTTCTGCTTTTGATTATAATGGATTTAAAACAGGAAGTGATAAAGATAGATTAACTCTTATTGGAGATGGAGTAGAACATGTTTTAATAGAAAGCTATGGTGAAGAAAATATAAAAAAAGAGTTTAATAAAAAAGTAAGTGAATTAAGTGCGGCCCAAACACTTTGTAACTCAATGCTTGATGATGATATGAAACTAGAGATTGCTTATTTTAAAGCAGTAAAAAGTGCTTTAAATAAGCTAGAGGGGAAAGAGTTTAATCTAAAAGAGATAAACCAAAGAGTTCTAAGTTTAGTAAAAGACTCTATACAAAAAGATTCTATATTGGAGCTAAATGATATCTTAGGTATCAAACAAAATGAGTTAGATATTTTTAATGAAGAGTTTCTAAAAGAGATATCTTCAATGAAAAGAAAAAATATAGCCCTAGAACTTTTAAAAAGATTATTATCAAATAAGATAAAAGCTTATGAAAAAACAAATTTAGTTCAAAGTGAAAAGTTTTCATTTTTGATGAATGAAGTGATGAACAAATACAATAACAAAGCTCTTACAAATGCAGAAGTGATAGATGAACTTTTAAAAATGTCAAAAGATATGATGGAAGATTTTCTAAAAGGAAATGAACTAGGTCTAACAGATGAAGAGAAGTCTTTTTATGATGCATTGACAAAGTTTGATACAGTAAAAGAAGCTATGGATGAAAGTGTCTTAAAAGAGTTAGCAGTAGAACTTACAAAAACAATACAAAATTCTAAAACAATAGATTGGCAATACAAAGAAAACACAAGAGCTAGAATGAGAAGAGAAGTAAAAAGACTTCTTAAAAAATATAAATATCCACCAGACAATGCAGTAGAAGCTTTAGCTTTAGTGATAAAACAGGTTGAATTAAGTTGTGAGAATAATTAAAGGAAAATATTTATTTTTAAAAATTTAGTCTTTTTTTATCAAAAGAGAATAAAATGCAAGGAAAAATTAATATTACATTTGAAGGATGATTTATGTCAAAAATAGGAATCTTAGTTGCAAGTGCAAACAATAACCTAAAATTAGGGCAAAGACTACAAGAGCTTGCTAAAGAAGTGGGTGTTGAATCTGAAGTTATAAATTTAGTAGATTTAGACTTACCTTTATATAGTACAGTTGAAGAAGAAAAAAATGGACTTCCTGAAGCTGCAAAAGAATTAGCAGGTAAGATATTAACTTTAAAAACATTTATAGTTGTTGCTCCTGAATATAATGGAGTTATGCCTCCTGTATTAAACAATGCTATGGCTTGGACTTCAAGAACTACAAAAGATTGGAGAGATGCATTTAATGAAAAAGTTGTAGGTTTAGCAACTCACTCTGGGGGTGGAGGTCAAAAAGGTCTTCAAGCTATGAGAATTCAATTTCAACACTTAGGTGCAAATATTTTAGCTAGAGAGATTTTAACAAGTTATGATAAACCATTAAATGAAGAAACTGCTAAAAATATGATTCAGCAGTTAGATAAACTTTCAAGGGCATAATAAACCCTTGAAAAAATAATACCTTTAAATTTTTTGTAAAAAAGCAAAAGAAGTGTATAATCACTTATGCAAAATATAATTGAAGCCTTATTACCAATTTTTTTCCTTATTATTTTAGGATATCTTTTTAAACGAATAAAGTTCCCAAATGAAGAATTTTGGGCAAGTTCAGACAAGTTTACTTATTATGTTCTATTTCCAGCATTGTTAATATATAAGTTATCAACTGCTTCTTTAGAAGGAATTGATGGTTTTAATTTTATTCTAAGTGCATTTTTAACAATGCTTATTTTAACGCTTATTCTTATGATATTTAATCGTTTTGTAAAGAAGTTTAAAGGGGATTCTTTTACTTCAATTTATCAAGGTGCCATTAGATTTAATACCTATGTTTTTTTAGCTCTTGTTGATGCTATTTATGGTGATAGTGGATTAGTTTTAGCTGCACTTTTAATGACCTTTATGATTCCTCTTATAAATATCTTTTGTATTTCTATTTTTTCAATTTATGCAGCAAGTAATAAAATAACTGTAAAGTCGTTTATTCTTTCAATTATAAAAAATCCACTTATTGTTGGTTGTGTTGTTGGTGGTTTATTAAACTTCTTTGGAATAACTCTTTTTACTCCAATAGAAAAAACCCTTGGTATTTTAAGTTCAGCAGCACTTCCTTTAGGTCTTTTATCTGTAGGGGTTGGACTTCATTTGTCACATATAAAAGAAGCAAAATTAGAACTAATTTTAGCAATTATTTTTAAACTTATTATTTATCCTTTAGCAATTTATTTTATAGGAAAGACTTTAGGGATAACAGGACTTGCACTTTTAGTACTTGTAGTATTTGGTTCTATGCCTACTGCTTCTTCGGCTTATATCTTAGCAAGGCAACTTGGAGGAGATTTAAAGCTAATGTCTGCAGTTATTACTATGCAGACATTGCTTTCAATTTTGTCTATTTCTGTGATTTTGATGTTAATTCAAAATCAGTTTTAAAAAAGAGATTACTTTTTTAGTTTCTCTATCTTTTTTAACTCTTTTTTTGCTTTATCAAAATTTGAACTAGAATACCAGTATTTGGCTTTTTCTAGGTCTTTTTTCATGCCACCTTTTCCATAATGATATATAAGTCCTATATTATATGCCGCAATATCTTTTTGTGAATCATCTCTATAGTTTTTAAAAGCATCTTTATAATATTTTAAAGCTTTTTCAATATCTTTTTTTGTTCCTTGTCCTTTTTCATAAAGTATTCCAAGTTCTATTTGAGCTGATGCATCACCTTTACTCTTCGCATATTCATAGTATTTCATAGCACTTTTATAATCTTTTTTATCTCTATAATAATTTGCAAGATGATTTGCTGCATATTTGTCATATCTTGCTGCTTTTTCAAATAAACGAACTGCTTTTTGCATATCTTTTTTTACTCCTAGACCATCTTTATAAAAAACTCCTAGAAGATTTATACTTGGATAGTTGTAGTTTTTAGCCCCAAGTTCTAAGTATTCTTTTGCTTTTTTATAATCTAGTCTAATGATATCTCTATCTTTATTTTCTTTATTTCTATAATATAACCAAGCTAAGTTATAATAAGCAGAAGTATAACCTTTTTGTGCAGCTTGGAAGTAATACTCTTCAGCTTTTTTCAGATCTTTTTTAACTCCTTTTCCATAAGCATAAGCCCATCCCATTGAAGCATAATCTCTAGGAGTTTTTCTTAATTCATATAGTCTTTTCATATAGAAAAAACCAGTTTCTTGATTTATAAATGGAGATTTCTCACAAGAGTTACAAAGATGGTATCTTACTAGTTCTTCAATAGCTTTTATATCATCTTCTTTTGCTAACTTTTCATAAATAGCTAAAGCTTTTTTATAGTTTGGTTTTTCATCTAAAAAGTAGGGTGGATGTAAATATAAGTTTGCTAATTTATAAGCAGCTTTTTTGTCCCCTTTATCTATTAGTTTTTGTAAAACTTCTACGGCTTTATCATATTTATTTACTTTTTTATTTGTATAAAGACTTACAAGTTCAAGGGAACTTTTTATGTCTCCTGCTTTGGAAGCTTTTTCATATAGTTTAATTGAAAAGTCTATATTTGAGTATCTGTTCTTCTGAGCAAATTTTCTTAAAGTCAAGATATTATCAGAGTTTAAAATTTCTTGTTCTAGTTTTTTAGTTACTTCTGGGAAGGCTCTTCTGAAACTTCGTTTTTCTATAACTTCTTTGGTAAATTTATCTTTCAACTTTGTATTGCTACTTGATAGAATAAACTCTTGCCATCTTCTAGCACTAACATATTCTTCAGGGTTAAAGTTATAGTTAGACGGAATTTTTAATGCAAGTTCTAAAATAGCTTTATGATCGTTTTCTTCTGCAAGTTTTTCGAATAACTCTCTTGCTTTTTCATTATATCTATTTTTCTTGTAGTAGTTTGCTAAAACCAAAATACCTTCATTTGAAGATAGTAGCTTATTTTTTAACTCTAAGTATTTATCTAAACTCTCTTTACTATTTGAATATGCATCAAGAACGTTAACTGTAGCTTCTAGATGATTTAATTCAACTGCTTTCATAAAGTACTTATTTGATTTTTCTTTATCTTTTTCTAGATTTTGTAAATAGCTACCTCTATTATAAATCATTGCAAGATTATAATAAGCATCAGCATTTTCATTATCTAATTTAATAAGTGCAGTATATAATTTAATAGCTTCTTTATAAGCTCGTCTTTTTACAAGTATATCAGCTAATTTAGTTATCTTTTCAACATCATTAGTAGCAATTGTTTTTTCAATAAACTCTTTAACCTTCTCCTGAGAACTTCCTCTGTAGATTATTGATTTTACCTTTTTTAGTTGTAAATCATAAGGAATATCTGCTTCTCTTTCTGCTAAGTATGAGGCAACTTTTTCAGCTTTTTCTCTTTTTCTTTTATCAAAATAAATAGAATAAAGTTTTTGAAGTTGTTTTACTGATAATTTATCAATAATATTATTCTCTATTTCATTTGCTTCTTGTGTTTTGTACTCATTGAGATAATGTTTAATCAAAGATATCTTTGCATCAAGATTCCCTTTTTTAGAAGCTTGGTTTAAAAGTTTTAAGGCTTTTTCTTCTCCATTTAAAAACATATCACTATAGTCATAATATATTTCACCTAAAAGTGCCACTTGTTCTGCAGCATCATTTTCATCAATATTTTCATACCATTTATCAAAATATTGTAAACCTTCAATTGTTTGAGGGAAATCAAAATACTTTGAAAGTTCAAGCATAGCATTTAAGTCACCATTGTTTGCTTGATTGATTAAAGTTTCTTTTGGATATTTACTACCATTAAAAAAATTATTTGTTGCACAACCTGTTAAAAATATAAATACTAAGATACTATATAATAGTTGTTTCATTTTACCTCCTAAAAATTATTTATAATAAACATGCAATCATATAGAAATAATCTTAATATAGATTTAACAATAAAAAAAATGGTTCATTATTGGTTAAGAGATTTTAATGTAATATGATTAATAAAACATATAATTGGAGTAAAATGATTTTTATAATTTTTTTCGGGCTTTTAGCTTTTATATTTATTGCCTTAAACATTTATGATAATTCAAATTTACAAAAAATTGAAAATTACTACTTAAAGAAAAAGTGCTTAAATGTCATCTATTCAAAAGGTGAATACAAGGGATTTTGTCAAGATTATATCCTAAAAATACCTAACAGTTTTAGTCCAGATTTGCAAAAAGATAAAGAAATTGTTAAATTTAATGAAATAAATGAAGTAAAAAAAGAAAATTTAATGATAATTATAAATAAAAATTATAAAATACGGTTTCAAAAAAAACAGAACCTCGAAAAATTTTATAATTTAATAGAGGAAAGAAAAAACAGATGAACGAGATAATAGAATTTATAAAGGCAAAAAATGTTGAGAAGTCAGCATTTTTTAAACAATTAAAATGCTCAAAAGAAGAAGCACAAATTTTACAATACATCACAAGACAATATATCCAAGGAAGAGATACTTCTATGGTTATAGATATTTTAAGTGAATTTTATGATGTAAAAACATATGAGCATTTAAATAAAATTCAATTAATCAAGTCTTTATTAGAGTTTGGGTGGCTTGTTCAAAGTGGTTTTGACCAACTAAAACTTAGTGAAATGTCACAATTAGAACTTTTAAACTCGATGATTACTCTATCTCCTGCATTTTTAAAGCTTTTAGAAAAAGGTTCATTAGAGTTTGTTTTACCAGAAGTTAAAAAATATGAAGACCATTTAGAATATTTACAAGATCAATTTTTTAGAATAGATTTAGCTCAACAATTAAATCTAGTAAAAAACAACTTTGATGAAAATTCACCAAATATAAATAGATTAAGGTCAAAACTAACTCTTCTTGAAAACAGAATCAAAGAGAGAGTAAAAGAGACTGATGGCTCTATTATGATGGAAGATTTTTTTAAACAATATACTTTAAATGAACAAGAACAATTATTGTTTCTAGCTCTTTTAAAAGAGGAGTATTCAGGTGGTGATGGAACTTTAAGGGATATGAACTCTCTAATCACACTAATTTCAAGTGATGATTATGAAAAAATAAAATATAGATCACTTTTGGAAGAGGGATCAAACCTTGTTTCAAGTTCATTGGTTGATTATGATGAAGTTTTAACTCCTTTTGGGGGAATAAATAGAAACTTCTATATTCCCGATGATATTTTATATAAAATTTCACATCCAACTAAAAAGACAAATAGAAGTACGAAGATGAAGCTTGATTCTTTGATAAAAGAGCAAGAAACATTTGAACTTATTACTACAAATAAAACTTTAGATGATGTTGTTTTAAATGACAAGACAAGAGAAGTTTTAGATTCACTGTTAAAGCAAATGGATAAAAAAGTATTTAATAGACTTAAAGAGTGGGGAATAAAACATAAAAGAAGTATTGAAGCAAGAATTATCTTTTATGGTTTTGCTGGTACTGGTAAAACTTTAACAGCACTTGCTTTTGCAAAGACTTTAAAAAGACAAGTTTTAAGTTTTGATTGTTCAAAGATTCTTTCTATGTATGTTGGTGAGAGTGAAAAAAATGTTAGAGCAATATTTGATAAATATTATGAGATTAGGGACAAAAGTAAATCTGAACCGATTTTATTATTAAATGAAGCAGATCAATTTTTAAGTTCTAGAACAACTTCTAGTGCTAGTGGAAGTGAAAAAATGCATAATCAAATGCAAAATATTTTTTTAGAACAAATAGAAAGATTTGATGGAATCTTAATTGCAACAACAAATCTTTTGGAGTCTTTAGACAAAGCATTTTCAAGAAGGTTTAATTACAAAATAGAATTTAAAAAACCAAATTATGAGCAAAGAGTAGAGTTATGGAATAAACTACTTCCAACAACTTTACCTTTGGATAAAGATTTTGATATAAAGAAATTAGCAGACTATGAATTAACAGGTGGTCAAATAGAGATGGTTATAAAAAATACTGCATTTAAAATAGCCGTTGATGATGAACCAATTTTTACAAATAAATCTTTTGAAGAACAGATTGCAAAAGAATTAAAAGGTAACTTTGATTCAGAAAATAAAGTTGGTTTTTTCTAAATTAGACTTTATAAATAAAAATTAACTATAATTGATAACTAAAGAAAAAGTATTACTTAATCTTATAAGTTGAAGAAGATTAAGGGTTAGTTATTATAAAAACTAATAATTTTAAGGATAAAACATGACACATATGGAGTTTTCACATCCGTATTTCGGCGTTTTTGTTATGTTTGTTTTGAGTTTCGGTGTTTTCCTTACAGTAGTTTATATTGCAAGAGTTATTGGTAGGAAAATTGCAAGGTTAAATACTGAAAAACTAAAAACCACACTATATGAGTGTGGACCAGAAGTTACAAAACAACCAAGTAGTGTATCTATACAATTTTATTTAATGGCACTACTTTTTATTTTATTTGATATTGAGATTATATTTATGTTTCCATGGGCTATAAATTTCCAAGTTTTAGGATGGTTTGGATTTGTTGAGATGATTTTATTTATTTTATTACTTACAATCGGATTTATTTATGCATGGAGAAAAGGAGCTTTAGAATGGCACAGCATAAAGTAGACTATTTTAAAGATGGCGGAGCTCCAATTGCATTAACTACAGTTGATAAGTTAGTAAATTGGGGAAGGTCAAACTCACTTTGGCCTTTAACATATGGATTAGCATGTTGCGCTATTGAAATGATGGCAACGGGTGCTTCAAGATATGATTTTGATAGATTTGGAACAATTTTTAGAGCAAGTCCAAGACAAGCAGATGTTATTGTAATTGCGGGAACTTTGACAAAAAAACACGCAGAGTTTATGAGAAGGTTATATGACCAAATGCCAGAACCTAAATGGGTTATTTCAATGGGATCTTGCGCAAATACAGGTGGAATGTTTAACACTTATGCAACTGTTCAAGGTGCTGATAGAATTGTGCCAGTTGATATTTATTTACCAGGTTGTGCTCCTAGACCAGAGACTTTACAGTATGCACTTATGATGCTTCAAAAAAAGATTAGAAAAGAGTCTATTTTTAGAAAAATCAAGAAAAAGAGGCTTGTATAATGAGAAAATATACACCTAAAAATGATGTACAAAAGAAATCATACTTTAGTGATAGATTTTATATTGCCCCTGAAACTCCAAAAAAAGAAGTAAATAGTGATGAAATCTATTTAGAGGATTTAAATTTCTTAAGTAGTAAATATGAAATTTTAAATTCATATATAGAAATAGATGAATTAGTTGTTTATATAAACCCTGATGATAATGTAAATATTATTGCATTTTTCAAAGAAGCATTAGAATATGAAATGTTAATGGAACTTTCTGCAATTGATTATGTTGCACAAAGGGGTGGCTTCGAAATTTTTTATGAAATGCTTTCTTTAACAAAAAGAAAAAGAGTAAGAATTAAAACTTTTATCAAAGAAAAACAAGAGCTAAAATCTGTTTATGAAGTTTTTAAAATGGCTAATTGGTCTGAGAGAGAGATGTATGATATGTATGGTATTAAAATTGTAAATCATCCAAATCTAAAAAGAATTATTATGCCAGATGATTGGTATGATCATCCATTAAGAAAGACATATCCTTTACAAGGTGATGAAGCAGCATCTTGGTATGAGGTTGATAAAATTTTTGGTAAAGAAGCAAGGGAAGAAATAGGGGCTGAAATAAGAGACTCTGCTGCTATTGATAGATATGATACTAAAAGATTTGCAAGGTTAGGTCATGAAGTTCCATATGGCGTTGATATTACAAATGGCAAAGAGCCTGAACATACTCCTTTAGCTTATCAAGAAGAGGGTGGAGTTCCTATTATCAAAAGATTTGATGAAAACAAAAGTGTTACACTTAAAAAAAGAAGATAAGAGAAGATAAATGCGGCAAACAGCAAATAGATTAAAACCTTTTTTTGAAAATATTAACTTTGAGCGTGAAGATAATACTATGATAGTAAACTTTGGTCCTCAACACCCTTCTGCACATGGTCAAATGAGACTTATGCTTGAACTTCAAGGAGAAGAAGTAATAAAAGCAACACCTGGAATTGGATATCTTCATCGAGGTATGGAAAAGATGGGTGAAAATATGATTTATAATGAATTTTTACCTACAACAGATAGAATGGATTATATTGCCTCTACTTCAAATAACTATGGTTTTGCATTAGCAGTAGAAAAACTATTAGGTATTGAAGCTCCTAGAAGGGCTGAAGTTATTAGAACTATGCTTTTAGAATTAAATAGAGTAATGTCTCATCTTTTTTGGCTTGCTACACATGCCCTTGATGTTGGAGCTATGTCTGTATTTTTATATGCCTTTAGAGAAAGAGAATATGCAATGGATTTAATAGAAGACTATTGTGGGGCAAGACTTACTCATAGTGCAGTTAGAATTGGTGGAGTTCCTTTAGATTTACCACAAAACTGGTGTGAAGACTTAGAAAGATTTATCACTAACTTTGAAAAAGAGATTGATAGATACGAAGGTTTACTTACAGAAAATAGAATCTGGAAAATGAGACTTGAAAATGTAGGTGTAATAAATGAAGAGTTAGGAAAATCTTGGGGATGTTCAGGAATTGTTTTAAGAGCAGCTGGAGTTAAATGGGACCTTAGACGTGAAATGCCTTATGGACTTTATCCTGAGCTTGAGTTTAATATACCGATTGCAAGTACTGGTGATGCTTATGGAAGATATAAGTGTTATATTCAAGAAATGAGAGAATCTGCAAAAATATTAAGACAATTAATTCCTATGTATAAAAGTAGTGATAGTCAACTAATGGCTCATGCACCTGAATATATTTCAGCACCTAAAGAAGATATTATGACTCAAAACTACTCTTTGATGCAACACTTTGTCCTTGTAACTCAAGGAATGAGGCCACCAAAGGGTGAGATTTATGTAGCAACTGAATCCCCAAAAGGTGAATTAGGATATATGATAGTTAGTGATGGAAGTCCATATGCTTATAAAATGAAATTAAGAGCACCATCTTTCTGGCATACAGGGGTTTTAGAAGACTTATTACCAGGACATCAATTAGCTGATGTTGTAACTATTATTGGTAATTTAAATGTTGTATTTGGTGAGATTGATAGGTAAGGCTAGAGGATGAAAAGATTTGACTTAAGACCATTGAAAGATGATTTTTATGACAGAATGTTAGAACTTATGGATAAAGATATTTCAAAAGGTGAAAATGCAATTTTCCTTTTTGAAATAGGGGACTTCTCCTGTGTTCAAAAAAGTGCAGATGTTATTAAAGATGCTGGATATACACTTATGAATTCAATTAAATTCAATGAAGTTGATTGGACTATTGTTGTGAAAAAAGAAAAACCACAAGAAGAGATTAATAAAGAAGATAAAGAGGACTAATGAATACTAAAATAGAAAAAGTTTTAAATAGCGATTATATTATCTCATTTGGGTCATTTTTAGCCCAAGATAATGAGCAAGTAAAAGAAGCGATTATAGAAACTATCGCACAAAGAAATGCAGAGTTTATCTATATGCATCCTATTGATAATATTGATTTAAAAGTTTTTTATTCGCAGTTAATTAAATATGAAGTAGGAAGTGAAGAAGGAATTGCTTCAATGCTACTTGATACCTTTGCAATTAATGCAAGTGATAAAATCAAAGCTTATCTAAATGATTTAGATATAGGATATATTTCTGGTGAAAGTTCTGCTGGGGAAGAAGAGTTTGAAGAGGCTTTAGAGAAAGCCCAAGAAAAGACTTCAAAAGTATTAATAGTAGGAAGAGATATCACTACTCATGAAAGAGTAGAAAATATTGTAAAGATTTTAGCGGCAATAAATAGATATTCTGATTTAGAAGTTATTTGTTTAGATGAAAAAACACAAGAACAAGTTGATACCTGTACTGATGAAGATATTGAAGAAGTACAAGAGTTAGATTCATACAATGGAACAATAGTTTATTCTATTTTTGATGAACAAGATTGTCAAAAATTAGTTGGGAGTCAATCTTTTGCAAGAATTGCTAAGATAGAAGATAACGATGAGGTTTACTTAAACTACAATGGACATAAAGTGAAAAAGCAGTTTATTATAAATGAAGACCTTTATGGAACAGTTGCCTTATGTCCTATTTTAGATAGTAATATTAGCTTTTTAACTGAAGATTATAGATATAAACAAGTTAAGGTAGAGAAGGCTTAATAATGAGTGATACAATCAGCTTAACAATTAATGGAAAAGTTGTTGAAGCTAAAAGTGATGAAACTGTATTAAACACAGCAAGGGCAAATGATATTTTTATTCCTGCTTTATGCTATTTAACAAGATGTTCTCCAACATTAGCTTGTAGGCTTTGTCTTGTAGAAGCAGATGGCAAACAAATCTACGCATGTAATGCAAAAGTAAAAGAGGGGATGAATATTACCACTTCAACTCCTAATATTGAAAAAGAAAGAAGAGCCATTATGGAGGTTTATGATGTAAACCATCCATTGCAATGTGGAGTTTGCGATCAAAGTGGAGAGTGTGAATTGCAAAACTATACTCTTTATATGAAACTTGATTCACAAAGTTATGCTATTAAAGATGTTCCAAGACCAACACAACACTGGGGAGTTATGAATTATGACCCAGGTCTTTGTATTGTTTGTGAAAAGTGCGTAACAGTTTGTAAAGATATGATTGGTTCAAATGCTTTAAGTACAGTAAAAAGAGGTTCTGAAGCAATTGAAAAAGTTTTCAAAGAGCAGATGCCAAAAGATGCATACTCAATGTGGAATAAACTTAATAAATCACTTATTGGTTTTGAAGAAGACAATTGTACTGATTGTGGAGAGTGTATTTCTGTTTGTCCTGTTGGAGCCTTAGTTTCAAATGATTTCCAATATAAATCAAATGCTTGGGAGCTTACAAAAATTCCAGCAGCAAATCCTCACTCTAGTGATTGTGCTTTTATGTATTATGAAACTAAGCATACCTCTGTAGATGATTCAAGTCCTAAAATTTATAGGGTTACAAATGAACATCATTATTCAACATTAAATGGTGCAGCAAGATTTGCCTATGATTTTGAAAATAAAACTCAAGGAAAAGATGAAAAAGCTTTCAATGAAGCAATTGAAGCTTTCAAAAAAGCAGACACTATAAAGTTTAATTCTTATATTACAAATGAAGAGACTTTACTTTTACAAAAAATTGCTTTAAAAACAGGAGCAAAATTAGTAAATAAAGATGCCTTTAGATTTAAAAGATTTATGCAAAATTATAGTTTAACTTCTGGTAAATCTCTTTATTCTGCGACACTAAAAGATGTACATGATTCAAATTTTGTAATCTCATTAGGTGCGTACTTAAAATCTGATTTACCAAGTGCTAGGTATGCCTTTAATAACTCTGTTATTATGAATAAAGGTGCAGGACTTTATTTTCATCCTGTAAGTGACCCTGTTATGGAAAAAGTTGGTAAGAAGGGCAAAACAACTGAGTTTATATATCATAAACCAAATGTTGAGAGCTCAATTTTATATCTTTTATTATATCTTTTTGGAAAAGATTTACCAAATGAAATTCAAGAGTTTATTGACTCTAAAAAAGAAACAAGAACTAAAACAGTTGTTGAGTCTAAAAAAGAGCAAGTAGTTGAACTTGTAAAAGATGAAGAGACAGGGGAAGAAAAAGAGGTTAAAAAACTTGTTACTAAAAAAGAAGAAAAAGAAGTAGAGTTTGAATATATAAGATTTTTAGAGGCAATTGAAAAAGATGAAACGTTCTTAGAGTTAATAGATTCAATGCTTGTAAAAAAAGATAAGTTTTCATTAATCATTGGTGAAGATTTAATTCATAATGAAAATTATGAAGAATTGGCAAAACTTTGTGGATTGGTTGATAAATATACTTCTTTTGATGTGTTGATTCTTCCTACTCAAACAAATACTTTGGGTGTTAGTTTAATTTGTGATGAATTATTTGAAGAAGAAACTGGTTTAACCGTTGGTTATAATGAAAAAGCTGACTTTGAATTAAGTGCTTTAGGTGATGGTAAGCTTGATATTCCAGCACTTAATCAACAAGAAGGAACTTTTACAAATATTGATAAAAAAATAATTCCTACAAATGCAGCCATTGATTATAAAGGTTATGTTTTAAATGATCTTGCAAATGAGATTTTAGAATGTGACGTTGATTATACCATTGAATATACAAAGGAACTTCCTTTAAATAAAGGCTATTGTAAAATTGAGTTTGATGACCTTCCTAACTATTTTGGCAATGATAGAGTTGAATACAGAGGTTATGATTTAAAAATTGATGATATTGAAGTAGATAATGAGTTTGAGTTAAAAACTTCAACTTCTTTAGTTTCAAGTGAAAATGAAATAGTTATTTATAAAGCTAATCCTATAAATCAGTTTAATGAGTTTACAGCTATTGCCCATGAGTTTAAGAATAATCTTCAAAGTGGTATTTTCTTCTCAAAAGCTTTATTTGAAAAACTACAATTAGAAGAGAATCAAAAAGTTACTGTTCAAGTAGGTGAAATAAAAAGAACTTTAAAAGCTTATTGTGAAAACCAAATTGATGGTGAGATTGCTTTAGTTTCTACTTTTGAAAAAGCTTTAGATACCAAAGTTTTCTTTGAAAATTCAAGATATGCAATAGCAAAAGTTATGAGAGACTAAAATGGAAACTTCAATTTTAATAGAAACAGTTGTTAAAGCAGTAGTTGTGCTTTCTGTATTTGCAGCACTTGCAGGGTTTACAACATATATTGAAAGAAAGATTTTAGCTTTTATGCAAAGAAGATTGGGACCTATGAATGTTGGACCACATGGTCTTTTACAATTAGCAGCTGATGGAATAAAACTTTTTACAAAAGAGGATTTTATTCCTGCAAATGCAGCAAGACCTGTCTTTATGATAGCTCCAATTATTACAGCTGCTACTGCATTTATTGCAATGACTGCAATTCCTTTCTTTCCAGAGTTTGAACTTTTTGGATATACCGTAAGACCAATTATTGCTGATATTAATGTTGGTGTTTTATTTGTATTAGGAGTTGCCTCTGTAGGTCTTTATGGACCATTATTAGCAGGAATGAGTTCTGCTAATAAATGGGCACTTTTAGGGGGAGCAAGAACAGCTATTCAACTTTTATCCTATGAAGTTGTTTCAGGACTTGCATTACTTGCACCTTTAATGTTAGTTGGAAGTCTATCTTTAATTGATATAAACAATTATCAAGCAGGTGGATTTACAAATTGGATAATCTGGTCTCAACCAATGGCTTTTATTTTGTTTGTAATTGCTGGTTTTGCAGAAACAAATAGAACACCTTTTGATTTATTAGAGCACGAAGCAGAGATTGTTGCAGGATATGCAACGGAGTATTCAGGACTTAGATGGGGAATGTTTTTTATAGGTGAATATGCAAATTTATTTACAGTATGTTTTTTAATTTCACTTATTTTCCTTGGTGGGTTTAATGACCTTTGGTTTATTCCCGGTGGTTTAGCAATTGTACTAAAAGTAATGATGTTAATTTTCTTTTTCCTTTGGACAAGAGCTTCATGGCCTCATATTAGACCTGACCAACTTATGTGGCTTTGCTGGAAAGTTTTAATGCCATTATCAGTGATAAACATTTTAATCACTGGTTTAATCTTGATGTTTTAGGATTTGATAATGAGTTTAGATAAATTAAAAAATAGAGATGTTAGCGTAGATGATTATATAAACATATTTGAAGATAACTATCCAAAAACTTCATGGGAACATTTTAAACAAGTTATAAAAAGATCACTAAAGGGTGAACTTTTTAAAGGACTTGGAATTGTTTTAAATATTATGAGACAAGCACTATTTAAAGGTGAAATGCAAACAGTCCAATATCCAGCTGAAAAACTTCCTATTGGACCTAGATATAGAGCAGTTCATAAATTACTTGCACTTTTAGAATCTGGTGAAAATAGATGTATTGGATGTGGTCTTTGTGAGAAAATTTGTATTGCTGATTGTATTAGAATGGATACTAGAATTGACGAAAACTCTAGAAAAGAAGTACTTGAATATACAATTAATATGGGTAGATGTATCTTTTGTGGTTATTGTGCAGAAGTTTGTCCAGAGCTTGCAATTGTTCATGGTGGCAGATATGAAAATGCAAGTGAACAAAGAGCTCATTTTGCTTTAAAAGAGGATTTATTAACACCCCTTGATAAATTATTAGAGCAAAAAGAGTATCCAGGTTTTGGTGCTGTATCCCCTGATGCTGATAAAAAAATTAAAAAAACACCACTATTATATTAAGGAGTTTGAATGTTTGAGATTGTAGCCTTTTATCTTTTTGCATTTTTAACTGTATCAATGTTTTCAATTACAGTTTTTACAAATAACTCTTTATATGCATTAAGTTCATTAGCAGCTGGAATGATATTTATTTCAGCTTTTTTCTTTCTGCTAGGAGCAGAGTTTTTAGGAGCTGTACAAATTGTTGTTTATACAGGAGCTGTAATGGCTTTATATGCTTTTGGTATGATGTTTTTTGATTCTTTATCAACTGTAAAAGAGAATATAAAAAATCCAAGATTAGTATTTTTGTTAACTGGAATTTCTTCTTTAATTGTAGTGTTAATATTCACTGCTCCAATTATCGAATCAAATATTAATGCTCACTATCCTGTAAATACAGAATTAGGAAATTCACAACAAGTTGGAATTATACTGTTTACAAAATATTTAGTTCCCTTTGAAATTGCAGCAGTAATGCTCTTAGTTGCCATGATTGGTGGAATTATTCTAGCAGGTAAAAAGATGAATGTATCATATACAGAACTTAGTGAAGAACAAATTGATGCACTAGAAAAAGAAGAGAAAGAGAGAAACAAATGAGTTTAAATGCATATTTAATTTTATCTGCAATACTTTTTTTTATAGGGATGCTTGGAGTATTAAGAAGAAAAAATCTTTTAATGCTTTTCTTTTCAACAGAGATCATGTTAAATTCAGTAAATGTTGGACTTGCTGCTGTATCAAAATTTCAAGAAGATATCACAGGACAAATGTTTGCCTTTTTTATTGTTGCTGTTGCAGCAAGTGAGGTTGCTATAGGACTTGGACTTCTTATTCTTTGGTACAAGAAAAAAGGCTCAATCAATCTTGATACTTTACAAAGCATGAAAGGATAGGGGGGCAATGTTTATGGAAAATTATTTATATATTGCCCTTTTTGCTCCACTTGTAGGCTCACTAATAGCTGCTTTATTTTCAAATAGTAAAAAACAAACTTTTATTGGAGTATTAGCAACATTTTCTATTGCAATTTCAATGTTTGCTTCATTAAAACTTTTATATTTTGTTTATTCAACTGATGTAGTAGTTTTAACAAAACTTTTTTCATGGATAGAAATAGGTAATTTATCAATACCTTTTGGTTTTGTAGTTGATCAAGTAAGTGTTGTGATGATGGTTGTTGTAACAGTTGTTTCAACTATGGTTCATATTCATTCTATTGGTTATATGGAACATGATAAAAGTTTTAATAGATTTTTTGCATGGTTAGGGGCTTTTGTATTTTCAATGATGATTCTTGTTATGAGTGATAACTTCGCAGGATTGTTTATTGGATGGGAAGGTGTTGGTCTTTGTTCTTGGGGTTTAATTGGTTTTTGGTATTACAAAAAAGACCAAGAGTTATCAAATGATATTAAAAAATCACCATTTTCTACTTTATCACCATTCTCTTCTATTTCCCCTTCATTTGCAGCAAATGAAGCTTTTATCACAAATAGAATTGCTGATTTAGCAATGCTTTTAGGGATGTTTTTAATCTATTGGAATATTGGAAGCTTACAATATGATGTAGTGTTTGCAAATATAATTGCTTTGGATAATAGTTTAATTGTAGGGATTGCTATACTTTTATTTATAGGAGCAATGGGAAAATCAGCACAGTTTCCTTTTAATCAATGGCTTGCAAATGCAATGGAAGGACCAACTCCTGTTTCAGCACTAATTCATGCTGCAACAATGGTTACAGCTGGTGTTTATTTAGTAATAAGAGCAAATGAGATTTTTGTAGCAGCTCCAAATGTAGGATATTTTATTGCCTCTCTTGGTGCTTTTGTAGCAATTGGGGCTGCACTTATGGCATTAGTTGCAACAAATATTAAAAAAATCATTGCCTTTTCTACTTTATCTCAACTTGGATATATGTTTGTAGCAGCTGGGCTTGGAGCTTATTGGGTTGCATTATTTCACCTTGCAACTCATGCTTTCTTTAAGTCAGTTTTATTTTTAGGAGCTGGAAATGTTATGCATGCACTTAATGATGAAATAAATATAAAAAATATGGGTGGCTTATATAAGCATATGAAAGCAACTGCAATTATTATGATAATTGCTTCTCTTGCACTTGCTGGAATTTTCCCATTAGCAGGATTCTTCTCAAAAGATTTAATTTTAGAAGTTGCCTTTGGAAGTCATAGCTTTATAATCTGGACAGTGTTATTTATAACAGCAGGGTTTACTGCGTTTTATTCATTTAGACTTATTATGTATGTATTCTTTGGGAAAGAAAACTTCAAAGAGTTTAATTATCATCCACACGAAGCAAAGAGTTTTGTAATTGCTTCAATGTCAATTTTAGCTATTCTTTCAATAGTTGCAGGGTGGTTTAAACCTCTGTTCGTAGAGTTTGTAACTAAAAAACTTCCTGTACTAAATGTGCATTTAGATTATTCTACTATGTATCTTTTAATTGTTGCAACATCTGCTATTGTTTTAATTTCTATTGCCTTTGCAATTTTAAGATTTAGAAAAAGAGGTACTTATTTTTCTTCTTTCTTAGAAGATAAGTTTTTTTATAGATTATTAGCCAATCAATTTTATATTCCACACTTTATAGAAGCAATTGTAAATAAATCATATTTAATTCTTTCAATAATTGCATATAGAATTTTTGATATGAAAATAATAGATTTTATGGTTGATGGTATTGCAAAAGTAATTTATAAAAGTGGTGATAAAACAAGAGTTTCACAAAGTGGAAACTTATCAAGTTCCTTAAGATTAATGGTTTTGGGAATAGTTTTTCTTTTAGTTTTAGGTGTTGTTTTAGCAGTAGCAAGCCAAGGGGTTTATTAAGATGGAATATATTTTATCAATATTAATATTTTTTCCAGCAGTAGCAGCATTAATTGGGTTTTTGGTAAAACAAAACTCTATTAAGGCTTATGGAATTTGTGTTGCTGCAATGCAGTTTGTTTTATCACTTGTTCTTTGGTTGAAGTTTGATATCACAGAAGGACAAATGCAGTTTACTCATATAATTCCACTTATTAGTTCATATGGAATTAATTATAATGTTGGAGTTGATGGGATTTCATTGTTTTTAGTGATTATGACAACTTTTATGACGATGATTTCACTTATTGGTCTTAGTGAAAAAAGAGATTTAAAAAATTTAATTATCACAATTTTATTTTTAGAAATGACTATGGTGGGAGTATTTTTAGCCCTTGATGCAATTATTTTTTATACTTTCTGGGAATTATCATTAATACCTATGCTTTATATTATTGGAGCATGGGGTGGAAAGTTAAGAATTTATGCTTCTATTAAGTTCTTCTTATATACATTTTTAGGTTCTTTAATAATGCTTGTAGGAATGCTATATTTAGGATATATTTATTATATAACTACAGGAACTTATAGCTTTAGTTTAGAAGATTGGAATATGCTTATTTTACCATTTGATATGCAATTTTGGTTATTTATTGCATTCTTTTGTGGGTTTGCTGTTAAAGTTCCAATGTTCCCATTTCATACATGGCTTCCATATGCCCATGGTCAAGCCCCAACAATTGGTTCAGTAATCTTAGCTGCAATTTTACTTAAAATGGGAACATATGGGTTTGTTAGATTTTCATTACCACTTTTTCCTGATGCAAGTGTTTACTTCACAATTCCAATTGCTATTTTAGCTTTAATTGCAATTGTTTATACAGCAATGGTAGCTTATGCCCAAGAAGATATGAAGCAGGTTATTGCTTACTCTTCTGTTTCACATATGGGTGTGATTATCTTAGGGATTTTTGCACTAAATGTTGAAGGTATTGGTGGAGCAATTTTTCTTATGATTTCCCATGGTATTGTTTCAGGAGCTTTATTTATGTTAGTTGGAGTTGTTTATGATAGAACCCACACTAAGATGATAAAAGACTATGGTGGAATAGCTTCTGTTATGCCAAAATATGCAACTATTTTTGCAATTGTGCTTATGGCTTCAATTGGACTTCCTTTGACAATAGGTTTTGTAGGAGAGTTCTTATCTCTTCTTGGGTTTTTTAAAGTTAGCGCAACCTTAACTTTTATAGCTGGACTTACAATTATTTTTGGAGCAGTTTATATGTTAACAATGTATAAAAAAGTTTTTTTTGGTCCAATTAAAAATGAAAAGAATAATGAATTAAAGGATTTAAATAAAACAGAGTTAAGTGCTTTAATTCCTCTTGTTGCTTTAGTTGTAATATTAGGTGTTTATCCAAAACCTATTTTAAAATCAATAGAAACTTCTGTAAATCATGTAGTTGAGGTTATGAAAATAAAAGCTTTTGAAGACAATACAAGAGTTGAGATATTAGATAGAAACTCAATTGAAGGAGCTAGATAATGAATAGTATCTCACCAATTGCAATTGAGTTTGCAAGTTTAAACTTTCCAACTATTGTTCCAATGATTATAGCTATTCTTGGGGCATTGGTTATTTTAATAATTGATCTAATAAATAAAAACCTTGATAAATCACTTTATGTGATGATAGCAGTTTTATTTTTGATTATAGATTTAGGTGTAATTATTGGGTTCACTTCTGATGTAAGAGGTTTTTTTGATCTTTTATTAGTTGATGGGATTTCTATTTTATCTCAAGGAATTATAGTCTTAGCTTCAATATTCTTTGTACTAACAGCAATGGGTAAACTTAGATTTCAAGAGTACAGATATCCTGAATATTTTGCACTATATTTATTTATGGTAGCTGGATTTCAGTTTATGGTAAGTTCTGATTCTTTAATTTTGATACTTGTTGGACTTGAAACAGCATCTATGGCATTATATACAATGATTGCTATGCATAATAGATTAAATGCATTAGAAGCCGCTATTAAATACTTTACAATGGGAGTTTTATCCACTGCTTTTTTTGCTTTTGGTTCTTTGATTTTCTATGCAGTAACAGGTACTGTAGAGTTTGGAAAGATTTCTGAGGTTTTAGTTGCTTCAAATTATGAAAATTATCCGTTGATTCTTTTAGGTGTAGTATTTATTTTAGGTGCTTTAGGATTTAAGTTATCATTAGTTCCTTATCATACTTGGGTAGCAGATGTATATGAAGGTTCAACTGCATCACTTGCAGGATTTTTATCTATTGTTCCAAAGATGGCTGCCTTTGTAGTAGCCTTGAGGTTTTTTGAAATATTTATTGCAAGTTCAGATCCTTTTGTTGAAATAATTTTGTATATAACTGTGGTATTGACAATAACCATTCCAAATATTGTTGCTCTTTTACAAAATGATATAAAAAGAATGCTTGCATACTCTTCAATTTCAAACGCAGGTTTTGCAATGACTGCTATTTTAATAGGAAGTACACAAGCTACGGAAGGTCTTTTTTTATATTGGATGATGTTTTTAATCACTAACTTAGGAGCTTTTTCTCTTATATGGATAAATAGAAATAAAACAAGTAGTGATTTTTCTTCTACTTCTGATAATGCTATGGATAAATATTCAGGATTGATAAAAAAAGAGCCATTTTTTGCACTTTTAATGGGATTGTTTTTATTTTCTCTTGCAGGGATTCCTCCCTTTGCATTATTCTGGGGAAAACTTTATTTAATAGGAAGTGCTGTAAATGCTGGATATTTGATGTTGGCATTAATTATGATACTAAATTCTGCAATTGCAGGTTATTATTATTTAAAACCAATTGTGTTTATGTTTTTTAAAGAAGCAACTGAACAAAGAGATGATATTTTACTCAATTCAACAACTCCAATAAAAGTAGTAATAGGAGTTTGTACAGTATTAGTTATCTTTTCAATTTTTTTAATAGAACCATTATTAGAAATTATTTCATATTATGTTCAAATTTCAGGGTACTAAAAAATATTAGTACCCACGATTTATTTTTCAAAAGAAGCTATTAAATTATCAGCCATATTTTTCAATCTACTGCTATAACTTTTTATAAGATTGCTTTGTGGAGTTATAGCTTCCCAATCTAAAACTTTTGCTCCAATAGAAGTTGAAGCATGTTCCATATATCTTTTTGCAGTATAGAAACTATGGTTTAAAAAATATTTTGTTGTATTGTAGTTTATTAAAATAGACTTTTTTTGAAGACTTATTCTTCTTGGTGTTGAATTGGTTTGGCTATAAGGCCAATAATAGTAAGCAACTAAGCGTTCAGAAAATTTTTCATGAATTTTATTTTCTGAAAATAGGTTATTTCTATCTGCTAAAATAATATAAGCATCTGCTTCTTCTATTTCATCTATTGTTTTATTCATATCATCTTTAATAACACATTTAACAGGAGAATTTCCTTTTTTTAGTGTACAACATCTACATTGTGTACATCTAACAATTCTCATTTCACTTAATTTTAGTATGTAATTTTTTATCTTCATTGATTTAAGGTAATTAGATAAAAACTCTATGATTTTATTCATATCAGAGTGATAGGTTTCGGTACAGTCAATAAATTTTACAATCATATCCTTACCTTTTTTATATTCTAAATAGATATTAACAAAAGTATATAACTTTTAAGTGACAAAATCATTACTTAAAAAAGTTAATTTCTTTAATCTAATAATTTTGATTAAATGAAAAAGTAATCCATAACTTGATACAATCCCCATAGAAAATGAAATAAAGAAGGAATAGTCTTGAAAGAAATAAGTGTTGCACACTCTCCTGATGCTGATGATATTTTTATGTATTATGCGATTAAATTTGGATGGGTTACTCCTAAAGATGCAAAGTTTACTAATATTGCAGCGGATATTGAAACATTAAACCAAGCAACTTTAAAAGGTGAGTATGACATTTGTGCTATCTCTTTTGCTCTTTATCCTTTTGTTAAAGAAGATTTTGCACTTTTAAAAACTGCTGTATCTTTTGGTGAAGGCTATGGTCCTAAGTTAGTAAAGAAAAAAGATGTAAAGCTAAAAAGAAACTTCAAAGTAGCTCTTAGTGGTGAGTTTACAACAAATGCATTACTTTTTAAAATAGCTTATCCAGAAGCTAGAATCACATATATGAACTTTTTAGATATTGAGCAAGCAGTATTAGAGGGAACTGTTGATGCTGGTGTTTTAATTCATGAATCAATTCTTACTTTTGATAAAGAACTTGAAGTAGAAAAAGAGATGTGGGATATTTGGGAAGAGTTAAGTGGTGGAGGATTACCTTTACCTCTTGGAGGAATGTGTTTAAGAAGATCACTTCCTTTAACTAATGCAATTGATTATGAAAATACTTTAATAAAAGCCGTTGATGTTGCAAATAAAAATAGAAAAGTTTTAGCTCCTATGTTACTTGAAAAAGGTCTTATTAGAGTAGATGCCAATACTTTAGATAACTATTTAGACCTTTATGCAAATGATAATTCAGTTCAATTAAGTGATATTCAATATGAAGCTTTAGACAAGCTATATGAATTAGGATATAAGCATGGTTTTTATGAAGCTCAAGTAAAAGCAAAAGATTTTTTAATTCCAAGTGAATATGAGGAACTTCGTTCTAAATGAATAGTGAAAAGTGAATAATGAATAATTATACTAAAGAGATAGATTTTTCAAAGTACTCTTCTATTCACATAGGACCAAAAGCGCAAGTTCTAGTTATAAATGAGATTGGTGATTATAGTAATTATGTTATTTTAGGAAGAGCAAATAATGTTCTTATTTCAAATACTCATCCAAACTTTGCAGTTTTAGGTGAAGCCTTTGATTATATAAGAAAAGAAGATAACCTTTTATATGTAGGCTGTGCTACAAAATCTGGAAAGCTACTTTCATATGCAAAAAAGAATGACTTAGCAAACTTAGAATTTTTAGGAAAACTTCCAGGAAGTCTTGGTGGCTTAGTTAAAATGAATGCAGGACTTAAACAATGGGAAATTTTTAATTATATTCATTCAATAAAAACAAAAGATGGATATATTAAAAAAGATGATATTGAATATTCTTATAGAGAAACTAAAATAGATACAATAGTTTATGAGGTTGTATTTAATATTGAATATGGATTTTCAAAAGAACAAGCAGAACTTTTTAAACAAATGAGAGATAATCAACCACAAGTTGCTAGTGCGGGAAGTTGTTTTAAAAACCCAAAAGGTGATTTCGCAGGAAGATTAATTGAAGCAGTTGGTTTAAAAGGTTTTAAAAAGGGTGAAATGGGATTTAGCCAAAAGCATTCAAACTTTTTAGTTAATTATGGCAAGGGTAGTTTTGAGGATGCAATTTTTTTAATTAACCTAGCAAAACAGAGAATAAAAGATGAATT
Organism: Arcobacter sp. CECT 8983; assembly: GCF_004118855.1. Lineage (NCBI taxonomy): Bacteria > Pseudomonadati > Campylobacterota > Epsilonproteobacteria > Campylobacterales > Arcobacteraceae > Arcobacter > Arcobacter sp. CECT 8983. The sequence goes on along the minus strand of NZ_PDKF01000007.1, from coordinate 78,084 downwards.
TAATATAGAAATAGAAGAAGAAATAATTATATATTAAGCTTAATAGAGTTTTCATTTTTTTATGTTAGAATTCAAAGCTTAAAATTAGTGTAAGGTATGATTTGGTGAAAAATTTAGTAATAGTAGAGTCTCCCGCAAAAGCAAAAACAATATCAAAGTTTTTAGGAAAAGATTTCAAAGTAATGGCTTCAATGGGGCATGTTAGAGATCTTCCAAAGTCAAAGTTGGGATTTGATCCTGAAAATAATTTTGAACCAAAGTATCTGGTTTCAACTGATAAGAAAAAAGTTATTAGTGATTTAAAAAAAGAGATTACAAAAGATACTACAATCTACCTAGCAGCCGATGAAGATAGAGAGGGAGAAGCTATCGCATGGCACTTAATTCCTGCACTAAAAATAGAAAAAAATCCATTAAAAAGGATTGTTTTTCATGAAATCACAAAAGATGCTATTTTAGAAGCTATTAATAATCCAAGGGAAGTAAATCAACATCTAGTAGATGCTCAACAAGCAAGAAGAATTCTTGATAGAGCAGTTGGTTATGAACTTTCTCCTTTACTTTGGAAGAAAGTAAGATATGGTCTAAGTGCAGGTAGAGTTCAATCAGTTGCAGTTAGAATTATTGTTGATAGAGAGAATGAAATTAGAGCATTTGAGCCTGAAGAGTTTTGGAAAATAAAGTCAAACTTCGCAAATCCAGAACTTGAAGCAATATTAGCAAAAGTTGATGGGAAAGCTAAAAAAATTAGAAATGAAGAAGAAGCAAAAGAGATTGAGGCTTCAGCTTTAGCTTCTAACTTCACTTTAGTAGATATTGAAGAAAAAGAATCAAAAAGAAATCCAGCAGCTCCATTTACTACTTCAACATTGCAACAAGAAGCAAGTAGAAAAATAGGGCTTTCAGTTAAGCAAACAATGGTAATTGCTCAACAATTATATGAAGGAAATGTTGGAAATATTCCAAATCATACAGGTGGTTTAATCACTTATATGAGAACAGACTCACTTAACCTTTCAAAAGTTGCTACAAGCGCAGCTAAAGAAGTAATTGAAACTGAATATGGGAAAGAGTATTCATTATCTAAACCAAGAGCATATAAGTCAAAAGCTAAAGGTGCACAAGAAGCTCACGAAGCAATTAGACCTGTTAATATGGCGCTAAAACCAAGTGACATTAAAGCATATGTAGAGCCAGCTCAATTTAGACTTTACTCTTTAATTTGGAAAAGAACACTTGCAACACAAATGGCACCAGCTGTTATTGCAAATACTACATATAAAATAGAAGCTGGAAAAGATAAAGAATTAGAGTTTCAAGCAAAGGGACAAAGAATTGTTTTTGCTGGATTTATGAAAGCTTATACTGAAGGAAGTGATAATCCAGAAAGCGCTTTAGATAGTAGTGAAAAGATTTTACCAACTATTAAAAAAGATACAGTTTTAGATTTAGAAAAACTAGATTTAGAACAAAATTTTACTAAACCACCAGCAAGATATACAGAAGCTTCTTTAGTTAAAAAATTAGAGAGTGAAGGAATTGGAAGACCTTCTACTTATGCACCAACTATTTCTACTATTCAACAAAGAGAATATGTAGAAAAAACAGAAGATAAAAAACTAGCCCCAACTGCTACAGGTGAAATCGTAAATAGCTTTTTAGTTGACCATTTCCCTGAAATTGTTGATTTAGGTTTTACTGCTAAAGTTGAAGAAGAGTTTGATGATATTGCAGAAGGTAAAATTGCTTGGCAACAAGTAATGAATGATTTTTATGGTGGTTTTAAAAAGACTATTGATGAAAAAGAAGAGAGTGTAAATAAAGAAGACTATTTACAAATTAGAGAAATAGGAACAGACCCAAAATCAGGTAAGCCAATTAGTGCAAGAGTTGGAAGATATGGTCCATTTGTTCAAATTGGAACAAAAGATGATGAAGAAAAGCCAAAGTTTGTAGCTATTCCTAATCATTTAAATATGGATACTATTACACTTGAAGAAGCACTATTTTTATTTACTCTTCCAAGGGTCGTGGGTCAAACAGATGAAGGTGAAGATATTAAAGCAAATATTGGTAGATTTGGTCCATATTTACAAGTTAAATCAACATACTACTCTTTAAAAGAAGATGACCCTTATACTATAAAAGAAGATAGAGCAAAAGAGGTTATAAAAGAAATATCTGAAGCAAAAGCAAAAGCTTTAATTAAAGATTTTCCAGAAGAAAAAGTTCAAGTTTTAATAGGAAGATATGGTCCATATATTAAAAAGGGAAGAAAAAACTTTAAAATTCCAAAGGGTGTTGAAGCTGAAGACTTAACTTTAGAGCAAGTATTAGAAATAATAGAAAAAGATCCTAAATCAAAGATTGGTGCAAAAAAGACAACAGCTAAAAAAGCACCTGCAAAGAAAACAACTAGAAAAAAATCTACAACAACTAAGAAAACGGCAACTACTAAAAAAACAACTAAATAGATGAAAATAGGAATATTATCGGATAGTCACCATAGAAGTGACTATACCCAAGAAGTGATTGAGCACTTAAAAGAAAAGAAGTGTGAATATCTTGTGCATGCAGGGGACTTGTGTATAGAAGAGAATTTACAACATTTAGAGAATTCTAACCTTAAATATATATCAGTTTTTGGAAATAATGATTCCTCTTTATTGTCCTATGTTAATAAATATAATATAAAACAAGAGCCATATCTTTTTAAGATAAAAGATATAAAATTTAAGTTGATGCATTTACCTTTTTATTTAAATGCAAATGATAGTGATGTTGTGATTTTTGGACATACACATATATTTGAGTGCCAGTATAATAATGGAACTTTATTTATAAATCCAGGGGAAGTTTGTGCTAGAGAGAAACCTTTGATTGAGTGTGTGATGTTAGAAATTAATGAAAATGAGTATATAATCAAGTATTACTCAAGAAATATAAATGAAAATAGTTTTTTAGAAAAAGAGATAAAATATGAGCGAAAATAAAGAGATTTTTTTATGTGCTATTTGTAATATAGAAAGTGGTACATGTAATGAAGATTGCAAGTTTTGTACGCAAAGTGTAAAGTATAAAGCTGATATTCAAAGATATAAGAAAAAAGCAATTGAACAAATTGTTGAAGAAGCAAAAAGAGCAAGAGCTAATAATGCAAATGGTTTCTGTCTTGTAACAGCAGGAAAAGGTTTAAATGATAAAAGACTAGCTTTTGTTTGTGAAGCTGCAAGGGCAGTAAAAAAAGAGAATTTAGGACTTATTTTAATTGCATGTAATGGTACAGCTTCAGTTGAGCAACTACAGACTTTAAAGGAAGCTGGAGTTGATGCATATAATCATAATCTTGAAACAGCAAGAGACTTTTATCCAGAGATTGTAACAACTCATACTTGGGATGAGAGATACCAAACATGTAAAAATGTAAAAGAAGTAGGTCTTAGACTTGTTTGTGGTGGTATTTTTGGTTTAGGTGAGTCTCAAGAACAAAGAGTTTCTATGCTTGAATCTATTGCATCATTAGAACCTATGAATGTACCTTTAAACTTTTTTCATCCAAATGAAGCATTGCCTTTAGTTGAAAATACTGTTACAAGAGAAGAAGCTTTTGAATTAATTGAATTAGCTAGAAAGATGGTGCCAAATGCAATGAAAATAATGGTTGCAGGTGGAAGAGAACTAATGTTTGGTGATGAGCAATATAAAATCTTTGAAAAAGGTGCAAATGCCTTTGTTATCGGGGATTATTTAACAACTGCTGGAAGAACACCTGCTGATGATATAGCTGAGCTTGAAAAGCAAGGTATTAAAGTTATTAGAGAAAGAAACTAAGTAGGTATTTAATGGGTGAAGAAATCTTAATTATAATATCAATCTCTTTGATAATCTTTACTTCTCCCTTAATATCAAAAGTTGTAAAGCTTCCAACAATTACTATTGAAATAATACTTGGAGCTTTAGCTGCATATTTTGCTTTTATTGTAGAACACTCTATTTTAAAGCTTGTCGCTCAATTAGGATTCCTTTATTTGATGTTTTTAGCTGGGCTTGAAGTTGATTTAAAAAAGATTATAAATATCTCAGGGAACCTCTTACGAAAATCAATTTTTTATAATGTTATACTTTTTTCCCTTGCTGCAATAGGTTCAATTTATCTTGAAATAGGATATATTTTTATTGTAATTCTTCCTTTAATTTCCATTGGACTATTAGCAGCACTTAAAAAAGAGTATGGGGATGTAGAGTGGATTAGGTTAGCAATTACAGTAGGACTAATTGGAGAAATTATTTCTATTTTTGCACTTACAACTGTTACTGCTGCCTTAGAATTTGGAATAAATTTTGATTTTTATAGAACAATGACCTTGTTTATTCTTTTTCTTATTTTTATGGTTGTTATTTATAAGTTTTTCCATAATCTTATTTGGTGGTACCCAGAAATTAAAGCAGTACTTATGCCAGAAAATGATCATCAAGAACAAGATATTAGACTATCTATGGGGATATTCTTTCTTATGATTGCAGTGATGATGTTATTAAATCTTAAAGTTGCTTTTGGGGCATTTATTGCAGGAACTTTTATTACTACATTCTTTGAAGAGCATAATAAACAACTTCCTCATAAGTTAGAGCACTTTGGTTTTGGTTGGCTTGTTCCTATTTTCTTTATTTATGTAGGTTCATCTTTTGAATTAGAGTCTTTATTTGAAGATGGTTTGGTAGTAAAAGCCTTCTTAATCACTATTGCAATGATAGGTATTAGATTTGTTGCATCTTTACTATTTGTTAAAGAAATGGGATGGAATAAATTTTATATGGTAGGGCTTTCTCACTCTATGCCTATTACACTTTTAATTGCGGTTGCTACAATTGCATATAATAATCATTCTATTACACAGTTTTATTATTATGCCTTTATTTTAGCTGCTATTATGGAAGTATTGATTGTAATGGTTGCTATTAGAGTTTTATCTAATTTTATAAAGCCACCTGCGAAAGTGGCTAAATAAATTAAAGTTTTTTAGTTTTCGTATAATCTAACGATAGTAACTCTATCATCATTATAAGATACTTCATAATTTTCTGGAAGTTGCGCTAATTCAACAACAATTCTAAAATAACCGTCTTTTTTATGATTTCCTACTGCTACTTTTAAGAAGTTAGTTGACTCTAGTTTTTCTCTTACAGTATAGAAATTTTCTTTTGCAGTATAATCTAAGATAATTTTCTTTTTCCCTGGAAGTGTTAGTTTTTTAGAAACTTTATAGTCTGAGTGAATATCAATTTTGTCATTATCATATTCAACTTTTACAAAAGGAAGCATCTGTTTTTCATAAGTAACATCAAGTCTAGGTTTAACATATACAACTTGCTCAATCTCTTTTGGCTTTTCATCAACAGCTTTCTTTACAATTTCTTTTGCTTTTTCTTCTGTCTCTTTTTTAGCTTTTTCAATTAACTTTTTAACTTCTTCTTTTGTTAATGCTGGCTTCTTTGGCTCTTTTTTTTCTGCTTTTTTCTCTTCAGCAGGATTATTCATCTTCTCATATACTTCATTTATATAATGTTGTTCCGCTTGGAATTCAATCGCATAATTTTCATCCATCTCATTTTGTTCAATCATTCTTGCTTGTTCTTCTTCATAAGCAGTAGTTGGTTGAAAAGGATTTTCCCTAGCAATTAAACTAACTTGTAAAAGTAGTAACAGTGTAAATAAAGTTTTCATTCTTCCGGCTCCAAATTTTTTAGTTCAAAATACTCTTTTTGCAAATGAGCATTTTCAAGCTGTAATCTTTTAATTTCGCTTTGGAGATACTCTTTTTTATTTTTTAAAGAAGTATAAACTTCTAAAGAGTTATCTCCAAAAAGAATATTTGCAACATGATAGCTAAGAAGCATCGTAATAGCAATAGAACCTATTGCTATTAACGAAAACTTTTTTAGCTCATGAAGGTTTTCTCTCATGAATTATTTTTTAGAAAAAGGTTGCTTCCCTAAGTATTCAGCATAACCAATTTCTGCACCAATCTCTAATAATCTATTGTATTTAGCGATTCTATCACTTCTTGCTGTTGAACCAGTTTTAATTTGACCGCAATTTAAAGCAACTGCAAAGTCAGCAATAAAGGCATCTTCTGATTCACCTGATCTATGAGACATTACACAATTATAATTATTTCTTTGGGCTAATCTTATAGTTAACATAGTTTCAGAAACACTTCCAATTTGATTTGGTTTAATTAAAATTGCGTTACCAATTCCTTTTTGAATTCCTTCAGCTAAGATATTTGCATTCGTAACGAATAAATCATCACCTACTAATTGAACTTTGTTTCCAATTTTTTCAGTTAAGATTTTCCATCCATCCCAATCATCTTCTGATAAACCATCTTCGATAGATACGATTGGATACTTGTCACAAAGGTCTGCATAGTAGTTTACTAACTCTTCAGAAGTTAATTCTCTATTTTCACCTTTTAATACATATTTACCTGCATCATTGATAAGTTCTGAAGCTGCTACATCTAGTGCGATAGCAATTTGTTCACCAGCTTTATATCCAGCTTTTTCAATTGCTTCCATAATAACTGTAATAGGTTCTTCGTTTGATTTTAAGTTTGGTGCAAAACCACCTTCGTCACCAACTGCTGTTGATTCACCCATACTATCAATAACTTTTTTTAAGTGTTGGTAGATTTCTGCAACTGCTCTTAACCCTTCGTTGAAGTCTTCAAACCCAACTGGCATAACCATATACTCTTGGAAATCTACAGAGTTATTAGCATGCTCTCCACCATTAATAATATTGAACATTGGAACAGGCATAGTCATTGCATTTGCTCCACCTAAGTATCTATATAAAGGAGTATTTAAAGAAGCTGCTGCCGCTCTTGCAACTGCCATAGATACACCTAAAACTGCATTAGCACCAAGGTTTGAGTAGTTGTGTGTACCATCAATATCTTTCATAGTTGCATCAACTTCAGCTTGATTATATGGGCTTAATCCCAGTAATTCATCAGCAATAACAGTGTTTACATTTTCTACAGCTTTAAGAACGCCTTTTCCTAAAAATCTATCATCACCATCTCTTAATTCTAAGGCTTCTCTTTTACCTGTACTTGCTCCACTTGGAACGATAGCACTCTCTTTAGTACCATCACTTAATACAACTGTTGCTCTTACAGTTGGATTACCTCTTGAGTCTAAAACTTCATCCGCATAAACATTATCAATAAATACCATTTAGGTCTCCTAAATTCATTAAATCTAAATATTATACAAAAAAATTTATTTTGAGTTGCTTTGATAAATAAAAATGATAAAAAAATGTATTTTGTGAGGGATTGTGTAGAGTAGGGAATGTACTTCAAAAGTTTTTGAAGTACACATAGAAGTTAGTCTTCTTCAGACTCTTCTACTTCTCCTTGAATGATTTGATCATTTACACCCATTGCTGCAAGAATTTTACCTTCAATTTCATTAGCAATTTCAGGGTTATCTTTTAGGAATACTTTTGAGTTTTCTTTACCTTGACCAATTTTTGTATTGTCGTAAGAGAACCAAGCTCCTGCTTTATCAACAATGTCAAGTTTTACACCATAATCAATAAGTTCACCAGTTTTTGAAATACCTTCTCCAAACATAATATCAAACTCTGCTTGTTTAAATGGAGGTGCAACTTTATTTTTAACAACTTTAACTTTTACTCTATTTCCTATAGAGTTCTCTGCTTGTTTAAGTGTAGCAATTCTTCTAATATCTAGTCTAACTGAAGAGTAGAATTTAAGTGCGTTTCCACCAGTTGTAGTTTCTGGACTTCCGTAACCTGTCATACCAATTTTCATTCTAATTTGGTTAATAAAAATTACTGTACATTGCATTTTATTTAAAAGACCAGTGATTTTTCTTAAGGCCTTAGACATAAGTCTTGCTTGAACACCAACTTGTTGGTCATCCATATCTCCATCAATCTCCACTTTTGGAGTAAGTGCTGCAACTGAGTCAACAATAACTAAATCAACAGCTCCTGATCTAATAACTGTTTCTAAAATTTCAAGTGCTTGTTCTCCATAATCAGGTTGAGAAACAAGTAAATTATCAATATCAACTCCAAGATTTCTTGCATAAACAGTATCTAAAGCATGCTCTGCATCGATAAATGCACATACTCCACCTGCTTTTTGGCACTCAGCTATTGCATGAAGAGTAAGAGTTGTTTTACCTGAACTTTCAGGACCGTAAATCTCAATAACTCTACCTTTTGGAAGACCTCCTACACCTAAAGCTAAATCTAGCCCTAAAGAACCAGTAGAAATAGCTTCAGTTGGAATTACTTCTTTATCTCCTAATCTAATAAGAGTACCTTTACCAAAAGTTTTGTCTATTTGTTTAATTGCTAAATCAAGTGATTTTTTTTGATTTTCATCCATTTTATTTCCTAAATTATTGGTGTCTTTTTTAATTATGTTGGAATTTTAGCACAATTTTTTTAAAGTAGTAGATTATATTGCAATTTGTAATATAATATTTTTGATATATTTATCAAACTTTTGTTAATATGATAACATATTATACTAAGGCGATATTAAATGAAATGTATGTTGTGCGATTCAGATAAATATAAATTTAGAGAAGGTAAAGTCAGAGACAATCAAGATTTAAAAATTGTTGAATGTGACAATTGTGGATTGGTTTATTTAGACTCGTTTGATCATATTAACAATGATTTTTATGAAGAGTCTGGGATACATGATAAAGTAGATTTTTTTAAATGGCAAAGAACAACAGCTATAGATGATGAGAGGCGTTTTAATTTTCTAAAAAAAGAATTATCAAATAAAACTTTAATGGATTTTGGTAGTGGCAATGGAGGTTTTGTTAACTTAGCTAAAAATATAGCACATTATGTATGTGCAGTTGAACTAGAAAAAGCAGTAATACCTTATTATCATGACAGAGAAATTGACTTATATAAAAGTATAAAAGATACAAAAAGAGAGTTTGATATCATTACTTCTTTTCATGTTCTAGAACACCTTAAAAATCCTCATGAAATTTTAATAGATATGAAAAAACATCTAAAAGAAAATGGAAAAATAATTATTGAAGTACCTAATGCAAATGATGCATTATTGACAATATATAAAAATTTGCCTTTTTCGGAATTTACATATTGGAGTTGCCACTTATTTCTTTATACAGAACATACTCTTAAAATACTAGCAAAACAATGTGGTTTAAATGTAGATTTTATTAAATATATTCAAAGATATCCTTTGTCAAACCATTTATATTGGTTAAGTAATGGAAAACCAGGCGGGGATAAAGAGTGGGGAAGCTTTATAGATTCTACTGAGTTAACAAATGCATATGAAGCACAATTATCTTCTATTGGGGCAACAGATACTATAATATGTCAATTTTCAATAATAAAGTAAAAGTATTTATTCTTGTGGGAGGGTATGGTACAAGATTAAGAAGTGTGGTTAAAGATGTACCTAAACCAATGGCTATGATTCATGGAAAACCTTTCTTGGATTATCAAATAAATGAAATAGAAAAAAGTTTAAATAATGTAGAGATATATTTATTGTCATACTATAAAGCAGAAATTATATCAAAATATTATGCTGATCATAGCAATATAAATATAATTGTTGAAAAAGAAGCTTTAGGTACGGGAGGAAGTATTAAGAATGCAATTAAAGAGTTAAACTTATCTAAAGATGAATCAATTCTTATTTTAAATGGAGATACATATTTAGAAGTTGATTTTAAAAAGTTTATTTTAGAAAGTTCTAAAGAAATAAATATTTTAGCCTCTTTTCAAGAAGATTGTTCTCGATACGGAACACTAGAAATAAAAGATAATTGCGTTATATCTTTCAAAGAAAAACAAAAAACTACAAATTCTTATATAAATGCAGGATGCTATTTTTTAAAAAAACTTAGTTTTTTAATAGATAATAAAACTGAGAAATTTGCTCTTGAAGATGCTTTTATAGAGTATCTTAATTTAAATAATAATATAGGTTCTTTTAAATATAATGGAATATTTATAGATATTGGTATACCAGAAGATTATTATTTAATGCAAGAATATATAAAGGTTAAAAATCTTGGAAAATAAATTTGTAGTAAAAGATGATGAGTCAATAAAAGAATCATTAATTAAAATTGAGTCAAATAAAGCAGGAATAGTTTTTGTTACTGAAGATGACAAAATTGTTGGGTGTGCAACAGATGGAGATATAAGAAGAGCTTTAATCAATAAAACAACACTTGATGAGTCAATTCGAAAATGTATAAATAATAAATTTGTATTTCTAACAGAAAAAAATGCAACAAGAGAAAATATTCTAAAGCTACTAGATTCTGAGATAAAGAAGATACCTATACTTTCAGAAGATATGAAATTAATCAGTATTGTTTCAAAAGACAATATTGATTGGAATCAGAAAGAAAAAATTATATCAAAAGCAAAATCTCCAGTAAGAATTAGTTTTGCTGGAGGTGGAACTGATTTAACAAACTATTTTTATGAAGACGATGGGGTGGTCTTAAATTCAACAATAAATAAATTTGCCCATGCTATCTTAGAGAAAAGAGAAGATTCAAAAATAAAAATCAATTCTAATGATTTTAAAATAGAACTTAATTTTAATTCAATAACTGATATTACTTATGATGATAATTTAGATTTGGTAAAGGCTGTTATTAAATTGTTAAATCCAGATTTTGGATTTGAACTTTACATATACAGTGATGTTCCTCCCGGATCAGGTTTAGGAGGCTCTGCTGTATTATTATCTGCAATTATTGGAGCTTTTAATAATTTTAGAGAAAATAAATTAACTGACTATGAAATAGCAGAGTTAGCCTTTCACGCGGAAAGGATTGAACTTGGTCTAAGTGGTGGTTGGCAAGACCAATATGCTACAGTTTTTGGTGGGTTTAATTTTATGGAGTTTAAAAACAATGATAATATAATTAACCCACTTAGAATACCAAATAATATAGAAAATGAGCTGGAAGATGCTCTTATATTATGCTATACAGGAATTTCTCATAATTCAGGAGATATTCATGATATACAAAAAGAAAATATGAAGAAAGCAGATATAAAATATTTGGCAACAAGTGCAAAAAGTATTGCAAAGGAAATGAAAACAAATTTATTAAAAGGTAATTTAGATAATTTTGGAGAACTACTAGATAAATCATGGAGAATAAAGAGAAAGTTTTCAGACAATATTTCAAATACAAATTTAGATGAAATCTATGAGTATGCCATAAAAAATGGTGCATTAGGTGGCAAATTATTAGGTGCAGGAGGAGGAGGGTTCTTTCTTTTTTATGTGCCTACTTATAAGAAGTTAAACTTAATAAATAAATTAAAAGAAAGAAGTTATGAAATCGAGACCTTTACTTTTGATAAAATAGGATTAAGAAGTTGGATTACAAAGGAAAAAGTATGAATATTTTAGGAAAAGAAATAGGAAAAAATGATAAAGTTTTTGTAATTGCAGAAATAGGAATGAACCATAATGGAATTTTTGATAATGCAATAAAACTAATTGATCAAGCTTCAGAAATAGGTGTTGACTGTGTAAAATTTCAAATGAGAGATTTAAATGAATTATATTCAAAAGATGCTTTAGATGTAACAAAAAGTGATTTATCTACACAGTACACAATGGGATTACTAAGAAAGTTTGAATTAACTTTTGATGAATATAAAAAATTAGCAGAGTATTCAAGAAGCAAGGGACTCATATTTATGTGTACTCCTTGGGATAAGAAAAGTGCAGATGCAATTGAAAAAATAGGTGTTCCTGCTTTTAAAACTGCATCAGCAGACTTAACAAATTTTGATTTATTAGAATATTTAGTAGCTAAAAACTTACCTTTAATTTTATCAACAGGAATGAGTACAAAACAAGAAATAGATGAAACAGTAGAGTTTTTGACTAGATTAAAAGCTGATTTTGCATTATTGCATTGTAATTCAACTTATCCTGCTCCTTTTAAAGATATAAATTTAAGAAATCTAGAAAATTTACAAAAATATAATGTACCTATTGGTTATTCAGGGCATGAAAGAGGAACAGCAGTTTCAATTGCATCAGTTGCGATGGGAGCAAGAATAATTGAGAGACACTTTACTCTTGATAGAGATATGGAAGGCCCTGATCATACTGCAAGTTTAGAATATAATGAATTTAAATCATTGGTTGATGGTATAAGAGAAGTAGAGTTATCTTTAGGAAGCAATAAAGATAGAGAAATAACTCAAGGTGAGTTAATAAATAGAGAAAACTTATCAAAAAGTATTTTTGCAAAAGTAGATATAAAAAAAGATGAAGTTTTTACAAAAGATATGTTTGAAATTAAAAGTCCAGGACAAGGACTTAGTCCTCAATATTTAAATAAAATAATTGGTTATAAAGCAATAAGAGATATAGAAGAAGGAAAAGCATTATTTAAATCAGATTTAGGAGGACTTATAAGAGCAAAGAAAGAGTATTCTTTTAATAGAACATGGGCTTTACCTGTTAGATTTCATGATTTAAATTCTTTACTTGAAAATACAAACCCTAAGTCAGTAGAGTTTCATATGAGTTTTAAAGATATAGAAGAAGATTTAGAAAAGTTTTTAATAAAAGAGTATGATTGTGAATATATTGTTCATGCCCCTGAACTTTTTGAAGATGACCATTTGTTAGATTTATGTACTCCTAATGAAGAGTATAGAGCTCTTTCTATTAAAAATCTTCAACGAGTAATTGATAAAACATTAAAGATGAAAAGATATTTTCCTAAAACTAAAATACCTCAAATAGTAGTTCATTGTGGTGGCTTTACAAAAGATGAAGAGTTAGATATATCAGAAAGACCACTTTATTATAAAAATTTAAAAGATTCTATTTCAAAACTTAATTTATCTCAAGTAGAACTACTTCCTGAAAATATGGCTCCTTTTCCTTGGCTTTTTGGTGGCCAAAGATACCAAAATATTTTTATTGATGCAGATGAAATAATAGATTTTTGTAATGAAACTAAATTACAAATTTGTCAAGATGTTTCACATTCTCATTTAGCTTGTAACAAGTTTAATTGGGACCATTTAGAGTATACAAAAAAACTAGCGCCATACACTGCACACTATCATATCTCTGATGGAACAGGAGTTGATGGGGAAGGTATTCAAGTTGGAGAAGGGAATGTAGATTTTGAAAATATGTATCCTATAATAAATGAATACTCTCCTGATGCTTCTTTTATTCCAGAAGTTTGGCAAGGACACAAAAATAATGGAGAAGGATTCTGGATAAGTTTAGAAAGAATGGAGAACCATATCTAAATGGAAGCTAAAAAAATACTATGTATTGTACCTGCTAGAGGTGGAAGTAAAGGTGTTCCTAAGAAGAATATCAAAGATTTAAATGGTGAACCTTTATTATCTTATTCTTTGTTAACAGCAAATGAATCAAAAGTTATCAATAAAATAATAGTTTCAACTGATTCTGATGAAATAGTAGAAGTAGCAAAGAGATATAAATGCGAAGTTCCTTTCTTAAGACCAGAAGAATATGCAAGTGATAGTTCAAAAGATTATGAGTTTCTAATTCATTGTTTACAATGGCTTAAAGATAATGAAAACTATAAGCCTGATTTAGTTGTTTTATTAAGACCTACTACTCCTTATCGAGATTCAATAATCGTAGATAAAGCGATAAATGATTTTTTAGAAAGGTTTGATGATTTTGATTCTTTACGTTCTTCTCATCTTTCTCCAGATAGTCCTTTTAAGTGGTTTAGAATAAAGGGAGAATCTTATACAACATTATCAGATAATTTAGAAATTGAAGATACAAATAAACCGAGGCAAGAGTTTGAAAGTGTATATATTCCAAATGGCTATGTAGATATTTTGAAGCCTGAACAAATTTATACAAAAAAAGTATATGGAACAAATATCTTTCCTTTTGTAACAGAAGTAACTCCTGAAGTTGATACAAAAGAAGAGTTTGAATATTTGGATTTCCTTTCAAGAAAGAACAATTATAAAATCAGTGAAAATATTGAAAGTATAAAAGTGCAGGAAAAAGATAAAGAAAAAAAAGTAGATTATCTAGATGTTTGTTATAGCGAGGGGAATAGACCATATACTACATATCCTCAAAAACTTGCAAAACATTTATTTTCAAAGTTTAATTTGAATAAGTATTCTTCTCTTCTAGAGATAGGTTGTGGAAGAGGAGAGATATTAAAATCATTTAAAGAACAAGGTATTTATGTAGAAGGAACAGATTTATCTAAAGAGGCTCAAAAATTTAACCCAGACATTTTAATTAAAACTTGTAATGTTGAAAAAGAAAAGCTTCCTTACAAAGATGAAAGTTTTGATGTTATTTTTTCTAAGTCATTGTTAGAACATCTTAGTGATCCTGACATATATATGCAAGAGGTTTTTAGAGTTCTAAAACCTAATGGACTTTTAATTACGTTAGTTCCTGACTGGGAAAGTTGTTATAAAGTATATTACGATGATTATACCCATAAAACACCTTTTAATAAAATAAGTTTAGAAAATATATTAAAAATGAATGGATTTAAAGATGTAAATGTAATTAAATTTAGACAATTACCAATAGTTTGGAAATATCCTTTTGTAAATTACATATGTTCATTTATTTCAAACTTTGTTCCAATTAGATCAAAAATTAAATTTTTCAGATGGTCAAAAGAATTGATGTTAGTTAGTAGTGCAATAAAAAAATAAGGATTAGGAGAAATAAAAATGGATTTTGATATCAATAAATCTTGGGATTATGAGAATGGATTTTATCTTACAAGTGATTTAACAAGAATAGGTAAAATATTAGCACATTATGAATTGTATAAAAAGATAAGTGATTTACCTGGAGATATAGTAGAGACAGGTGTATTTAAAGGAGTATCTTTTATTAGATGGCTATCTTTTAGAAATTTGTTAGAAAATGAAAACTCAAGAAAGGTAATAGGTTTTGATATATTTGATGAATTTCCTTCTATAACTTTTGAAAAAGATAAAAAATATAAAGAAGAGTTTGTTTCATCAGCTGGTAAATCTCTTGCAAAAGATAGTTTAGCTAATGTATTAGGAAATAAAGGATTAAAAAATTTTGAATTAGTAAAAGGTGATATTTTAGAGACTATACCTAAATATGTAGAAGAGAATCCTCATTTAAAAATAGCATTACTTCATATAGATACTGATACTTATGAACCTGTTGAAGTGACACTGGAAAAGATGTGGGATCGAGTTGTAAAAGGTGGTATTGTAATTTTAGATGATTATGGTGTTTGGCCTGGTGAAACTCAAGCAGTTGATGATTTTTTTAAAGATAAAAATATTCAAATTAAAAAATTATCTATTTCTCATGATAGACCTTCTTATATAATTAAAGATTAAAAATGAAAGCCTTATTTGTAGGACTAGGTTCAATTGGACAAAGACATCTTCAGAACTTAAAAGCTCTTTACCCGAATGATTTTGAAATATATCAATTAAAACATTCTAATAATAATTTATATATAAAAGATGGTGAGGCAAGAGAAGTTGAAAACTTAGCAAAATTTTATGAAATTAAAGAACTAACAGACCTAAATAGTGCATTACAAATAGAACCAGATATTGTATTTATAACAAATCCTAGCTCTTGTCATTTGGATACTGCAATTACTTTTGCAGAAATAGGGGCTAATTTATTTATAGAAAAACCTTTATC
Source organism: Arcobacter sp. CECT 8983 (assembly GCF_004118855.1). Classification (NCBI taxonomy): domain Bacteria; kingdom Pseudomonadati; phylum Campylobacterota; class Epsilonproteobacteria; order Campylobacterales; family Arcobacteraceae; genus Arcobacter; species Arcobacter sp. CECT 8983. The sequence goes on along the minus strand of NZ_PDKF01000007.1, from coordinate 62,308 downwards.
AAATAATTATGACAAAGTAGAATACTTAAAGCAAATTATAAAAGATAAAAATTTAATATGTATGATTGGTTATCAAACAAGATTTCATCCTCTTATAAAAAAACTAAAATATATCTTGGAAGAAAAGATTTATGGTTCTATAACTAGTGCAAATATTGAATGGGGAACATTTTTACCAAGTCATCATAAATATGAAGATTATAAAAAAGGATATGCAGCAAGGGAAGATTTAGGAGGAGGAGTAATTCATTCATTAAGTCATGAACTTGACTTATTAAACTATTTTTTCGGTAAGCCGTCAAAAGTTCTATCTGTTGAGTCAAGTAATTCAATAATTGATATTAATGCAGAAGATACAGTTTTTAGTTTGTTTAAATATCAAGAAAATGATAAACAATTTGTTGTATCTCTTAATTTATCTTTTGCACAAGTATATGAAACAAGAAGCATAAAAATATCATTGTCAAATGCAGTTATTATATTAGATTTAGTAGAAAATGAATTAAAAGTATTCAATGAAAAAGGTTTGATTGATAATTATTTAGTTAATGAATCTTTTAAAAGAAATGATTTATTTTTAAGTGAAATGAAACATTTTATAAATTCAGTGAATACAAAAAACAATTCTTTTCTTACTATTGACGATGGAATTGATAGTTTAGAAATGGCAATATCAATAAAAGAGGCAATAAATGCAAACGAGTAAATTTGGTATTATGCAAGGAAGACTTAGTCCTTCAATTAATGGGGAACTTCAGTGTTTTCCCTTTGGAAAATGGGAAAATGAAATTTCTTTTTTATCAAAAGCTCATTTAGATTTTATCGAGTTTTTTATTGATGAAGAGTTTAATAACGAAAATCCACTAAATAGCAATATGGGTATAGAAAGATTAAAAAAAAATTTAGATCTTCATAACTCTGAAGTATATTCTATTTGTTTTAATTACATGATAAAACATTCGTTAAATGAAGAACCAAAAGTAAAAGAATCTTTATTTTCATTAATAGAAAATCACAAACTTCTTAATTACAAAATTATTGTTCTTCCTTTTTATGAATTAAGTGAAATTAATGTAGATAATCTTGAATCATATAGACAAGTGATAACTGAAATTCTTGAATTAGCAAAAAGAAAAGACATTTTAGTAGCTTTAGAAACTAACATAGAAGCAGTTCAACTAAATGAATATATAAACTCTTTTAATAGTAAAAATTTAGGGGTAGTTTATGATACAGGAAATAGAGTTACTTTTAAAGTAAGTTTACAAGAAGAAATAAGAGTTCTAAAAGATAAGATCTTTCATGTACATCTAAAAGATAAAAATGATAAAGGCAATGTGCTTATAGGAACTGGATCAGTTGATTTTTATGAAGTTTTTTCAGCTTTAGATGAAATAAAGTATAAGAAAAACTTTGTTTTTGAAAGTCAAAGGGGAATTGACCCTGTAAATACAGCATATAATCAATTAAGCTATATTAAGTTTATAAAAAAAGAAGCTGAAGATAAGTAAAAAAGGACTAATTTTGAAAAAAAATATTTTTTGTTTGGACTCTGATGTAATTTTATTAACAGGTGGTGCTGGCTTGCTAGGATCTCAGTATACAGAGGTTTTATTAGAATCAGGAGCAACAGTAGTAGTATTTGATATTAATGCAGAATCTTTAAACACATTAGAAAATAGATTTTCAAATATGTATAAAAATAAAATATTCACATACAAAGTAGATATAACAAAAGAGAGTGATATTTTAAATGCAAAAGATGAAATATTTAATAAGATAAACAAATATCCTAATGTTCTTATCAATAACGCTGCAATTGATCCTAAATTTGATAATAGTTCAAATATCAATAAAAGTAGATTAGAAAATTTTAGTATTGATCAATGGAATTTAGAAATATCAGTAGGGCTAACAGGGGCTATGTTATGCTCAAAAATATTTGGAATTGAAATGGCAAAAAATAATAAAGGTGTCATTATCAATGTTTCTTCAGATTTAGGAGTAATTGCTCCAGATCAAAGATTATATAAAAAAGAGAATTTATCTGATTTTGAACAAGATGTTAAACCAGTAACTTATTCAGTAATAAAACATGGAATCATTGGATTAACTAAATACATAGCTTCTTATTGGGCTGATAAGGGAGTTAGATGTAATGCTTTTGCTCCAGGAGGAGTATTTAATAATCATTCTAAAGATTTTTTAGACAAAATAGAGGAGCTTATTCCTATGAAAAGAATGGCAAATATAGATGAATACAATGCAACGATTATATATTTATGTTCAGAAGCAAGTTCATATATGAATGGAGCTATTTTAAATATGGATGGAGGAAGAACTATAATATGAGCGAAGTAGAAGAAAAAGCAATTGCATTGTATTCTAAGAATATGAAATTCTTAGAAAAGTTTGATAATAAGCTTTATAATCAAGTTTTATTATTTGAAGAATCTTTAAATAGTAATTTAATTGAAGAAAGATATGTCCTTGAGTATAATGAGTATTTTGACATTTATGATAAAGTAAATAATAGTTGGTTTTATAATGAAAACTCAATAGAATATTCAAAAAAAGCAGTAAATAAATTAAGTTTCAATGCATCAAAAAATAGTTTCCAAAGTTTTTATGCAAAAGAATATGCCTCTGGTTTTGTTGATAATATTGATAAGATATCAATTCTTGATAATCCTGACTATAATAATGCTCCTATTATTGACTATGTAAATAAAAATGAACCAAAAGAAAAAGAACTAAAAACAATATATGTTTTTTTAACTTTTGGAATAGGACTAGGTCATCATATTCCTTTGTTAATAAATAAAATGAAACCAAGATTAAATATTATAATTGAACCATCATTAGAAATATTTAGATTATCTTTATTTACTACTGATTATGAAGAAATAAGTAAAAGAACAAAATTGTATTTATATGTAAATTTAAATAAAGATCAGTTCTACGAGAGATTTAGTTCTTTTATTCCAAAAGTGTATATATATAATCACTATATTAAATTCTTCTTATTTTCGAAAAGTTGTGAAATATATTTTGATGTTATTCAAAATATATTAATTTCACAACACCATATTTTATACTCATATAACAGAGAACTTGCAAGTTTAGCTAAAACATATGAATACGTTAAAAAAGAAAGTAACTTCTTACGTTTAAATTCAAATGAACCATTAAGTATTTTCAATGACAAACCAGTACTATTATTAGCTGCAGGTCCATCATTGAAGAAAAATATACAATTAATAAAAGAAAATAAAAATAAGTTTATGATTGTATCTATCTTTTCTGTTGTTCCTTATTTAAAAGAACAAGATATTATCCCTGATATCATCTTTCAATATGATGAAAATGTAAGTTTAATTAGTAGTATATTTATAGAGTTTTGGGATGAAGAGATTTATAAAAATACAGTATTTATTTTCTCTTCTCATATTACTGAATTAGTTACTAATAAAATAAAAAAAGAGAATTTATTTTTATTTAATGCCCTTTATAGTGCAAAAGATAATATGGGTAGCCTAACAGGACCTTCTATTGGAGAAATCACTTACGCAGTTTTATTGATTTTAGGAGTTAAAGAATTATATCTACTTGGACTAGATATGGCATTGGATAATGAGACAGGAAGCAGTCACTTTGATGGATATATCGGAAACAAGTTAGAATTAAGTGAATCTAGTGAAAAACAAAATATAGAAAATTTTTCTTTTAGAAAAAATGTATTGACAATAAAAGGTAATTTTCTTAATGAAGTTAAAACTCTACCTGTATTTATGATTTCAATAAAAATTATGAATAGATTTACAAATATGTTTAGTACTGGCACAAAAACTTTCAATTTATCTGATGGAGCTTATTTTGAAGGAACAATTCCTACCAAACTTGAAGATATAAAATTAAGTGGTTTTGAAGATATAGATAAAGAATTATTATCAAAAAAGATTAAAAAAGATTTAAGTTCAATATCTGAGGATAAGTTTTTAGAAAAAGATAAAAAGTATAATGAACTTAAATTAGAAGGTGCAAAAAAGCTAAAAGAATTTTTTGAGTTAAAATTAAAAAAAAGAAAACATTCACAAGTAAGTGAACTACTTTCTGATATTGAAGAAATTAATAAAATATTATCAAATAATCCAAAGTCTATTGATTTAAATAAAATCATTCAAAATTATTATAAATATAATTTACCATATATTGTTTATTTATTAAATATTAGGAGTTTAGATAATCCTAAAAAACATATGAAAGTATTAAAGAAAAGATTATTTAATCAATTAAGTAAGATTATAGATTTTTACATAAATGTAGTAGAAGGAGTATTAAAGAAGTAATATTTTTTACTTCTTTAATACATAAATAATAAAATAGCAGTAATAACTGCTATTTTATAGTAGATTATTATTGTAATAATCTTAAAACGTTTTGTTGAGTAGCATTAGCTTGACTCATAGCATATGAACCAGCTTGTGCGATAATATTTTGTTTGTTGAAGTTTGCAGATTCTTGTGCATAATCAACATCTCTAATAATAGACTCAGCTGCTTTTACATTTGTAGCTTGTGTCATTAAGTTTCTAACGGCAGATTCAACTTGATTTTGAGTCGAACCGATGTCACCTCTGTATCCATTCAGATCAGTAATTGCATCATCAACTACACTTTGGAATGAATCAGCTAACTCTTTAGTTAACTCACCTTCTTTTAAAGAAGCAAGTGCACTTAATTGAAGCTCACCATTTGAAATACCTGTTCCACCAATAGTAAGTTTATTTCCAGCTGTAGTATCATTGTTTGTTACATCAACTGTAGAACTAGTTGTAAGTTTTACAACTGCATCTGCACTTCCTGCACCTGCTGTAGTAGTTGCAGTCGCACCTTTAAAGTCAGTTTCTGCACCAGAACCACCAACTTTTCTAGTTACATTAAGAACGTCATTAGTGTCCATTTCAATAGTATTATCTGATATTGCTTGATATTTATTTCCACCTAAGTGGTAGTAGTTACCAGATTCTAAAATATCCATTGACATTTGATCTCCACCAGTAGCAGAAGAGTCATCTGTAAATGTAATAATATCACCTTCAAGAACATTAACATTTGTACCACCAGTTGACCCTGCACCTGCAGCAGTTAATGTAAATGAAATTTCATCTTCACCCGATGCATTGATTTGTGAACCACCAGTTGCTTGATCTGAGTTAATTTGATCTGTAGAACCAGTTGTATTTTCTCTATATGCTGTACTACCATTGTATTGTAAGTTAGACTCAGTAAGACCAGAACCAGTAGTAGCTTGATTAGCAACAGTAACAGGTGAACCTGCAGTAATTGTAATAGAATCTCCATCACCTAAGAATATAGAACCCGCAGTAAAGTCTTCTTTTACAACATATGTTCCTGTTGTAGAACCTGTTGAGAATAATGAAGAATTTTTTAATGCATTATCTAATAATCCACCAGTAGCAACACTATTTACTTTAATAACATCACCTGCACTAAAGTCTCCACCTGTTGTTCCATCTACAACTGTTGGAGTAGTTAAGTCTATACTTTCACCTACTTCAATATCAAGAGAACCTGATGTTTTAGCTAAGTATATTCCACTACCTGTTGAAACTTCTGTAAACTTATTTGTATCTTTAAGTGCTGTATCTAATGCGCTTCCAGTTGTTACTGTAGCACTATCAATAACGTCACCTTTTGAATAACTAGCAGTAGTTCCAGTGTCACCAGTTGTAGAAATTTGTACAGTTGCAGCAACGTCATCTACACTAGATAAATCTAAAGATTTACCTTGTCCAGCATCAGTTACAGTATATGTACCACCAGATTCAGTTAAATCACCAGCTGTTACAGCTGCATCTAAGATAGCTTTAGTATCAGCATTTACTCCAGAAATAGTCATACCAGCAGTTAAATCTAAAGAATCAACATCTCCAGCTAAAGTTACATTTTCAACTGTATTAGCATCAGAAGAATCTGAACCTTTTAATGTAATAGTTCCAGAAGCTGCAAGAGTTACTTTTTCACCTTGTGCAATTTCAGAACCAGAAGCATAATCAACTTTAGAACCTAAACCATCAGTATTTGATTGTACTGCTGTATTAGAGATAAGGTCTCTTTTTGACTCACCGATTTGGAAAGATAATTCTTCAGAAAGTCCAGTATCTTCTGCACTTTTTTGTAAAAGAACGTTACCATTATAGTTAGTTTGTTCAGCAATATTATCTAACTGCTCAAGTAATTTAACGATATCTTTTCTAATAGATTCTCTACCATCTGGTGATGTAGTATCAGTATTAGCTTGAATTAGTTTAGATTTTACAGTATCAAGAATGTTTGATTGCTCAGCCATTGATTTATCAGCAATTTGAAGTAATGTAACCGCTGAATTACCATTTGAAACACCTTGGTTAATAGAAGTAGCTTGAGTTCTTAATTTATCAGCAATTGCAAGACCAGATGCATCATCTGACGCTTTGTTGATTCTTAAACCTGAAGATAATTTTTCTAATGAACTTTTGATGTTTTTGTTTGTATTAACTGCAGATTCTTGTGCAGTAATAGATGATACGTTAGTATTAATTCTCATAATAAATCCTTTTAATTATGACACATTGTAAAATAAGTATTTTACAGCCTTATATACATTCTTGTGCAATGCCCAAGCATAGGATTTAGTCCTTTGGAATCCATTGATCCCTATATAACTTATATAGAATTATCACATACCAATTCTTAAATTTAGATTAAATTTTAACTACTTTTTGACTTTTTTTCTATTTTTTTTATGGCTTCTATAGTTTTAATATTACTTAAAACCCTTTTTTTCATTGCATGCTTTTTTAGATGCTTGTTAAGTATCTTTGTATATTTGATATAGTTTCTTGAACCTTTTTCAAAACTACAAAGCTTTTTTTGAATTTTAATAATATCTTTTGGTATTGAGTTATTTTCCATATAATATTTTATCCTTTGATATTTTAAAGCCTCTTTAAAATAGCGCCACTCTCGATATGCTCTGTATATGAAAATTGGTCAAAAAGTGCAAAATTAATTATTTTGTGTGTTTTTGTTAATTCTTCTAAATCACGATGTAAAGTTTCAGGGTTACATGAAATATAAATTATAGTGTCAAACTCTTTACTTAAAGCTCTTGTTGTATCATCAAGTCCTGCTCTTGGTGGGTCAACAAATATTGTTTCAAAGTTGTATGATTTTAAGTCAATATTTTTAAGTCTATTAAACTCTCTTTTACTTTCTAAGGCTTCAACAAACTCTTCGGCACTCATTCTTATGAAGTCTATATTTGAGATATTGTTTAAAGAACAGTTTGTAAGGGCAGATTTAATAGATGTTTTTGAGATCTCTGTTGCAAGTACTTTATTAAACTTTTGACTCATAGGTATTGTAAAGTTTCCACCTCCACAATATAACTCACAAAGGTCTTTAGAAGAAGTCTCTAGTTGCTCTAAAACCCATTCAATCATTTTGATATTTACTTTTGTATTTGGTTGAGTAAAGCCACCTTCTTTGTATTGGAAGTGAAACTTTTTATTTTCAATTTTTAAAGTCTCTTCGATAAAGTCTTTGCTTAAAATCTCTTTTTGTTTTCTGCTTCTTCCAATTATTTTTATGTCAAACTCTTTTTCTAATTCTTTTGCTTTTTCTATCCAGTTCTCTTCTAACTTTCTATGGTAAATCAGTGTTACAAGCATATCTTTTGTAGTTGAATTTAAAAATTCACAGGCAAAAAGTTTAAGTCTTAGTTCTTCATCATTTTGTATTTTTTCTAAAAGCTTTTGCATTAAACAGGCAATATCTTCTGAAACGATTTGACAAGACTCAATCTCCAAAGCATTTTTATCAAAATCATTCATAGCATAAGAAATAGTAGGATTGTTTTCATTATCAAAGTTTTTCCAAATTCTAAATTCTGCTCTTGTACGAAAATTTTGTTCTTCACTTCTTATAATATCAATATTTGGAATATCAAATTGTGAGAATCTTTTCTTTTCTCTTTGAACTTTATACTCCAACTGTTCTTCGTAAGTTTTTTCATATAAAGTACAGCTTCCACATTTTCCAAAATATTCACAATTCATTTGTTGTTCTACCTATTTTTAAATTTAATTTATACTATTTTATTTTTTTAATCTGATATTATATTCTATTTACTATAATACGCCCATGAAAGAAACTTTCCAACAACAATTACAAACACTTTTAAAGTGTGATTTAAAACAACTTTTTCCCCTTGCAAGATCTATGAATAGAAAACTAAAGTTTTTTGTAGGTCCTACAAATTCAGGAAAAACATATAACGCCATGAAAGAGTTAAAAGAGGCTAATTCAGGTCTTTATTTAGCTCCTTTAAGACTGCTTGCTTTAGAAGGTCATGAAGAACTAAAAGAAGCAGGAATAGAAAACTCACTTATTACAGGTGAAGAACAACAAATAAATGAAGATGCAGCTCATGTTTGCTCAACTATAGAAATGCTTGATTTTAATCTTGATGTTGATGTAGCAATTATCGATGAAGTACAGATGTTAGATGACATTGACAGAGGTTGGGCTTGGGTAAATGCAATTATTGGATGTCCAGCTAAAACTGTTATTATGACAGGATCTGTAAATGCTTTAGATGCTGTTAAAAAAATAGCTTCTTATTTAGGTGAAGAATTAGAAATAGTAAAGCACAAAAGAAAAACTCCACTGCAAGTTATGGAACGACATACTTCTTTAGATAACCTAGAACCAGCAACTGCACTTATTGCTTTTTCAAGAATGGATGTTTTAAAACTAAAACAAAAGTTACAAAAGAAATATAGGGTTTCAGTTATTTATGGAAATCTATCTCCAGAAGTTAGACGTGATGAAGCAAGAAGATTTAGAGAAAGAAAAAGTGATATTTTAATTGCTACAGATGCAATAGCAATGGGATTAAATCTTCCAATTAAAAATATACTTTTTACTACTGATACAAAATTTGATGGAGTAAGTAGAAGAAAAATATCTGTAAATGAAATAGTTCAAATAGCAGGTCGTGCAGGAAGATATAAACTGTTTGATGCAGGTTTTTTAGGGGCAACAAGAAGAGATGTTTTATCTTATATCAAAGAAGAGTTTGAACAGCCAATAGCAACAATAAAACCTCCTTATAAAGTAAAAATTTCAACGGAACAATTATTAGAATTAAGTAATCATATAAAAACAAAATCATTAGTTAAGATTCTAAGATTTTTTAAAACAAATATGAAATTTGATGGTCCTTTTATTGCTTCAAATATTTCATCTTTAATTGAGGCTTCAACAATAGTTGATAAAAGAGAAAAACTAGATTTAGAAGCAAAATATTTATTAGCACAAGCTCCAATTACAACTAAATCAAATATTATTTTGCAAGCTTATGAAGCTTATATTGCAGCAGTTATTAAAAATAGAGTTTGTAGATATAAGCCTTCTATTACTTTGCCTAAAAAGGCTATTACTCAAAAAGACTTATTACTTGTAGAAGATGAGGTAAAAAAAATATCTTTATATCTTTGGCTTTCTTATAAATTCCCAGATATTTTTGTTGATCACGAGAAAGCTTTAATTTTAAGAAACTCTTTTAACTCTTTTATTGAAAAATCATTAAAAAGTAACTTAAAAGTAGAAAGACGAGATGATAAGAAAAAGTTCTTTAATTCACGTAATAGTAATCATAAAAATCCACGAAGAAACTCAAGAAGAGATAGAAGAAGATAATTAAACATTTTTTTGGTAAAATAAATCCTTTAGGTAAAAGGCAAAACTTGAGGAAACTTATATGTTAGGTATGTTCAAAGGTGACAATACAGAAGCACTCCATAAGGAGCTTCTTAAAAATTATATTGATGAAAAGAAAATACAATCCTTAATAAATAGTGGAGTAGATATCAATAAAAAAGACGGTAAAGGTAGAACATTATTGTTCGAACTTGCTGCAAAAAGAAGAATTGAATCAATAAAAATTTTGATAAAAAATGGAATTGATATTAATGCTGAAGATAATTATGGAAAAACAGTATTAAGTGAAGCTTCTGATAAGATGGATGGAATGATGATAAGATTCCTTCTTGATAATGGATCTTCTGTTAATCATATCAATTCTTCAGGAAGAACTGTTCTTCAAGATGCTGCCTTAGAAGAAAATGAAAAAGTATTTAAAATTCTTATGGCTCACGACCCTGATCTTTCAATAACAGATCATTATGGAAGAACTGTTCTTTTTGATGCAGTTGAAGGTGGAAACTTAGAGATAATAAAAGAAGTTGTAAATAATGTTGATGATATAAATATCAAAGACAACAATGGACAAACAGTACTTTTTCACTCTGTATTAAAAGATGATGATAAAATTACAAAATATTTAATTTCAAATGGAATAGATGTAAATATATTAGATAAAAAAAGACAAAATGTTTTATTTAACGCAATAGTTTTAGGTTCACAAGCTATTCCTACAATTGAAGTTTTACTTGAAGCAGGAGTAAAACTTAATATAAAAGACCAAGCTGATAAAACTCTTTTAGATGAGATTTTAAAAATTCTTGCAATCTCAAAACTTGATGACATCAAGGTAGAAGGAAAATATAGGTTTGTTGACCCTACAAGAAATTACTTAAAGCTAACAGGCTTTTTAATTGATAATGGACTTGCTATAAATAGAACAGACGCACATGGAAAGACTGTTTTATACAAAGAGGTTGAAAGAGAAAATTATGACACAATAGATTTTCTTCTAGCTTCAGGTGCTGATATAAATACCCAAGACAATGAAGGGAAAACTGTTCTTTTTGATGCAGTTTTAAAAGGTCCTTCAAATATGAAAATGATTGACCATTTAATAGAAAATGGTGTAGATATTGATCATAGAGACCATTTTCAAAGAACAGTGATTGATGATTTATGTGAAGCAATTTTAATCACAAGAAATAATAAAAAACCTACTTTAAAAAGATTTTTAGAGTTAAAAGAAACGGAAGATTATTTTATATTATTAAAGAAAATGCTTCTATTTAAACCAAAGATAAATCAACCAAGAGTAGATGGAACAACATTAATCTTTGATTTAGTAAATGAAAATAATTTAGATATTATAAAACTTATAGTTAATGCAGGTGCTGATTTAAATGTTGAAGACAATAATGGTTCGACACCATTATCTTATCTGATTGATAATGGTCTTAAAATAACAAGACAAAGAGAAAAAGAACAGTTCTTAGAGAGATTGGTTTTTTTACTTAAATTTAGAGTAGATATCGACACAGTAGATAAAGATGGAAGAACTATTTTTCATAAAGCAGTAATGGCTGATGATATTGAAGTAGTAGAAAAACTATTGAGTAAAAAAACTAATCTTGATATTAAAGATAAGCAAGGTAGAACAGCACTTCATCATACCCAATGGAAAGGTAATTATAAAATTGCAAGACTTTTAATAGCAGCAGGAGCAGATATAAATGCAGCAGATTATGCAGGATTTACAATTCTTAATTATGCAGCAATTTTAGGACATACCAGATTAGTTGTGGTTTTAATTGCCTCAGGAATTTTAATGTACAACCACAGAAAAAAGAGTAAATCTGTAGCAAAGTTTTTTAAAGAAAGAGAAGGCAATTTAGATAAGCTAACAAATGCTAATTTGTCAGATGAAAAAATGAAAAAAGCTTTACAAGAAGTGGTGGATAATCTAAAAAAAGAAATAAATGAAGCATTAGAGGGATAATATTAAATGTCAAGTAAGTCAATTATAATCTTAGCAGCAGGTGCTGGTACTAGAATGAAGTCAACAACACCAAAGGTTTTACATAAAATCTCTGGAAAGCCAATGTTATATTATTCTATAAAAGAGGCTTTAAAAGTCAGTAATGATGTAACTGTTGTTCTTTATCATCAAGCAAAACTTGTACAAGAAGAAATGGAAAAATATTTTACAAATATTAATTTTGTAATACAAGACCATGAAAATTATCCAGGTACAGGTGGGGCAGTTATGAATATAACTCCTAAGTATGAAAAAACTTTAGTTTTAAATGCAGACATGCCTTTAATTCAAGCAGTTGAATTAAAAAAATTTGATATAAATGCAACTATTGTTATGTCTGTACTTAAATTAGAAGATGCTTCTGGATATGGTAGGGTTGTAATTGAAAATGGGAATGTTCAAAAAATAGTTGAACAAAAAGATGCAAGCGAAGATGAACTTAAAATTACAACAGCAAATGCAGGAATTTATCAATTTGACACAAAGTTTTTATTAGAAAATCTACCAAAACTTTCAAATGATAATGCTCAAAAAGAGTATTATATAACTGATTTAATAGAAATGGCAATCTTGCAAAAAAAGGTATTAAAGCCAATTATAGTTAGTGAAGAGAACTTTAAAGGCGTTAATTCAAAAGTAGAATTAGCCCAAGCAGAAGTAATTCATCAAAATAGAATCAAAAAAGCTTTTATGACTGAAGGTGTAATTATGAGACTACCTGACACAATTTATATAGAAGAGGGTGTTCAAATTGAAGGTGAATCTATTTTAGAAAATGGTGTTACACTTTTAGGAAATACTAAAATCATAAACTCTCATATTAAAACAAACACAGTAATAGAAGATTCTATTTTAGTAGATTCAGATGCTGGACCAATGGCAAGAATCAGGCCAGGATCTGAACTTGATTCAACTCACATTGGAAACTTTGTAGAAACAAAAAAAGCAAAATTAACTGGTGTAAAAGCTGGACACTTAACATACCTTGGTGATTGTGAAATTGATGAAGGTACAAATATTGGTTGTGGAACAATTACTTGTAATTATGATGGAATCAATAAGTACAAAACTATTATTGGTAAAAATGTATTTGTAGGAAGTGATACACAATTTGTTGCTCCAATTACAGTAGAAGACGATGTTCTTATTGGTGCAGGAAGTACTGTAACGAGTGATTTAAAAAAAGGACAACTTTATACAACAAGAGCTAAAAAAAGAGTTGTAGAAGGATACTTTTATAAACATTTTCAGGATAAGAAGTAAGATTATGCTTTTAAAAAACAAAAATATTCTACTTTGTATTACTGGTTCAATCGCAGCTTATAAAGCATTAGAGTTAACAAGACTTTATGTAAAAGCAGGAGCGAATGTAAAAGTTCTTATGACTGAGGCTTCACAAAGATTTGTAACAAAACTATCTTTTGAAGCAATTTCTCAAAATAAGGTTCTAGATGAGTCTTCTGAGTCATGGGAAAAAAATCAAGATTATAATCATATTGATATTGGAAAATGGGCTGATATTTTAGTTATTGCACCTTGTAGTGCAAATACAATAAATAAATTAGCAAATGGAATTGCTGATAATTTATTAACACAAACAGTTTTAGCTTATAAGGGTACAAAAGTAATAGCACCAGCAGCTAATACAAATATGATTGAAAATAAAATCACAGTAAAAAGCATAAAAAAGTTAAAAAAATCAGGCTTTGAAGTAATTAATTCACAAGTTAAAGAATTAGCCTGCAAAGATGTAGGAAATGGAGCTTTAGCAGAACCTGAAACTATTTTTTATAAAACAGCAAGAGAACTTTTAAAAGAAAAATATTGGGAAAAAAGAAGTGCTATTTTAAGTGGTGGAGGAACAGTTGAAAAGATTGATGATGTAAGATTTATCTCAAACTATTCATCAGGTAAAATGGCTTCTTCTTTAGCCCTTGCTTTATATATTAAAGGTGCTAATGTTTCTTTAGTTAGTACACGAGGGCATGAAAATCTTATAGAAGAGATTAATACAATAAGTGTTCAAAGCACATTTGCAATGTATGAGGATTTAAATATCTTAACAAAAAAGGCTAAAAAAGAAGAGAAAAAACCTTATCTTTTTATGGTTGCAGCAGTTAGTGATTATGTTCCAGAGGAAAACTTTTCAGGAAAAATAAAAAAAGAGATGAAAGGGCAAACTTGGAATCTAAAGCTAAAACAAAATATTGATATTTTAAATTCATTAGATAAAGAAGGCTTAATTTCAATAGGTTTTAAAGCAGAAATGGATGAGGTTGTTGCAAATGATAATGCAACAAAAATGCTTCAAAAGAAAAATCTTGATGCAGTTTGTTTAAATATTTTAAAAGATAAAAACTCTTTTGGAACAAATGATAATGCAATAGAACTTATTTTTAATGATGAAAGCTTTTCTTTTGAAGGTCAAAAAGATGAAATCTCTTTTGAAATAATAGAAAAATTAGCCCAAAAGTTTGCCTATGAATGAAAAGAAAAAACAAAACCCTGTTCATATCGCAATGATAATGGATGGTAATGGAAGATGGGCAAAAGAAAAAGGCTTAAAAAGAACAGCTGGTCATGAGGAAGGCGCTAAAACAGTTAGAAGAATAACAAAACATTGTTCAAAGCTTGGATTAAAGTATCTAACTCTTTATGCTTTTTCTACTGAAAACTGGGCTAGACCAAAACTAGAAGTTGAATTTTTAATGAAGCTTTTAGAGAAGTATTTAAAAAGTGAGCTTGAAGTTTATTTAGCTAATTCTATTCGTTTTAAAGCAATCGGAGATTTATCAAAGTTTTCTAATTCTTTACAAAAAATAATTAAGGAAACGGAAGAAAAAACAGCAAATGGAAAAAATCTTACACAAATATTAGCATTAAATTATGGCTCACAAGATGAAATTTTAAGGGCAATCCATAAATTAAATGAACAAAATTTAGAAGTTACAAAAGAGAACTTTGAATCTTGTCTTGATACAGCAGGTATTCCTGCTGTGGATATGTTAATTCGAACAAGTGGTGAAATAAGATTATCTAATTATTTACTTTGGCAAAATGCATATGCTGAACTTTTTTTTACTAATACTTATTGGCCAGAGTTTACAACATCTGAACTAGATGATATGATAAGTGATTTTGTAAATAGAGAACGAAGATTTGGAGCTATTTAGTTTTATAATTGGAGCTATTTTTGGCTCTTTTTTAAATGTACTTATTCTAAGACTTCCTAAAAGTGAGTCAATACTCACAAGAAGTAAATGCCCAAACTGCAATGAAAAGATTTCTTGGTATAATAATATTCCTATTTTTTCTTTTTTAATTTTAAAAGCTAAAAGCTCTTGCTGCAATGAAAAAATCTCTTTTCAATATTTTATTGTAGAAATTTTATCAGCATTTATAACTTTGGCTCTTTTTATAAAGTTTGGCTTTTCTTTGGAGTTATTTTTAACCTCTATATTTTTTTATATATTAATTGTTTTATCTTTTATTGATTTAAAGTATAAAGCTGTTCCAGATTATTTATTAATACTAATCTTTTTTGTAGCTTTTTTTATAGCAAGACAAAATTTTATTGAAGCTTTAAAAGCAGCTTGTCTATTATCTGGAGGATTTGTTTTATTAAATTTCTTAGTGACTTTTTATATTCAAAATATTAAAGCAAGGATTTTTAAAGATGAATCATTAAAAACACAAGAAGCTTTAGGAGAAGGTGATATTCCAGTAATAGCAAGTTTTGCAATAGTAATTGGAACTTTGGGTTCTTTTGTTGCTATATTTTTTGCTTCAATTTTTGCTATAATAGCAAGTTTATATTATAAGTATAAAAATAAAGAGATAGAGATTCCTTTCATACCATTTTTATCATTAGGCTTTTTATTTGAATATTTTTTTGAGATTACAAAGGTTATTTTTTGAAATTAAAACACTATTTACTTAATCAATTTGCACATACATTTTTCCCTATATTTTTGGGTCTTTATTTTATAACATCAATTATTTTTTTAGTTAAGATTGCTGCGTTAACATCAGTTATTACTATGAATGTTTTAGAACTTTTAAGACTATACATGTATATTATTCCAACAATTGTTTTTTATACTTTACCTATTTCTTTTTTTGTTTCTTTGGTTATTACTTTAGGAAAATTATCAAGTGAATATGAACTTATTGTTATTACTTCTTTTGGCTTAAATCCATTAAGAATTTTAAAGATATTTCTTCCCGTAACCATAGCCTTATCAATATCTTTATTGTTTATTTCTGTTGGACTTATTCCAAAAGCAAAGTTTTTAAATGAAAGATTTTTAGACCAAAAACAAAAAGAAGCAAATTTTAATATCAAAGCTTCAGAGTTCGGTCAAAAATTCGGAAAATGGCTAATATACATTGATTCAAAAGATGATAAGACTTATGAGGAAGTGAAGTTATTTAAAACTGAAAACAATAAAGATCAATTTGTTATTTCAAAAAGTGCAGAACTTGTAAATCAGCAAGGAGAACTTAGCTTTAAACTATATGAGGGTAAATCTTTTTTAATTGACAATGAAGAGTTAAATCAAATTGATTATAAAAGACTTGATATAAATGATTCTATTTCTAAAAACACTCAAGGCTTTTTTTTAAATAGTTATAACTTTTGGTTAAAAGAGCTTACTACAAATGGGAAAAAAGATAAATTCTCTTTTTATATTTTGACTTCTTTTTTCCCTTTAATGTCTCTATTCTTAGTTGTTGCTTTTGGATATTATAATCCTCGATATGATAAGAATAAAAGTGTATCTTATGCAATGGTTTCAGTTGTAATCTTTTATATTCTTTTAGAAGTTTTAACAGATAAATTTTTGTTAAATTCATTATATATTTTACCTACAATTTGGATTATAAGTACATATTTTATATATACAAAAACAATAAAACAACAATATTAAAATGAATGCAAAATTTGTAATATCCTATGATGGAACAAAATTTCAAGGAAGCCAAACCCAACCCAATGGTTTAAGTGTAGAAGATGCACTTTTAAAAGCTTTCAAGGAAATAAATATTAATACGAAAATTGTTCTTAGTGGTAGAACTGATAAAGATGTTCATGCTACAGGACAAGTTTTTAATTGTATTATTCCTTCTTTTTGGCTTGATTTAAAAAAATTAAAAAAAGTACTTAATAAGCATCTACCTTCTTCTATTTGCATAAAATCTATTCAAGAAGTTAATGAAGATTTTCATTCAAGATTTCATGCTAAAAAAAGAGTTTATAGATATTTAGTAACTACAAAAAAACCTACAGTTTTTAGTGCTGATTATATCTCTTATCATAAAAATATAGATGAAGAAAAAATAAAAAAGGCAATAAAGTTTTTTGAAGGTGTTCATGATTTTGAATACTTCCATAAAAAAGGAAGTGATAAGCATAATACAGTAAGAGAAGTTTTTTCTACAAAATTCTATAAATATAAAGATATTTATGTTTTTAATTTTTGTGCAAACTCTTATTTAAGGTCTCAAATTAGACTTATGGTTGGAATACTTCTTAAAATATCTGATGGTAAATTAAGCTGTGAAGACTTAGAAAAACAACTTAAAAAAGAACAACATATATTTAAAACACCAGCCAGTCCTTATGGATTATATTTAGCTAAGGTCTATTACTAATGTTTATAAAAAGAAAATTTTATACTCTTGGTGACATAAAAAAACATCTTATATACACTCCTTTAATCTTTGTATTTATTTCTGCAATTATTTCGATGATAGTTATTGTTTCAGTATTAGAAGTAAAACAAAAAAATGAAGAAAAATTATTAACACAAAAAGAACAATTTGAAAAAAGAAATATTTTAAATCAATATATAAATGACATAAAATTCAAAGCAAATTCATCTTTTGATGGAGAAGAAGTTGCTCTAAATGATGCAGTTACTTCTTTAAGTGGGTTTTTAAAGTACTCAAAAACAAAAGCTGGATTAAATGATATTAAAAGTTTTATTCAAGACCTTGAAAGAGGTAGTAATTTTGAGTTTGTGATTTTTGATAAAGAGAAGTTAAATATTATCTATGGAAAAGAGGTGATAAATTATCTAAGAGTTATTACTGATTCAAAAATTGAAATAACAAGATTTCAAAAACATATGTTAGAAAATATTCTTTATATTGGAGATGATAATTTAATATATTGGATTGATAAAACTAATCATAAAATTAGGCTTAGTTATTTTAAAGATATAAAAAACAAAAACTGGTATCTTGGAGCCTTTTCAAAAATTGATGATATGGAAGACTCTATTAGGAAAGTTATTCTTAACTCAATTGTACAAAAAAGTAAATACTATTCAGATAGCTACTTTTGGTTCTATGATTATAATAAAGGGTATGTATATAATTATTATAATAAAGGACAAAAACTAAATGCTAAATATATTTTAGAACAAGATAGATTTGACAGTTCAAGCGAAGTCTTACGAAAATATATAACTGAAAATGAAGTGAATAAAAGTCATAAAACATACAATTTTACTAAATACAATTTTTTAGTCTCAATAAAAAGTTATACACTACCAAGTAAACTAGCCAATTTAAATTATAAATATAATTCTAAACTATCTGTATCTATTGCTATTGTTATATTAGTAGCACTATTTTTAATTTTAGCTTCTACTGTTTTTACAAAATTTATAAACTCTATCTTCCATAGATACAATAAAAGACTAGAGACTAGAAATAAAATGTATAAGAAATGGAAAGATAGATATGAACTTGCTATTATTGCATCAAATGATGGTCTTTGGGATATCGATTTAGAAACTGACAACATCTTTTTCTCAAAAAAATGGTTAGAGATGTTTGGCTATAAAAAGGGTGAAATAAAAAATTTACATGCTTGGTTAAATATAATTCATCAACAAGATAGACCAATTGTTGAAAATAGATTAAAAACTCACCTTGAAGGTAAGACTGAACATTTCATTAGTGAATATAGAATTAAAAATAAATGGAATGAATATAAATGGGTATTAGTTAGAGGTAAAGCTTTTAGAGATAAAAAGAAAAAACCAAAACGAATGCTTATGATGTCTATGGATATTGAAAGACGAAAAAGACTTTCTAAAGAACTTCAATATGTTGATTTACTAGTTGAATATGGAAGAATTGTTATTTTCAAATGGAAAAATGATGATTTCTTGACTCCTGAATATGTATCTAAATCAATTAGTTCTTTTGGTTATGCTACAAATAATTTTGAAAATAAAAAAGATAGTTTTTTAAATTTTGTTCATAAAGATGATGCTAAAGAGTTACAAAAAGAGCTAAAAGAGTTTATAAAAAAAGATGCAAAATCTTTTACTAAAGTCTTTAGAGTTATTGAAAAAGATGGAACTATTAGATGGGTGTTTAATAGAACAATTTTCTTAAAAGATGATTTTGGAAATGTGACTCATCTTTATGGATATATAACAGATATTACAAAAATGAAATTAACAGAAGAAGAGTTAAAATCAAAAGTAGAAGAAGAGTTAGCCAAAAATATAGAAAAAGATAGACTTTTAGTTCATCAAAGTAAACTAGCAGCTATGGGTGAAATGCTTGGGAATATTGCCCATCAATGGAGACAACCACTTAATAATATTAATCTTTTAACTCACTTTATTAGAGATAATTTTGAGAACTTAAAAAAAGAAGATATAGAAGATATTACTTCAGATACCAAACTTCAAATTGATTATATGTCTCAAACAATTGATGACTTTAGAAACTTCTATCAGCCAACAAAAGATAAGGCTAGCTTTAATATAAAAGATTCAATAAACTCTTGTGTAAAAATAGTTGAAACACAATTAGAAAAAACTAATATGGATGTTGAAGTTCTTGGGGAAAGTATAGAAATTGTAAGTTATAAAAATGAGTTTCAGCAAGTTATTTTAAATATTTTAAATAATGCAAATGATGCTGCTGAGATAAAAAATAGCAAAGAAAACTTCCAAGCAAAAACAAAAATAGAGATAATAAAAGAAAAAAATAATGTAAAGATTCTATTACAAAACAACTGTGGCGAAGTAGAAACTGAAGTTATGGATAGAATGTTTGAACCATATTTTACTACAAAATTCGAAGACCAAGGTACCGGAATAGGGCTATATATGGCAAAGACAATTATTGAAAAGAATATGAATGGTAACATAAATGTTAAAAATATTGACGATGGTGTAGTTTTTACTATTATTTTACCACTTTAAGGCTATAATAAAATAATTAATTGCGTGGGAAGAATAATGAAAAATTATAAAACTAGAGTGTTATTAGTTGAAGATGAAGATGTAGCAAGAAAGACCTTATCTTTTTATCTTAATACTATTTTTGATGAAGTAGTTGTTGCTTGTGACGGACAAGAGGCAAGTAAAATCTTTAAAAAGGATTTTGATGAAGATAGAACTTTTGATTTAGTTTTAACTGATTTAAAAATGCCTAATAAAGATGGAATGTCTATGATTGATGATATTAGAGAGTTAGTTCCAAATCAAAGATTTATTATAGTAAGTGCTCATAAAAATGAAGACGACTTATTAAAATTAATCAACTTAAGAGTTCTAGGATATTTTGTAAAACCTTTAAATATTGATAATATGATGGAAATGCTAAAAAAAGCTAAAGAAGAAGTTTTAGCTGATAATGCAGTATTAAATACACAAGAAACATTAATTCCTTTAAATAAAAGATATACTTATGATATAAAAACAAATAAATTATATAATCAAGAATCAATAGTAAAACTTTCTAAAAAAGAGTTAGATATCTTAAAAGTTCTAATTGATAATTTAGGGGAAGTTGTTCCTGTAGAAAAATTTAAGCAAGATGTATGGAATGATATAAATACAAATGATTCTGCTTTTAGAACAGTAATGAAAAGATTAAAAGATAAAGTTAAAGATGATGACTTTATTATTTCTCATAAAGGTTATGGATACATAATCGAAAAACAACTAAAAAAATAAAAAGAAGCAACTTTATTTAATAAAGTTGTTCTCTTTATAATACTTAATTGCTCCATCATGTAAAGGAGCACTTAATCCTTCAAGTAAAGACTCTTTTGTTATATATCTATATACTGGATGTAACTTTTTAAATTTTTCAAAATTTTCTAATATAGCTTTTACTAAAGTATAAACTGCTTTACTACTTACATCTGAACTTGTAATTAAAACAGCTTTTGAACCAAAGGTAGCAGTTGCAGTAGAAACTCCATTATATAAAGAAGCTGGAATACTTCCTTTTACATAAAAAGGGTTTTTTTCAATAAATTTATCAATCTCTTTTCCCTCTATTGGAACTAGCTTTATATTAGAAGAACTTGCAGCATCTTTTATATTTGCTGTAGGATGTCCTACCATATAAAAATAACCATCAATTCTATCTTCTCTTAATGCATCAGGAGCTTCACCAACTTTCAATTTTCCAACATATGCAAGTTCAGATTTTTTGATATTTAAATGGTTTAATAAATATGAAACTGTAGTTTCATTTCCGCTTCCAAGATTTCCTATGTTGATTCTTTTATTTTTTATATCATATATTGAGTTTATATTTGAATCTTTTTTTACTATAAGAGAAAGAAGTTCAGGATAAATAGCCATTACTGATCTTAATTTCTTCATGGGATTTTTTTTAAAACTTTTTTTCCCTTCTATTGCATGATAAACTGCATCTGATTGGGCAATACCAAAATCTAAGTCACCCATGCTAATTGCATTTATATTATAAACAGAGCCACCAGTTGCTTCAACAGAACATCTAATTCTTGTTTCTTTTTTATATTTATTTACTAATCTACAAATTGCTCCACCTGTTGGATAATATGTTCCTGTAATACTTCCAGTACCAATTGTAACAAACTCAGCAGCAGCAAATAGTGATATTTTAACTGATAATAGGGCAAAAATAGCAATTATCTTTTTCATTTAAACTCTTTAAAATTATTTATTTAATTATAGTTACTTTAACTTTATACCAAACTAAAGTGGCAAAAAAAGGGGTATCCAGAAAAATTAGCACTTTTATGAATCTTTTGCTAAAAAGAACTTGACATTTACTCACTCATATAGTATAATATTTTTAGCAGTTTGAGAATTCAAGTGCTAAAAGTGAGTAAATTATGATTGATAAAAAAGAGTATTTATTACATTCAATAATAAAAGCATACATTGAACATTTAGAACCAATTGGTTCTACACAATTAAAATCAATGTATGATATTGCTTACTCTCCTGCAACGATTAGAGGATATTTTAAGAAGTTAGGAGAAGAAGGTTTTTTAGCCCAAGAGCATGTGAGTTCAGGTAGAACTCCAACCACTGAGGCTTTAAAACAATATTGGAGTAATAAATTAGATTTTAAACTTGATTTTGTAGATGAAAAAGCAATTGAGTATTTCTCAAAAGAGCTTGGAATCACAGTTTTTGTTCAAGAACAAAAGTCAGATACTTTAAATGACATTTTAAATGTTGAAAATAGGTATATGATTTTAGAGTTTAGTTCTTTTGCAATTACAGTTAAATATTCTGATGCACTGTATAGATTTTTAAATGATATGCAAGGTTTAGAGTTGGTTCACATTGTGAATATCTCAAAACAAGTTGGGGCATATGAAATCTATGAAAAAGTAAGTCAACATTTACAAAACAAAAATTTTCATATTTATAATACTAAAGAGTTTTTCTCTTTATCATTGAAATATAATTATGATGAAAAAAGTATTAATGGATTTTTAAAAGGAAGAATTCTTGATTCTTTAGAAGAAGGAATTTATTTTGATAATATTATTCCACAAGGCTATATAGCTGTTTGTCATAGTTGTAAAATTGAAAATAAAAATATAAAAATGTTAGTAGTTGGTGAGTTATCAAAGGACTATGAGTATTTTTATAACAAAATAAATATGAGTTAGGAGATATATTTTGAGTGAAAATAAAGAAGAATTAAACGAAGAGCAAGTAAATCAAGAGGAAGTTGAGCAAACTGTTGAAGAACAAGAGCAAACTTGTGAAAATCAAGATGAATCTTGTGAGGCAAAAGAGTTAACTGCTGAAGAAAAGATTGCAGAGCTTGAAGCAAAATTAAAAGAGTCTGAAGACAAATACTTTAGAGTTCATGCAGATTTTGAAAATATTAAAAAGAGATTAGAAAAAGAGAAATATCAAGCAATTGATTATGCTTCTGAAAAATTTGCAAAAGATTTATTAATGCCAATTGATACTTTAGAAATGGCACTTGCAGCAGAAGAAGCAGCAAAAGAGCTTCCAGCAGAAGAGCTACTTGCTAAGTTAAAAGAAGGTGTTGAATTAACAATTAAAAACTTCTACACAGCATTTGAGAAGCATGATATCTCAATAATTGAAACAGATGGTGAGTTTGATCCAAACTTCCATGATGCAGTAATGCAAGTAGATAGTGAAGACCATAAAACAGGTGAAATCGTTCAAGTGATGCAAAAAGGTTATAAGTTTAAAGATAGACTTCTAAGAGCATCAATGGTTAGTATCGCAAATTAGTCCAAAAGTTTTCTTTTGGAATATTTTTGCGTTGGACTTCATAATTTAACAAAGTCATTTACTCTAAGTAAACTCTTTCGTTAAATTAATTGTCCTCCTTTAACTATCCTCAAAATAAAACTTTTGAGTGATATGTAGGTGATTGACCGTAACGTCTCTAAACTAAAAGATAAATTAGATAAAAGATAAAAAACTTTGAAGGCAACCAAAGCAAACTTCTGTTTGCTCTTTAGATTGGTTCTTAGCTTGAATTTATTTCAAGCGCTAAAGAACATCAAAAGATTAGGTTCCTTCATTTTATAAAATAAAATTAAGGATTTAATATGAGTAAAGTAATTGGTATTGATTTAGGTACAACAAACTCTTGTATGGCAGTTTATGAAGGTGGTGAAGCTAAAGTTATTCCTAATAAAGAAGGAAAAAATACAACTCCATCAATTGTTGCTTTCACTGATAAAGGTGAAGTATTAGTTGGTGACCCAGCAAAAAGACAAGCTATTACAAACCCAGAAAAAACTATTTATTCTGTAAAAAGAATTATGGGTCTTATGATGGACGAAGAGAATGCTAAAGAAGCACAAGAAAAAGTAGGTTACAAAATCGTTAATAGAAACGGTGCAGCAGCAGTTGAAATTGCTGATAAAGTTTATACTCCACAAGAAATTTCTGCAAAAATCTTAGGAAAATTAAAAGCTGATGCAGAAGAGTATTTAGGTGCTCCTGTAACTGACGCAGTTATTACTGTTCCAGCATACTTCAATGATGCACAAAGAAAAGCAACTCAAGAAGCGGGTACTATTGCTGGTCTTAACGTATTAAGAATTATCAATGAGCCAACTGCTGCTTCATTAGCATATGGACTTGATAAAAAAGGTGAAGAGAAAGTATTAGTATACGATTTAGGTGGTGGTACATTTGACGTTACTGTTCTTGAAATTGGTGATGGAACATTTGAAGTACTTTCAACTGATGGTAATGCATTCTTAGGTGGTGATGACTTCGATAACGCTATTATTGATTGGTTAGCAAAAGAGTTCAAAGACGAAAATGGATTTGATATCAAAACAGATAAAATGGCATTACAAAGATTAAAAGATGCTGCTGAAAATGCTAAAAAAGAGTTATCTTCTGCTGAATCAACAGAAATTAACTTACCATTTATCTCTATGGGTAATGCTGGACCAGTTCACTTAGTTAAATCATTAACTAGAGCAAAATTTGAATCTATGACTGAGCACTTAATTGCTGAGACTTTAGAGCACATTAAAACTGCAATGAAAGATGCTGGATTAGATAAAAATGAAATCGAAGAAGTAATCATGGTTGGTGGTTCTACAAGATTACCAAAAGCTAACCAAGTAGTTAAAGAGTACTTTGGAAAAGATTTAAATAAAGGTGTAAACCCTGATGAAGTTGTTGCTGCTGGTGCTGCTGTTCAAGCTGGTGTATTAAGAGGAGATGTAAAAGATGTATTATTACTAGATGTTACTCCTTTATCATTAGGTATTGAAACTCTTGGTGGAGTTATGACTAAACTGATTGAAAAAGGTACTACAATTCCTGTTAAAAAATCACAAGTATTCTCTACAGCAGAAGACAATCAACCAGCTGTATCAATTCACGTAGGTCAAGGTGAAAGAGAATTTGCTAAAGATAACAAATCTTTAGGTATGTTTGAATTATCTGATATCCCAGCAGCTCCAAGAGGTGTTCCTCAAATTGAAGTAACATTTGATATTGATGCAAATGGGGTTTTAAATGTATCTGCTAAAGATAAAGGTACTGGAAAAGAGAATAAAATTACTATTTCTGGTTCGTCTGGATTATCTGATGAAGAAATTGAAAAAATGGTAAATGAAGCAGAAGCAAATAAAGAAGCAGATGCAAAAAGAAAAGAAGTAATTGAAGTAAGAAATCAAGCAGATGCATTATTACACTCAACTAAGAAAACTTTAGAAGAAAATGAAAGTGCAGTTTCTGAAGAAGAGAAAAAAGCTATTATTGATGCAGCAGCAGCTTTAGAGGAAACTCTAAAAGATGAAAATGCAACAAAAGAGCAAATTGAAGAAAAAGTAAAAGCTTTAACAGAAGTTTCTCATAAGTTAGCAGAAGCTATGTATAAAAAAGAAGGTGGTGATCAAGCAGGTGCTGGTGCACAACCAAATAAAAAAGCTAAGAAAGACGATGACGATGTTATCGATGCAGAAGTAGAGTAATCTCTACTTCATGCAAACTCTAATATTTTTACTATTAACTTTTTTAATAGTAATCTTCTCTGTTTTACTCTATTTTAAAAACAAACACTCAAGGGTAGATAAACTAAATAAAGGTATTTGTCCTTCTTGTGGAGACAAAGCTAAAACCTTTTATGATGAAAGAACACGAAGCACTTTTAAAGTAGATGTTATTTCTGCTAGAATACTAAAAAATCATGGTTGTTCTGGGGTTAATGATATTGAATATACTTGCAAAACATGTGGACTAAAAGAGGTCTATTCCCTAAGCGCATCATCTAATTGTTCTATGTAATCTTTTATTAACTTTTAGATGTTAGAATTCCAAAAACTTAGTAGGACTTCAAAGCATGAAAACAATAATTCTTTCTATTTCTCTTTTAATTCTATTCTTTACAGGATGTTCTCAAAAAGAGCCTTTAAAACTTGAAAAATTAAATAAAATATCAAAAGCAAAAGTTTTAAAAGTAGATTTAAATACTATTGAAGGTTTTTATGAAGATGATTTAAACTATGCCTTAGAAGTATTTAAAAAAGATTGTAAAAGAGCAAAAAGATATGAACTCTTTAAAGAAGCTTGCTCAAAAGCCAATGACTACACAAATGGTTCAAAATTTTTCACTGAAAACTTTGTTGCTTATGAACTTTATAATAATAATGAAACAAACACTGGTGTAATCACAGGTTATTATGAACCTTTATTA
The DNA here is from genome assembly GCF_004118855.1 of Arcobacter sp. CECT 8983. Taxonomy (NCBI): domain Bacteria; kingdom Pseudomonadati; phylum Campylobacterota; class Epsilonproteobacteria; order Campylobacterales; family Arcobacteraceae; genus Arcobacter; species Arcobacter sp. CECT 8983. Next base: position 36,019 of record NZ_PDKF01000007.1, on the reverse strand, counting down.
AAAGGTAGTTTAATAAAAAGTGAAAAATACAAATACCCAATTTATAAAACACCAAAAGACATGTATATTGTTGATTTATCTTCAGTTTACCCAGAGCTTAAAAAATATAGATTAAGAGGAAAACTAAAAGGTAATAAAATAATTCCTTATGATGATAGAGAAGCTATTAATGAAAGGGATGATTTAGAAGCTATTTGTTATGTAGATGATAGATTTGATTTGTTTTTCTTACATATTCAAGGTTCTGGAAAAGTTCAACTAGAAACAGGGGAAATTTTAAATGTAGGTTATGCAAACCAAAATGGGCATAAATACAAAGGAATAGGTGGAATGCTTTTACAAGAAGGTGTTTTACAAGGTTATGGAGCTTCAATGCAAGGTATTAAAGCTTATTTGCAAGATAATCCCCAAAGAGTTGATGAGGTTTTATATGCAAATGAAAGTTATATTTTCTTCTCAAAAAGAAGCCAAGGGGCAACTGGAGCATTAGGAACTGAATTAACACCGGGAAGAAATCTAGCTGTTGATAGAAAATATATTCCTTTAGGAATGCCTGTATTTATCAATACAAAAAATTCAGTAACACAAGAGAAAATAAATAGACTTATGGTTGCAGCAGATGTTGGTGGAGCAATTAAAGGTGAAATTAGAGCTGATTTCTTTTATGGAAGTGGAAATCATGCAGAGCTTTATGCAGGTGGCATGAAAGAACAAGGAAGGCTTACAATCCTTGTTCCTAAAGAGTTTGTACCAAGTAATAATAAAAATTAATTATTTACTTGGCTAACTACAGCATCCTGAACCACAACATGAAGATGGAGCTTCTTGTCTAAAATCAATAACAAAATTGTTTCCATGTTCTACTAAATCAAATTCATGTTTTTTGCAAAATTCTAAATTCATTTGGTTTTTCATTTGAATTGCTTTACTTAAAGCATCGTCTTTTGAGTTAAATTCTAAGTTGTTTTGTAAATCACTTCTTTTAAAGCAACCACACTCTTTTTCTACAATAACTTTATGCATTAAAAGTTCTCCCTATAATATTTTTTTGAAGATTATCAAAAAAAAATTTAAATAGACTTATAATAATCATTTATAAAATTGCTTTAAAAAATCAAGTATAATTTAGATAAAATATATATATTACACTAGACAAGGGCAAAAATGCATATTACAAATATTATCTCTCAATACTTTGGAAAGTTTGCAAAAACAGAGTTTCCATCATTTATTCAAAAATTTATTAATAAAGTATATGTGAAAAGTATGAAGTTAGATATGAGTGAATTTAGAAATGAAAAATTTTATAAATCGCTAAATGATCTTTTTACAAGAGAATTATCAATTGCAAGACAAATAAATGAAGATGAAAATGTATTTATTTCTCCAACAGATAGTTTAATTACTCAAGCAGGAGATGTAAAAGGAGATTTAGCTTTACAAATCAAAGGAATGGAATACTCTTTTGAAGAGCTTTTAACTTATAATTGCGCAAATAATTTTGAAAAACTTGTAGATGGTAAATATATGAATTTTTATTTATCACCAAGGGATTACCATAGATATCATTCACCTTGTGATTTTGAAGTTAAAAGATTGATTCATGTTCCAGGAAAACTTTATCCAGTAAACTTAAAATATTTAAATAAACAAATAGATTTATTCGCAGAGAATGAAAGAGTTATTTTAGAGTGTATTCATGAAGACAAACTATTTTATATGGTTTTTGTAGGAGCACTAAATGTTGGTCAAATGGTATTTGAATTTGAACCAAAAGTTGAGACTAATACAAAAATCAGAGATATACAAATTTATGAATATGAAGATAAAATAATTAAAAAAGGTGACTGCCTTGGTTATTTTAAAATGGGTTCTACTGTAGTAATGTTTTGGGAAAAAGGATTTGTTGAATTAGAAAGTTTAATAGGTCAATCTATAAAATATGGGCAAAAAATTTGCCAAAAAAACTAATACAATAAATACTTTATTATAAAAAAGGTTACTGAATATGAAAAATAAGATTTTCTTAAAAGTAGGCGCAATTTTTATTCTTATTATCTCAGTATATCTATTTTTTATAACATTTATTATTTCACCCAAAATAACAGAATATCTATTTAATTTTGAAAAAAATCAAGTTAAATCACAACTTGAAAAAATATCTTATATTGTAAATTCAAAAAAAGAACAAATAAATGAGTTTGAAACCTTCAAAGAAAAAGAGTACAGACAAAAAATAAGAGATCTTTCTTATTTTGCTTATAATATCTTTGAAGACTATTATAAAGAATATGAAGAAAATAGCTACTCAAAAGAAGAAGTATTAAAAAAAGCCTTTTCTATTATTTCTAAAATCAATTATTCTGATGAAGCTTATTTATATATTATTGATCTTAAAGGTAATGTTTTATTTCATCCAACAAAAAGCAATATTGGAAGAAATATTTATGACTTGAAAGATGCCAAGGGTAAAGTGTTTGCTCCTACAATAATAAAAAATGCAATAGAAGAAAAAGAGACTTATAGTAGTTATTCTTGGAAAAAACTAAACTCAGATATAGTTTCAGAAAAGATTGTGCACAGTATTTATTTTGAGCCTTTTGATATTATAATATCTTCAACTACTGCTAAATCAAATATTCAAATGGAAATAAATGCTCAAAAAGAAAAAGCAATCCAAAAGCTTACGCCTTTAATTGAAACTCTTTTTATGGAAGGACATGGAGATATATTTATCATGGATGAAGAGCTTAGAGTTATCGCTCATCCAAATAAATCATTTATTGGAGACTCTTTAGCATTAGGCAAATATGGTAAATATCTTAATGTTTCTAAGCTAGCAAAAGAGCTTAAAGAAGCTTCTTTAAGCAAAGAAGTCTGGAAATATACTTGGAATACAAAAGAAGACCCAGAAAACTTTATTTATGAAAAACTTGCTTGGGTAGAACATAATGATTTTTTTGGTTGGTATATAGTTTCTTCTGTTTATAAAAAAGATTTAGAGAAAAAAGTCGAAGAAATTGATTCAATGTTAATTACTTTATCAGTAATTCTACTTCTAATCGTACTTTTTATAGCAATAGTATTTTTACAAAAACTTTTAAAACCTATTAAAGACTTATCAGAAAATGCAAGGTTAGTAGAAGAAGGAAATTTAGAAGTAAGAACAATAGTTCAAAGTAATGATGAATTAGGTGTTTTAGCAAATCACTTTAATAGAATGCTAGATTCAATTCAAGAAAATACAAAAAATCTAGAAGAAAAAATTGAAGAAAGAACAGAAGAACTTAGAAAAAGACTTTATTATGATGATTTAACAGGTTTAGAAAATAGAGAGTGTTTAATTGAAAGTATCAAAGATGAAGAGTTTGTTGCAATAAACTTTATAGATATAAATAATTTTGATGATATAAACGAACTTTATGGTTTTCAAATAGGAAATGAACTATTAATTAAAATAACTAAAAGACTACAGGATTTTGCAAAAGAACATGGATTAAGTTTATATCGAGTAAATGGGGATATTTTTGCTTTAAAAGATACAAATATTGTTAGATTTTTAGCCTATGAAAAAATGATAGATAAAATACATGAATTATTTATTAAAGAGTTTAAAATAGAAGGGTTAGGTGTAGATTTATACCTATCAGTTACAGTTGGTACTTCAATTTCTCAAACCCAACCTGTAAAATGCGCAAATACTGCTTTAAACAAAGCAAAACAAACTTCACAACGAACTGTTGTTTATAATAAAAATATTGATGTAAAAGAAAATATCAAAAAAATGATGCACTGGAAAGATAAGATTAAAAATGCAATAGAAAATGATAATGTAATTCCATTTTTTCAACCAATATTTAATAAAGATGAAAAATTAATTAAGTATGAAACTCTTATGAGGATAAAAGATACTGTAGATGGAAAAGAACATTTTTTAGCTCCTGGGAACTTTTTCGATGTAGCAATTAAAACAAAACAGTATTTTAAATTAAATCAAATAGTTATTAAAAAAGCCTTTGATAATTTAGATAAAATAGCAGAAATTGTATCTGTAAATATCAGTTTTTCCGATATATTAAACTTAGATTTTATGGATTTCATTGAAAAAGAAGTAAAGCTTTTAAGCAAAGAACAAAGGCAAAGAGTTGTTTTTGAGATACTTGAAAGTGACTTTATTTCAGACCATAAAGTGTTAGATGATTTTATATTAACTTTTAGAGAAAAGGGTATAAAATTTGCAATAGATGATTTTGGAACAGGATATTCTAACTTTACTCATGTTTTAAATATAAAACCAGAATATATAAAAATTGATGGTTCTTTAATTAAAAATATAGATAAAGATCAAACCTCTTATGAAATGGTAAAATCAATAATTGATTTTTGCAAATCTTTAAACATAATTGTAGTTGTTGAGTTTATTCATAATGAAATAGTTTATAAAATACTTCAAGAACTAGGTGCTGATGAGTATCAAGGTTTTTATTTAGGTGAACCAGCACCTCTTTTTTAACTAAATAAAAGTTATTTTTAGTAAAATTTATAAAATTAAAAAAAGGATTACACATGGCAACTACAGAATTAGGAACTCTTCCTTTAAATGGAACAAAAAAAGGTATTATCTCTATTTCAAATGTTTCTGAACCATATGGTAAGGGAACGCCAGATGTTGTAAGTATTGGTATCTCATTAAACGGAAAAGATATTGAGTGGAAGTCACATATTCCCTATGCAAATTTAGATGATGTAATTGAGATTTTACAAGAAGCAAGTGCAAAGAAAAAAGAAGAAGAGGAGTAATCTCTTCTTTGCACATATTAATTAAAAACTGTTTGTTTATTATGGTCTAACCAATTAGCCATACCACCTTCTAAATGTGCAATATTTGTATATCCATGATTTTGTATTAAAAAATCTCCCACAACTCTTGTTCTATTTGCATGAGCACAGATTAAAACAACTAATTGATCTTTTGATTTAACTAATTTTTCAAATTGAGATAGCCATGTTGGTACATCACAGTTTCCAAACATATCAAAGAAAGTCATTTTGTGTGAATTCTTGATAATTCCCGTATGCTTAAATTCATCTTCTCTTCTAATATCAATCATTATTACATCTTCATTTATCAGTTTTTCAACTTCATCTACAGGTAAATCAATAATTTCACTCATTAGTATTCCTTATAATTAATAATTAAAATAATAACTAATAAATATCAAATATTTTATAATATTTAATTATAATTCGAAAATATAAGAAAGTTATAATCCATATATAAACAAATACTTCACATAAATTGATTATAATGTCAATAATATTTAAATAAGGTAATACTATAGATGAAAAAAATACTATTATTAATGCTTATGGTTGTGTATGCTTTTTCTATTCAAAGGTCATTTTTAGAGCCACAAGATGCATTTAAAGTAAAACTAGAAGAGCAACAAGATAAAATTGTTGCAAATATAAAACTTGGTAAAGATATATATCTTTATGATGAGCAATTAAAAGTTCTAATTACAAAACCAGAAAAAAAAGAGATAACTTCCAAACTTAATATGCCAAAACCAGAACAGTATGATGAGTTTATTGTTCACTTTAATGAAATCTCTATAGATATTCCTTTTTCAGTATTAAAACAAGAAATAAAATCAGATAATTATGAAATTCAATTAAATTTCCAAGGTTGTTCAAAAGCAGGACTTTGTTATGCACCAATGAGTGAAACTATTTCTGTAAATTTAGCTTCAAAATTAGAGACTACAAAAAATGAAGAAGTTAAAAAAGAAGTAGCTACTAATAAAACAGTAGAAAGTGAAAATATTTCTGAGAGCGATTCAATTGTAAATGCACTTAAAGATAAAAGTGCAATCTTAGTATTAGCTACTTTCTTTGGCTTTGGACTTTTATTATCATTAACTCCTTGTGTTTTCCCAATGATTCCTATTCTTTCATCTATTATAGTAAAAGCAAGTGATAGTGAAAAATTAACAGCTTCAAAAGGTTTCTTTTTATCTTTAGTTTATGTTTTAGCAATGGCTTTAGCATACACAATTGCAGGAGTTATAGCAGGGCTATTTGGTGCAAATTTACAAGTTGCTTTACAAAATCCATATGTATTGGTTTCATTTGCATTTATTTTTGTAGTATTGGCTTTCTCTATGTTTGGATACTTTAAATTAGAGTTGCCACAAAGTTTACAAACAAAAGTAAATAAAACAACAGAAGGAAAAGAAAAACAAGGTGTCTTTGGTGTTGCTGTGATGGGATTCCTTTCAGCACTTGTAGTTGGTCCTTGTGTAGCACCACCACTTGCTGCAGCTTTAGTTTACATTGGTCAAACAGGTGATGCTATATTAGGTGGAGCTGCTTTATTTGTAATGAGTTTAGGTATGGGAGTTCCTCTACTTTTAATAGGACTTGGAGCTGGTAAGTTTATGCCAAAACCAGGTGGTTGGATGGAACAAGTTACAAAAGTATTTGGTATTGTAATGCTTGCAATTGCAGTTTGGATGCTAGATAGAGTTCTAAATCCTACGTTAATAATGTATTTATGGGCATTATTATTCCTAGGAGCGGGACTGTTTATCAAAACTTTTGAACATATTTTAGTGAAACTTTTAGCAGTAGTATTACTTATTTATGGAGCAGCGACATTCATTGGAGCAATAAGTGGTGCAACAAATGTTTTAAAACCTCTTGAAAAGTTCACTTCTTCAAAAGTTGTATCAACATATTCTACTGATTTGAATTATATAAAAATTAAGAATCTTGAAGAATTAGATCAAGAAATAAAAGCTTCAACTAAGCCAGTTATGCTTGATTTTTGGGCTGAGTGGTGTGTATCTTGTAAAGAGTTAGATAATATTACTTTTCAAGATGAAAAGGTTTTAAAAGTACTTGAAGGGTTTACTATTTTAAAAGCTGATGTTACAAAAAATACAGATGATGATAAAGCTTTAATGAAAAAATTCCAAGTATTTGGACCACCAGCTTTAATCTTCTTTGATGAAAATAATCAAGAAATGAAAGCAGCTAAAATAATCGGATATAAAAATCCACAAGAGTTTTTAGAAGTTATAAACAAAAACTTTAAATAATTCTAAAATAAATAAAACTATATTTTGTTATACTTCCTTAATAATTTTTAGGAAGTATAATGGAATTATTCTTTTCGACATTTTTAAAGATGTTCTTTATTATGACACCATTTTTTGTGTTATCAGTTTTTTTAACAGTTACAAGTGATGCAAGCTCTTCTCAGAAAAGAGCATTAGCTATTAAAGTAACACTATCAGTTATTATAATTAGTTTAATACTGCTTTATTTTGGTAAATATATTTTTGCAGTATTTGGTATCACTTTAGATGCCTTTAGAATTGGAGCAGGGGCTTTATTATTTCTTTCAGCAGTAGAGTTAATCAAAGGAAATAAAGATACTCAAAAAGTAGAACAAAAAGATATCGAAGAATTAGCTGTTGTACCTCTTTCTATTCCAATTACAATTGGTCCTGGAACTATTGGGGTTTTACTTGTAATGGGTGCTGGTTTTAATACAAATGGCTCTATGGTTTTAGGAAGTCTTGCTCTTATATGTGCAATTGTAGTTATAGGAATAATGCTTTATTCATCTTCTATTATTGAAAGATTAGTTGGAAAACAAGGACTTCTTGTAATCTCAAAAATCACTGGACTTTTTTTAGCAGCCTTATCTGCTCAAATTGTATTTACGGGAATAAAGAACTTTTTAGGTTTGTAGATGTTTGATTTTAGAAGTGAAGTTAACTTTTTAAAGCCAGATATACAAATTGATTTTAATGAAGTATGTGATGAAAGTACTTGTTATCAATCTCTTTTATCACAGCTTGAACAACGATATAAAATCAAGAAAACAAATATCGAGCTTTTTAATGGCTTCTCTTCTTCTATTTATTCACTTCTAAAATATTTAAACTCAAAATTTTGTTATATCTATTCTCCTTGTAACTTGGAGTATAAACAAGCTTCAAATAACTTAGGTTATGAAACAAGGTTAATTAATAGATTTGAAAATATATTTTTGCCAATCAAAGATGATAGTGTAGTAGTTTTTATGAATCCTTCTTTTCTAGATGGAACTTTTTATGAGCTTGATAAACTTTTTGAGTATTGGGCAAGTAAAAATGCGAAAATTATTATAGATGAAACATTAATTGATTTTTGTGGAAAAAGCTCATGTATAAAATATCTAGCAGATTTTGAAAATCTATTTATAGTAAAAGATTTAAGTAAATTCTACGCAAGAAAGAATCTAAATATTGCAACAGTTTTTGCAAATGAAAAGAGTATTGAAAACTTACGGAAATATGAACCTGAAAATAAGATATCAAGCTTTGAAATAAAGTATTTAGAAGAGGCTTTAAAAGATAAAAAATTTGCAACTATAACAAACTCAATATATATCAAAAATAGAATAGAGTTAGAAAAAATACTTCAAGAACATAAATTTGTAGAGTCTATGTTTCAAAGTAATTCTAACTCACTTTTAATAAGACTTAAAGATATTGACTCAAATGAGTTTAAAAAGCAAATCCAAAAATATGGAGTTATGATAAATTCTTGTTTAGAGTATGATTTTATAGATGAGTATTTTGTAAGCTTCTATGTGGGATCTTTAAATAATATAAAAGGCTTAAAAAAGGCATTAAATGCTTTTTGATAGTAAGTTAGCAAATAAAATTGCAGTTATAGTTTCAGTACTATTTTTTGCTATTTTGATAACCTTTTTATTTAAATCATTTTTTATAGTTAAAAATCAATTCATAAGTATAGATGGAGCAACTTATGTAAATCAAGTTAGACAAGATTATTACACTAAAAGACTCTCAAATTTTCTTACAAAAAATTGTTTAGGAAATGAGCTTTGTGAAGTACAATCAATGCTTGATTTTGTGACAAGAATTCCTTATAAAGTGAATAAAAGTGTAGCTAGAAGTCCCAAACATGTAGTAGATCAAAACTTTGGAGACTGTGATGATAAGTCAAACTTGCTTATCTCACTACTTAAAACAAAAGGCTATGAATCATATTTTGTATTTGTACCAAAGCATGTTTTTGTAATAGTAAAATTAAATGAAAAGTTAGCAAATAAAAAAGCTCTTTATGTAAATGCGCAAGCTTATTATAAACTAGAAACAACAGCAACAAACTCTAAAATAGGATTTCCTTTGAAGTATAAATTAGAAGAGATAGAAGCGATAATTGATCCCTTTAAGAATAAGAAGTTGGTAATAGAAAGTTTGGAGTACAAATAAAAGAACAATTTGTAAGCATCTTCTTCGTTGCTAATTATTTTTCTTTCAATCACTTACTTTAAGTAAGTTCAATCAAGAAAAACAATCAGCGCCTTGAATCTACACACAACTAGTTCTTTTATTTTTATATTGTAAAATATTATATACGAAATAAAAAAGAAGAAATATGGCAAATCAAAAAGTTTTAGAAGAGTATTTAGTAGGTAGCGAAAATAGTTATTTAAGAAGTGATGATAACAATGGCAAGGTAATCATGCTATCAGGAAAATGGGGAAGTGGTAAGACTCATTTTTGGCAAGAAAAGATTGCTACTGAAGAATTAAAAAAAGAGTTAAAAAAGAAACGAGAAGTTTATTCATATATTAGCCTTTATGGTAAAAGCTCAATTGAAGAGATAGAAAATGATATTTTTTCACAAGTTTACTATGATGCAATTGGTGGGAAGAACTTTGTAACTAACGGTTTTTCAACTTTTACAAAAAGAATGAAAAGATTTGGTTCAAAGAAAATTGCAAATGGTTTAAGAGAAGAACAAGAAGATAATATAGAAAGAGTTGCTTTATCAAGATTAAACAATGGTGGAATAATTTGTTTTGATGATTTTGAAAGAAAATCAAAAGAGATAGACCTAAATGACCTTTTTGGTTTTATTACACAACTATCTTTAAACTTTGGGTGTAAGATAGTGATTATCCTAAACGATGATGTATTTGAAGGAAAAGAGAAAGATATTTTCTCAAATGTAAAAGAGAAAACTGTATCAAAATACTTGTACTATAATCCAAGTATAGAAGAGTTGTTTAATTTAATATTTGATAGTAAAGAAAAGTATAAAGACTTAGAAAAGCATAGAGAGCTAATACTTAAAACAATAGAAGAAACAGAAGAACTAAATGCAAGAATATATATTCAAGTATTAGATAATCTTTTAGAGTGGATAGAAAAAAGTGATATTGGAAAAAGTGAAAGCTTTATTAAATATTTTATATTAGTAAATATAAATTTCATATTGAATCACCATATATTCTATGCATATATCAAAGATAAAGATATAAAAGGAATTCAAGCTAATCTTGAACTTGATTATTCAAAAATAGTAGGTAATAATCCAGATGAACTAAATTTTTCTATAAATTCTAATATTTCATTAATAGATAGATTATCTTCATATATAAATGAGGCTGATAATATAGTTCATTTAAAGAATATTGTTGCCATAGAAGAAAGAGAAAGAAATAAAAAATCAGATTATGCTGATAATAGTGCAGAAATTCAAGATTTTATAGAAGACTATAAAAATTTAGTGAAGAGTTTTATTTATTTTAAAAAATTAGATTTTGATAGTTTAATAGAAAGTAAAAATGAAGCAGAAAGAGATATTTTTAATAAAATAAGCAACTTCATAGAAACAGGTATTTTAATCAAGGATGAAAATAAATGATAGCAGTTATTCAAAGAGTAAAATCTTCATCTGTAAAAGTAGAGGATAAAATAGTAGGGCAAATAAAACAAGGATTAAATATCTTACTTGGAGTTAAAAAAGGTGATACAAAAGAGGACATTCAAAAGCTAGTAAACAAAATAGTAAATCTTAGAATCTTCCAAGATGAAAATGACAAGATGAACTTATCACTTTTAGATGTACAGGGAGAAGCTTTGATTATCTCTCAGTTTACCCTTGCAGGAAATATCAAAAAAGGAAGACGACCTAGTTTTGATGCAAGTGAAAATCCCCAAATAGCAAATGAATATTATGAAGAGTTTAAAGTTACAGTTGCAAATCAAGGTATAAAAGTACAAAGCGGAGTATTTGGAGCATATATGGATGTAAGTATTCAAAATGATGGTCCAGTTACATTTATAATAGATAGTAAAGAGTTAAATTGAAAACTATAATTATAACTGGCGCTTCAAATGGTATTGGAAGAGCATTAGCCAAAGCTTTAAGAAAAAAATACAAGATTATAAATATAGATATTCAGAAAAATGATATAAAAGGTGTAGAGTTTTATTCATGTGATTTGAGTTCAAAAAAAGAGCTTTTAGAAACTATTAAAAATATAAAAAATAACCATGATAATATTTATGCGCTTATAAATAATGCTGGAATATTTACACACAAACCTTTAAAAGAGCAAACTATTAAAGAGTGGAATAAAATTTTAAATACAAATTTAAGAGCACCGTATATACTATCAAAAAAGTTTGCAAAAAGATTAAAAAAATCAAAAGGGCATATTATAAATATTTCTTCTACAAGAGCTATTATGTCTGAAAAGGGAACAGAGGCTTATAGTGCTTCAAAAGGAGGCATAAGTTCTTTGACTCATGCTTTAGCAAACTCTTTATCAAAAGAGATAAAAGTAAACTCTATTAGTCCTGGGTGGATAAATACAAGTAAAGAGTATATTCCAACAAAAGAAGATAAGGAACAACACTTATCAGGAAGAGTTGGAAGTGTAAAAGATATAGTTGATGTAGTAAAGTTTTTATTAGAAAATAGAGGTTTTATAACAGGTAGTAATTTTACTATTGATGGTGGAATGACAAAAAAAATGATATATATTTAAGAAGAGAAAATGACATATAAACAGTGGTATTTAGAGCATGGAAACAAACATGCAAAGATAATGGAAAAGCTAAAAGACAAAACTAAAGATGAGGTTATAGCATATTTCAAATTTGAAAATATGGTAAAAAATGAACCTGACTTTTGTCCTTTGTACAAAGACAATAAAAAGTGTCATGATTATGATGAGTTAAACTGTTACTTCTGTGCCTGTCCTAACTTTAGGTTTGATGATGATGGGGTAAAAAAACAAGAAGGAAAAACCTTGTATTCCTATTGTAGCATTGATTCAAAAGATGGTGCCCAGTTTGAAGGGGAAGATTATATCCATCAAAACTGCGCAGGATGTTTAGTCCCACACAAAGAAAGGTATATTAAAAAGAATTTTAATAGAAACTGGTTTGAGGCAATGAAAAATGTTAATCTATCAAAATAGAAAAGATGTTTTTGCCTTTATTGTGATTGTAAACTAATTTAAATTCATGTAAATTTGCAATAGTTTTTACAATATATAAACCTAAACCAAAACCATCACTTCTTTTCTCTTCTTGAGAAAAAGGTTCTGTGTAGTATTCAAGACTCTCTTTTAAAGGTTCACCTTCTGAAATAATATCTACTCTATGTTTGTTCGCATTTAATATTGCATGTGAATTTGGTGAAAACTTTATTGCATTGTCAATGAGGTTTTTAAGAGCTACAGAAAGCATTCCTGTATCTGCATTTAGATTAAAGTCTTTTATTTTAGAACTTATTTTATCAGGACTTAAAAGAGCTATGTCTAAAGTCTTTGTATAGATTTTGAAAAATGAAGTTAGTTCTTTATACACAAAAGTGTTACTTGAAGTTAGTTTCTCAACCATTGCAAGTTCTTTGATGATATCGTCCATACGATGAAAGGCTTTTTGAAGCATATCTCTTTTTCTCTCATCTTCTAAAGTCTCTGCTATAAACATGGCTTTTGTAATTGGTGTTTTTAGTTCATGCATCATATTACGCATAAATAAATCTTTTGATTTTCTTTGATTGTTTATATGAGTTAATGCTTCATCAAAAGTTTTTGCAATAGTTCCTATTTCATCACTACTATTTGATTTGATTTTTACATTAAAATTGCCTTCTGAGAATTTCTTAATCTCTTTATTTAGTCTTCTAAGAGGCTTTAGTTTTCTTTTTAAAATATAATATAGTAAAAAAAGTACACCAAGAGAAATAGCAATAGCAAGGGAAATAATCATGAGATTATAGGTATAACTTTGAGTATCTTTTATCATCAAGTTATAACCATCTCTTTGAACATAAATATATAAAATGTCATCTAAGCTAATAATTCTATACACTCCATCAAGAGTATCTCTTAAAATCAAGGGTTTTCCATTGTTTATGATTTTTAGTTTTAGTTCTTTTTTATCAACTTGAACCATTTTAAACTGTTCAATAATAAACTTCACACCAGCATTGTTAGGCTTACTTTCAAGTGATTTAAGTATATTTTCTGCTACAAGTTCATATTTTTTTTGCATAGTGATATTGTATCTTTGCTTATCAAGCTTTATAAAAATCGCAAAGGTAATAGAAACAGCAATTAAAGCCAAAATAAAAATAGTATTGATAAAAGCAGAGATAGAAATATTTCGAATCATACTAGTTGATAACCAATTCCACGTACTGATTTTATATATGTTTTAGAGTCATCTATTTTAGCTATTTTTGTTCTTATTCTTGAAATCATAACATCAATATTTTTTAAACTGCTGTCATCTTCAATATGGTCACTAGTATAGATAAAATCTTCTCTTGCAATAACTGCACCATTTCTTTGAATAAGAAGTCTTAAAATATCATATTCTGCAAGAGTAAGATTAAGTGATTCATCTTTAAAAATGATTTGCATATCATCTTCTTTTAGTATGAAGTCACTTTTTTTCTCTTCTTCTTTTTTCTTTTCAGTTCCACCAATTCTTTTTAAAATAGCTTTGATTCTAGCTTGAAGTTCCCTTGGATTATATGGTTTAGGAAGATAATCATCTGCTCCTCTTTCTAGTCCCATTACTTTATCAAGGATATCATCCCTTGCACTTGAAATAATAATAGGAATATCAGATTTTTCTCTAATTTTAGGAATAACTTCCAATCCGTCTATTTCCGGCAAAGTAAGGTCTAATATAACTAATTCATATTTTTTTAGATTTAACATAGATAGCCCATTATATGGGCTATCTGTATTTGTTACTTCAATGTCTTGTGAGGCTAAATACTCTGTGATGATTTGAGCTAGTTCTAAATCATCTTCTATCATTAGTACTTGTATTATAGGAAATCCTTTATTTTATAGCTAGAACAATTGTCTGACCATATCTATTTACATAAATTCTTTTTAGCTTTTTATTATACTTTCTTATTGCTTGTTGCATATCAGGGAAGCTTTTTACTTCAATATCTTCTATTTGTATAATAACATCTCCTGGTTCAAATCCAACTTTCTCAGCATCTGAATTTGGTTCAACATTTACTACTAAAACACCTTTTGTATTTGAGCTTAGTCTAAATCTTTTTATAACATTTGCATTAAGTTCCGATAATAAAAGTCCACCTAAGAACTTACCATTATTTGAATCAGAAGTTACAAGTCCCGCTCTATTTCCTAAAGTTACGTTTATTTTTACATCTTTTTTATCTCTTTCAAGTTTTACAACTATTGTTTGATTTGGTTTAAATGATGCAATAACATTTTGTAAATCTTTTCTATCTTTGATTGGAAGATTGTTGATTGAGTAGATTAAATCACCTCTTTTTAATCCTGCTTTTGAAGCTGGTGTATCACTTGCAACATCTAAAATAAGTGCACCGTCTGATCTTTTATATAGTTTTGAAACTCTTTGGTCTAGTTCTCCAATAACAACACCTAAGTATCCTCTTGTAACTTTTCCATCTTCAATAAGTTTTTTAACAACATCTTTTACCATAGAAACAGGAATTGCAAATCCAATACCGTTGTTTCCACCAGACTTAGAGATAATTGCACTGTTTATACCAATCAATGCACCTCTACTATCAACTAAAGCCCCACCAGAATTTCCTGGGTTGATTGACGCATCTGTTTGGATAAAGTTTTCATATCTATTGATACCTACATGGTCTTTATTAAGTGCTGAGATGATACCTTGTGTTACTGTTGTACCAATACCAAATGGATTACCAATAGCAAAAATTAAATCCCCAACGTGAAGGTTTTCAGAGTAGCCAAATTTAATAGCATCAAAATCTTTTCCTTCAATTTTGATAACAGCTAAGTCACTATCTGAATCTTTTCCTATAACTCTTGCATTATACTCTCTTGGATTGTCTGCAATAGTAATAATAATTTCTTCTGCATTTTCAATAACGTGATTGTTTGTTACGATATATCCATCTTTTGAGATAATAACACCAGAACCAAGTGATCTTTGAATTCTATTTTGTCCAAATTGTTCATTGAATTGATCTCCAAAAAATCTTCTTAGGAATGGATCATTAAACATCTGAAATGGAATATTGCCAGCATTTGAAGATACTCTTCTTTTAGCTGCAATATTTACAACTGATTTCATTGGTTCTTTGATACTATCATTAAATGACAAAATTTGATTTGGGTTACTTGGAGCTACTCTTTGTGGATTTTTGTCAGCCATTTGGAAGTCTATTGACTCAGCAAATGAACATGTAGCTATAAATATTACGGCGAAAAATAGTTTTTTTAACATTTTCATTTATCCTTTCTAATATATTTAAAAAGAATTATAATAGCTAAATGTAAACTATTTTTGAATAAATCGTAAATAAAAGATTAATGTAAAAGAAAGAAGAGTTAAAACAAAGTATGAATTTTCTCATACTTTGTTTAGTATTTTAAAGGTCAGTTTTAAGTACTGCCCCAGAGCTTGCATTAGTTACAAGTGCTCTATATTGTCCTAACCATTTTGAGTTAAGAGGTTTTTTAAGTGGAGTAAATTCTGCTTTTCTTTTTGCAATTTCTTCGTCACTTAAATTTACAGATAAAATATATTGGTCAACATCAATGTGAATTTCATCACCATCTTTTAATAATCCAATCATTCCACCTTCTGCTGCTTCTGGACTTACGTGACCGATACTTGCTCCTCTAGTAGCTCCTGAGAATCTACCATCAGTGATTAAAGCAACTTTATCTCCAAGTCCCATTCCCATGATAAGTGAAGTAGGTGCTAGCATTTCTTGCATACCTGGACCACCTTTAGGACCTTCATATCTAATAACAACTACATTACCAGCTTGAACTTTACCTTCTACAATACCTTTGATTGCTTCTGGTTGTCCATCAAAACATACAGCTTTACCTGTGAAAACTCTATCTCCTGTGATACCAGCAGTTTTTATAACAGCACCTTGTTCTGCTAAATTACCATAAAGAATCGCTAATCCACCAACTTCACTATATGGATTATCAATAGTGTGAATAATATTTGTATCTTTAATTTGGGCATCTTTGATTTTTTCTAAAGTTGAAATCCCACCAATAGTTGGATTATCAATTAAAATATCATCACCTCTTTTTGACATCTCTTTCATAACGGCATTTACTCCACCAGCTTTATTGATATCTTCCATATGAACAGTTGATAAAGATGGAGAAATCTTAGCAATATGAGAAACTTTTTTAGAAATAGAGTTAATATCTTCTAAGTTAAAGTTAACTCCAGCTTCTTTTGCAATTGCTAACATATGTAAAACTGTATTTGAAGAACCACCCATTGCCATATCAACTGCAAATGCATTTCTTACTGCATTTTCGTTTAAAATATTTCTTAGTTTAAACTCTTCACTTGCCTTTTCATCTTTTGCAATTTCACAAATTCTTCTAGCTGCTTTTCTATATAACTCTTCTCTTTCAGGTGTAAGGGCTAAGATTGTTCCATTTCCAGGAAGGGCAATTCCCATAGCTTCCATTAAAGTATTCATAGAGTTAGCTGTAAACATCCCAGAACATGAACCACCACTTGGACAGGCATTACACTCGATATCTTTTAGTTCTTCTTCGTTCATGTCACCTTTTTCATATTTACCAACTGCTTCAAAAGCTGTAGCTAAATCAATTGGGGCACCATCTTTAGTATGACCTTTTTGCATTGGTCCACCTGATACAAATACAGTTGGAACATCAACTCTTAATGCACCCATAATCATACCTGGAACGATTTTATCACAGTTTGGAATAGCAATCATTGCATCAAGTTTGTGTGCATTCATTACTGTTTCAATAGAGTTCGCAATTAACTCTCTTGAAGGAAGAGAGAATAACATTCCATCATGTCCCATTGCAATACCATCATCAACACCAATAGTATTAAACTCAAAAGGAACACATCCATTTGCTTTAATTTCTTCTTTTATGATTTGTGAAACTTTATCTAAAAAGAAATGTCCTGGAATTAGTTCAATAAAAGAGTTTGCTACACCAATAAAGGGTTTATCAAAATCTTCATCTTTTAGTCCCGTAGCTCTTAATAGTGACCTATGAGGCGTTCTGTCATAGCCTTTTTTAATCTCATTACTTCTCAATTAATATCCTTTACTAGTGCTATTATAATATGGTGGACATTATACTTTTTTTGCTGTTCAAAAATGATTAAATAATTAAATTTGAAAAATTTTTCAACTTTTTTTAAAAAACTCTTGACAAATAAAAAAAAAGCTATTATAATTCCAGTCCAATTTGAAAACAATCTGTTTTTAAATTCTACCAATAAGTGCGAGTGTGGCGGAATAGGTAGACGCGTGGGACTTAAAATCCCATTCCGGTTTCGGAGTGTGAGTTCGATTCTCACCATTCGCACCACTTATAAATATTAACGTTGTAGTGAGTTGACTGAGTTGGTCGAAAGTACCGGTTTTGAAAACCGGCGAGGTTCACGCCTCCGAGGGTTCGAATCCCTCACTCACTGCCACTTTTCACAAAATCAATCAAATCACTTTTTATTTAATATTCTAAAAGCTTAAAACAATTTTTTATTAAAGAATACAAAAGTTTAACACTTTTAAGGAGAATATCATTTTGAATAGTTCAATAACGAATAATCAAAAAGGAATGATTTTTATGCTTATTGCAGTATTTGTTATTCCTTTTTCAGATGCAATTGGGAAATGGCTTTCTAGTACATATTCTCCTATGCAAATTACTTTTTTCAGATTTTTATTACAAGCTATTTTAATATATTTTTTAGCAAAAATTTTAAGAAAAAAAATTGCAGCATTTAAAATGATTTATCTTTATTTAGCTTTTTTTATTTCTTCTTGTATGTTTCTGATTTTCTGGGGTTTAGTATATTTACCTTTGGCAAATAATATTGCCTTATTTTTTATAGAACCTTTGATTTTGACTTTTTTATCTATTATATTTTTAAAAGAAAAAATTACTAAAAGCTTAATTATTGTTTTAATTATTGGGCTTATTGGAACAATGATTATTATAAGACCTAACTGGTCAGCATATGGAACAGCAGCTATTTTACCAATTTTAGCTGCTTTATTTTATGCTCTTTATCTTATGACAATTAGAGTTTCAAAAGATATTAAAGATAGTTTTACCATGCATTTTTGGATAGGTATTGTAGCTTCTATTTTTATTTCTATAGTTCTTTTATCTACTCAAGGTTCTGATTTTGCGATTATTGCTTTTAATAAAATAGACCATTCTTTATGGTGGTTAGTTTTTTTATTAGCAGTAGTCACAATAGCTAGCCAACTTCTTGTATCAAATGCTTTATATTATGCTAATGCAAGTTTATTAGCTTCTTTTCAATATTTAGAAATTATTAGTGCAACATTATTAGGATGGATTATTTTTAATGATATACCTGATAATTTAACAATACTTGGGGCAATAATTGTAATTCTTTCTGGGGTATATTTAATTAAAGTAGAAAGAAAGAAAAAAGATTAAAAAAAAATTAAGTTATTTTTGATATAATTTCGTTCCATTTTGTGGAGGTATAGCAAAGTTGGTAATGCCCGGGATTGCAAATCCTGTATGCGTCGGTTCGAGTCCGGCTACCTCCTCCATTATATAGAAGTGCGAGTGTGGCGGAATAGGTAGACGCGTGGGACTTAAAATCCCATTCCGGTTTCGGAGTGTGAGTTCGATTCTCACCATTCGCACCACTATCTATTAAAACTTATCTCAAACTTAGCACCACAATCAACATTTTCTACTGAAAGTTTACCATTATTAGATTCTTCTATAATAGACTTTGCTAAATGAAGTCCAATTCCAAGACCTTCATCTGTTTTTTTAGTAGTAAAATACGGTAAGAATATATTGTTGAGATTATCCTTTTTTATTCCACCTGCATTATCTATAATACTTATTTTATTTGTATCAATTTCTATAGTTACTTTTGGATTTGCTATTTTATTTTCTTTTAATGCATCTACTGCATTATTTAATATAACAATCAATACTTGAATGATCTCTCCTTCTGTACAAGAGACTATTGATTTATTTTTTTCTATTATTTCACAATGAATACTATTTTTAGAAAACTTTGTATGAATAATTGTAAGAGTTTTCCTAACAATCTCTTTTAAATCATTTTCTCCTTTTTGTTTGTTAGGATTTAAAAAGTTACTAAAATCTTCAATTGTTCTAGACATATAATGAGTTTGAACTTCTATCTCTTCAAGTTTTTCATTTATCTCTATATTTTTTATATTATTTCTCATCATACAAGTATCAATTCCCATAACTGCAGAATTAATAGAGTTTAGAGGTTGTCTCCATTGGTGGGCAATACTATTTGTCATTTCTCCAATACTTACAAGTTTTGATTGGTGAAACATAATTTTTTCTTTTAATCTATTTTTTTCAATCTCTTCTTTTACTTTTTCTTCTAAATTATTTTTATAATCTTTTAAAAGAATATGAGTTCTTACTCTAGATAAAATCTCTACTTTTCTAAAAGGTTTTGTAACATAATCTACGGCTCCTAGATTAAAACCTCTTTCAACATCATCATCATTGCTACTTGCAGTTACAAAAATGATAGGAATATCATACATCTCATGCTTTTCATAAACTTTTTCACATACTTCAAAACCGTTCATATCAGGCATGAAAATATCTAATAATACAAGATCTATTTCTTCTTTATCTATTATTTCTAGTGCTTCTGTTCCTGTCATTGATACAATGACTTCATAGTCCTTTGAAAGGAATTCAACAAGTATTTTTATGTTTGCTTGGTTATCATCTACGATAAGAATTAAAGGTTTAGTCATACTTCCCCTATTATGAAAGAATATTTACAATGTTCCTAAAATTATATACTTTAATTTCTTTATCTAGCTTTGAGACTAAAAGTTTCTCTTCTTTTGTAAGGTTTTGCATTTGTTTTAATTTTTCAAGTGGTTCTTCGACTTTTTTAGGACGATTTTTTATTGCTCCATTTAAAATTTCTTCTATAAGAGCTTTTTTTGAATAGGTTTCACCTGTAGTGTTTGTTGTATTATTTATATCTATAAAGGATAGTTCATCTATTTCTTTTAATACTTTTAACAAAGTTTCTTGAAGCAAAATTTCATCTTTTCTAGTTTTATTTTTGTTCATATGATCAGCAAGTTTGAAAAGTTCATTTGCTCCAATATTTTTACTTATTGATTTCAATTGATGAACTTCTTTAAAAAAAGTAGAATCTTCAAGCTTTAAAAAATCTAGATTATAATATTGTTCTTTAAAACCTTCTAGAATATTTTTATACAATTTTATATCATAGTCTAAATATTTTAGTGCTAATTCTTTATTGATGTATTTTTTATTCATAAAGTTATTATATCAAAATTACATTTCAAAATAAATCAAAATTACTTTATAATTTAAAATTATTATTACTATAAGAATAATAAAAATTATTAAGACTGTTTTAGTTATAAGTAAATCTTATGTTAAATTAAGTATTTTTTCAGAAAAAAGGGAGTAATCTTACAAAGATTAATTTCATGCATATCTAAAAAGGAAATCTTGGTATTATAATAATACCTTATAGGGTTTCCTTTTTTTATTCTAATTTATTTATATATGTTGTATAAAAACTTATATATGGACATTTTTCTTCTATTTGTATAGATAGCTTATCTACTTTTGATACAATACTATTGCAACTTAATAAATTTTCATTACTTGGATTTGTAGTTAATAATCCATTGCATAATGCATATATATCTTGAAGTTTTTTTGCTTCTTCATTTAGAACTAAATATGTAATAAGTTCTTGTTCCATTTTATAATATAGGAATTTCAGTGTGCCATAACTAAATAATGCACCTAGTATAGCAGCTACAAGAGTGATTTTTAATAGTTTTTTCATAAATCTTTAACCATTTTTGGAATTTTGATTTTAAAACAAGCTCCTTTTAATGCTATTTCTTGATAATTAAAATCTTCATTTTTAACTTCTATTTTACCTAAAAAATGCTTTTCGATAATTTCTTTAGTCATATAAAGTCCAATTCCAGTACCTTGGCTTTGGTGTTTAGTTGTAAAGTATGGATCAAAAATTCTTGGTAATATTTTATCTTCAATACCTTTTGCACTATCTTTTATTTCAATAATATAATTATTTTTACTCTCTTTAATAGTTATAAAAATATATTTTTTGTTTTCTACTTTTTCCAAGGCATCTATTGCATTACTAAAGATATTAATTAATGCTTGTATAAATTCATTTTCATATACTCTTAACTCTTCTACTTGAATATCTGTTATTACTTCAATTTCTCTATTGTTAATTTTTGATTTTAAAAATTGAAGAGACTTCTCTATTAGAATAGTTGATTGAATATTTGTAGCTTTTTTGTCTTTTTTAAAGAAGTTTCTAAAATCCTCTATTGTTTGAGATAAATACATTCCACCTTTAATTATTTGATCCATAAATTCAAATAGTTGTTCTTGATTTAAATCTGAAAGTTCACTTTTTATTTTAACTCCACTTGCAGAAGTAGTAATTATAGAAAGAGGTTGCCTCCATTGGTGGGCAATATTTTCTAACATTTCACCCATTGCTGCTTGTCTTGATTGTTGAACAATAAATTCATTTTGTCTTTTTAATTCAAGTTCAAGTTTTTTACTTTCTGTGACATCTTGATAAATACCTGCCATAATTATTGGATTACCATCTTTATCTTTTTTTACAATACTTCCATTGGATAAAATCCATTTTATAGAACCATCTTTTGCTTTCATTCTAAAGCACACTTCATAAGGTTGATTTCCCTTTATGTGCTCTTCAAGAGCTTTATCTACTAAAGGTCTGTCTTCTTCTAGAATAAAAGAAAGGTGATTTTTATTGCTTAACTCCTCTTTTGAATATCCAATAATCTCAGTTAATCTATTATTTATAATATTTCTATCTTCTTTTATATTCCAAGTCCAAGTACCAAGCTTAGCTCCTTGAATAACACGTTTCAAGTGACTTTCTACTCTTTTTCTTTTTTTGATTTCATTTGATAATTTTCTATTTACAAAGATAATTATTCCTAAAACAAAAAAGAAAACTAAAATTATTTCAAATAGATATTTATAGGTTATTTTTTCATATTTAATTGACAGCCATTTATTTAAAATTTCTTGGTGTTCTTCATATTTAATATTGTTAATAGCTTTGTTGAATATTTCAACTAAAATGGGATAATCTTTTCTTACACCAATGCCTAGGTCCCATTTTTGCTGGAATTTCCCTACTATTTTTAAGTTTCCTACATATTTTTTTTGTATATTATATCCCACTGTTGGGAAAGTACCTATAAAACCAAAAAGCTTGTTTTGGTCAACTTTTTTTAAGCCATCTTCAATATTTTTAACATAAACTAAATCTAAGCTTGGATATTTCTCTTTTAAAATTTCTGCATATGCATAGCCTTTAACAATACCCATTGTTTTTTTTACTTTTGTTATGTCATCAATAAAAACTTCACTCTCTTTTGTTGCAAGTACTAAAGGAATTTCTAAATAAGGTTTAGTGAAATTTAAATACAATTTTCTTTCTTTTGTAGGCATTACAAGGGAAAAAATATCACATTTTTTATTTTTCCCTAGTTCTAATGATTCAATCCAAGTTTTTGTTGGAACCATTGTCATTTTTATATTAAGACTTTTTTCTAACAGTCTTAAATAATCAGCAGTCATACCTACATGTTTACCTTTTTCATTTTTTTCTAAAGGCATCCAATTTGGATCAATACAAACTTTTAGTTCTTTATGTTCTTTTAAAAATGATATTTCTTCATTAGTTAATATATTTTTTGCTTGAAGTAAAGATATTATTAGAGGAATTATAAGATAGGCTATTTTTTTCAAATCCAAACTCCTCCTTTATAAATATTAGATTTATTTTAACTAATAAAGGATAAATATTATAATTGTTTAATTTAGTATGTAAGCTGATTGTAAAAAAAAAATTAAATATTAATAAGATAGAATATTAATAAAGTTATATATAATGATGATATTTTATTAGCAAGAAGAGAATAATGAATCAAACTAAAGCTGTTTTACTTACTATTACTGTTGTTATATTTGCTTTTCTTTTACAAGTTTATTATATAAACTTTTCAATATCAAATCAAATCAAAATTTATGAAAATAATATATTAAAAGAAGCAAGAAATAGTTTTACTAGTTTTCTTACAATTAAAATGTGGAATACAACAAATAATGGGGTTTACATTAAAGAAGATGAAGATTATTCAATAATTAGTCCTATAAGTATGACAAAACAGATTTTTGACCTTTCAAGTAGAAGCAATATTCAAAGTTATAAGATAACTAGTTTAAACCCAAGTAATGAAGGAAATAAACCTAATTATTTTGAGAAGAAAGTTTTAAAAGAGTTTGAAAAGAAAGATAAAACAGAGTTTTTTGAATTTAACAAAAATAGAAATAAATTAAAATATATGGCTTCATTGACTGTAACAAGAGCATGTTTAGATTGCCACTCTTCTCAAGGATATAAAATTGGAGATATAAGAGGTGGAATTAGAGTTACTTTAAATACAAGCGATTATCAAGAGTTCTATATAAATGCAAATAAAAAAAGAGATTACTATATGTTATTTAGTTTCTTTATTTCTTTAATAGTATTTTTAGTATTGATTTATTTTGTAAATAATATTTATAAAAAACATAGAATAATAATGAGAATCTCAGATAAGAATAGAGTATTATCACAAAGATATGAGCATGCAATAAATGGTTCAAATGATGGTTTGTGGGATTGGGATTTAAGTTCAAATAAAGTCTATTTTTCAAAAATATGGAAAGGGATGCTTGGTTATAAAGAAAATGAATTAGCAAATTCATTAGAAACATGGAAAAAGCTAGTTCATCCTGACGACATAGAATCAGCTATAAGTGATATAAAAGCAAATCATAGAGGAAGAACTACATATTATGAAAATGTACATAGATTAAAACATAAAGATGGGCATTGGGTTTGGATTTTAGATAGAGGTAAGACTATCTTTGATAAAAATGGAAATGCAATTAGAATGGTTGGTTTTCATACTGATATTACAAAGCAAAAAGAGTTAGAAGTTAATTTAAAGACAAGTGAGAAAAATCTTCTAAAAGCTGAGAAAATGTCAAATTTAGGGCACTTTAGATATGACTTTAAAACTAATACTTTAACTCTATCAAAAAATATTAAATCTGTTTTTGGTTTAGCCAATGAAACAAAAATCACCCTTGAAGATTTAGTTAAAAACTTTACCCATGAAGAAGATAGAGAAAATGTGGTAAAAAGATTCTTTTTAGGTAAATACAAAAAAAGAGGATATCGAACAGAGTATAGAATCATAAGACAATCAGATAAAGAAGTAAGACATGTTAATTGTAATATAGAGTTTAAAAAAGATAAAAGTAAAGAAGTTCATCTTGTAATAGGTACTATTCAAGATATTACTGAGTTTGCATTGATCCAAAATGAACTTTCTATTTTACGACAAGCAGTAGAGCAAGCTCCTATCTCTTTTGTTATTACAAATAAAAAAGGTGAGGTTGAGTATGTAAATTCTCACTTTACTAAAGTAAGTGGATATAGTTTTTCTGAAATTACAGGTAAAAATATTGATGTTTTACAATCAGATACTATGGATGAAGAGGAATATGATAATTTATGGCAAACAATCTCTTCTGGAAAAACGTGGAGTGGAGTTTTTAGAAATATCAGTAAAAATAAAAAAGAGTTTTGGGAAAGAGCTATAATTTTCCCAATTTTTTCTAAAAAAGATAAAAAAATCATTAACTATATGGCAATCAAACAAGAGATAACAAAAGAGCTAAAACTACAAGAAGAATTAAAAGATAAAGAAGAACTAATGATTGCACAATCAAGACATGCTGCAATGGGTGAAATGATAAGTATGATTGCTCATCAATGGAGACAACCAATCTCTGTTGTAGCAATGAGTGCAAACAATATTTTAATGGATATAGATCTTGATATGATAGATAAAGAAGCATTAGAAGAAAATGCACAAGACATAATATCTCAAACACAATACTTATCTCAAACAATTGAAGATTTTAGGAACTTTTTTAAACCAAATAAACAAAAAGAGAGCTTTTTTGTAGAAGATGTATTTAAAGATGCAATTTCTGTTATGGGTAAAACTTTAGAAAATAACAATATTGAAGTAAAGAAAGAGTTTACATCAGGTAAAAAAGTTAATAGTTTTGAAAAAGAGTTTTTACAAGTAATTATAAATATTTTAAAAAATGCAAAAGAAGTTTTAGTTCAAAGAGACATAGAGCACAAAAGAATAGATGTTTATGAGTATTTAGATGGTGAAAATATCATAATAAAAATATGTGATAATGCAGGAGGAATACCTGAAGAGATTATAAATAATATTTTCGAACCATATTTTACTACAAAAGATGAGCTTGAGGGTACAGGTTTAGGGCTTTATATGTCGAAGATTATTGTAGAAAAACATCTAGAAGGTAAAATTAAAGCATATAATCAAAATTTTGGTGCTTGCTTTGAAATAGTATTAAGGGGTGAAATTGTCTGAATTAATGAAACTAAAAAATAAAGCAAGTGAATATAGTGTTTTAATAGTAGAAGATAGTAAGCATATTCAAAAGCAGATGAAAAATTTTGTGGGTAAACTTTTTAAAGAAGTTTATGTAGCTGACAATGGTTTAGTTGGTTTAGAAATTTTTAAGAAAAGTTTACCAGATTTAGTTTTAACTGATTTAACAATGCCTCAAATGGATGGACATGAATTTATTGCAAAATTATTAGAATTTAGCCCTCATGCACAAGTAGTGATAATATCTGCTCATGCTTATGAAGAGAATATAATGAAGTTTAAAAAACTTGGAATAAATGAGTTTATACAAAAACCAGTAAACTACGATACTTTAATTTCTTCTTTATTGTGTTCAATTGAAAAGATAGAAAATAGTGATGAAGAATCAATTGAAGATGATTTATTTAAAGAGCTTTATGACTCTAAACTAAACAATAATAAAATTGAACTAATTAACCATTATAAAGGAATTCCTTTTATTCACGATGCTTCTATTATAAATATTGAAAAAGATAGAATAAGAATAAAAACAGAAAATGTACAGATAAAAGCTATAAGATATGAAAAAAAGACAACAATACATATTGAAAATAAAATTCTAAATGCTAAACTTGAAAGCTATGATGAACTTAGCAATATTGTTTGTTTAAAGGATTTAGTTCAAGTTGAAACTAGTTCAAAGAATAGAAAAACTGTACGAGTCGATCCTGATGAGACATTTAATGGATCAATTTTTGCTAATAGTGAAAGATATAGTTATAAAGTAGAGTCTATTTCTTCTTCCTCTATTTCTTTTATTGCTAAAAATATAACTAATAAGTTAAGGTTAGGAGATAAGGTAGATATTGTAATAGGTTTTAAAACAGAACATGAAGCTTCCTTTGAAAATATAATTGTTCATAAAGAAAGATTAGCCTTCAAAGCTTTAGTTCATAAAATTAAAGAAATCAATAATGATTATAGTAAAATAGTTTTTATATATGAATTGTCTTTTGGGGATAGAAAGATTTTAGAAAAATATATTTATCAACGGCAGTTATTTTTAATTAAAGAGTTTAAAAAATTGAAATTTTAAATCAATTCTATTTTAAATCCAACTCCTGAAATATTCTTTATTGACTCTTTCCCTATTTTTTTTCTTAGTTTATTAATTAAGTTTTTAAGTGCAGAGTCTGTAATTTCATAAGAATCTATCCAAAGTTTATTTTTTATTTCATCATGGGAAAGGACTCTATTACTGTTAGAAATAAAATATTCAAGCAATTCTATCTCTTTTGCTGTTAATATAATGTCTTTCTTGGTTTCTTTAGATAATAATTTCTTATTAAGAATATTATAAGATGTTTTATTTTCAAAATCAACAATGTAATTTCCGTATTGAATAAGCTCCTGTGCAGCTTTATCTATAGTATTATTTAATATTTTAAAATCAATGGGTTTTACTAAATAATCAACAAGTTTTAGTTTTGCTGCTTCTAATAAATAATTTTTTTCAGTGTATGCTGATAATAAAATAATAGGTAAATTTAAATAATATTTTCTTATATTTTTTATAAATTCTAAGGCATTTTCATTCTTTAAATTAATGTCAGAAATTATTATGTCAATTCTATGTTTATCTAAAATCTCTTTTGCTTGAGAAATGTCTTCACAATCATAAACATTCGATACAATAAGCTTTATAGCCTCTTTTAACTTTTCTCTTATATTTCTTTCATCTTCAATATAAAGAATATTTAAGTGTTCTTTAATAATTTTAACACTTTTTTTATTATTTATGTAATTTTCCATTGCTTTTTATTCTTTTTATGCTAAAATGTAAAAATAATTATATAATAAAATAATCAGTTTTGCAAGAAATGATTACTTAAGGAAAGATAATGAAATCTAACAATAGCATAAAAATGATTTTTTTGAGTTTGTTTTTGTATCTATCAGTGACATCTCTTTGTGCAACTAGTTTAAAAGATAGTGTTGAAAAAGTTTTAAGTACAAATCCAAATGTTATAGCTGAAAGAAAGAATCAAGAAGCATATAAAATGTATGTTGATGAAAGAAGAGGCAATTATTTACCTACATTAGATATAGAATCATATTTTCAAAAGGGAAGTGAAAGAGAAAAAAGAGATATAAATAAAACAGCTACTGATGGTGAATGGACTGATCAAGATGGTTATAGTGCAGCAATTGTTTTAAGACAATATATATATGATGGAGGATTGACTCCTTCTGAAGTTGCACAAACGAAATATCAAGATTTAGCAAATAAACACAGAAGTTTTTATGCAATTGAAAACACAGTTTTAGAAACAATTAAAGCTTACACAGGCTTAGTTCAATCAGATGAAGTATTAACGTTAACTGAGTCTATGATAAAAATAAATGAAGATAATTTAGCTATAGCAAAAGAACAAGAAAGTATTAGTGGAGAAGTTTTAGAAACATATCAAGTATCTTCAAAACTGCATTTTATAAGAGATAGATATATTGATGAAGAAGATAAAAAAGATACAACATTAGCTAAGTATTTTAAATTAGTGGGTGAAAATCCTACTAGTAAAACATGTAGACCAGCTATTGATGAAACTAAAATCCCAAAAAATTTAGAAGAAGCTATAAAAAAAGCGGTTGCTAGTAATTATAGAATATTAGAACAAATAGAAAAAATAAAAATGCAAAGAGAAAAAATTGCACAAGCGAACGCATCATTTTTACCAAAAATAGATTTAGAGTTAAAAGCTTCAATTGATGAAGATTTAGAATTAACTGAAAATGGTAGAACAGATGAAAAATATATTAGGTTGAATTTTAATTGGAATTTATTTAATGGTAATAAAAATAATGTAACTTCGACTCAAGAAAAAACTTTCTTAGAAGAACAAAAGAAAACTTTAGATGATATTACTCAAGAAATTGTTGCAGAAATAAAATCTTTATATGGGAAACATGATACATATAAAAGAAGAATTGAAGAGCTAAAAAAATATGTAAAAGCAAATGTAAATATTGTAGATGTATATAGAAGTGAATTTCAAGCAGGTACAAGAACTTTTGTTGATATTTTAGATGCAGAAAGAGAACTTTATGAATCAACAAAAACGTTAATAGAAGTTGAATACGCTTTAATAAACAATTATTATGACTTGATGTTTAACTTATCAAACCTAACAAACTCAGTAGTGAATTCAAAAAATCAAGATTGTGCAAATATTGCTCCAAGAATAATTAATTATAAACCTAAAAAACAAAATAATAATATTGAAAAAGAACTTGAAGGTTTAATTAGTGATACAGACAGTGAATTAATTAGAAAAGAATTAAATCTTGATTTAAAAAGAGAGTTAGAATTAGATGGAAAAACAAATGATATTTTAAATAAAAATGATAATTTAGAAGATAAATTAGATAGCTTTTTAAATATACCTAAAGATAAAATAATTAGTTTAAACTCTACTCTTGTATTGTCTAATAAGGCATATATTGATAATATAAATAAAATCTAAAATTTTAACTAATATTATCAAGGTTGCAAATTGCAAGAAAAAGAAAAATTAGATGAAAGTCTAAATACCCTCAAGGACAGAAGAACTGTTGATACACTTTTAGAGTGCTTGATATTTTTATCAAAATATCATAAAAGAGAAGCCTCAGCAGAATCTTTGAAATTTAATCTTCCAGTTCATAATAAATCGTTAGATTTAGATATGTTTATTGATGCTGCAAAAAGAATTGGACTTACAAGTAAAGTTGTTAAAAGAGAAATAACAAAACTTACAAAGCTTGCTCTTCCTGCTGTGCTTTTGCTTGAAAAAGATAGATCATGTGTTTTACTTGATTATGATGAGAAAGAAGGAATAGCAAAAGTAATTCTTCCTGGTCTTAGTTCTGGTGAAACAGAAATGACTTTAGAAAAATTAAATTCTGAATATTTAGGTGAATTGATTATTTTAAAACCAGAATTTAATTTTAATAATAGAATAGAAAAAGAAATACAAGTAGATAGCCCTCAAAAATGGTTCTGGGGAACTTTATTTAGAAATAAAAATATTTACAAACAAGTTATTTTGGTTTCTTTATTTATTAATTTATTCATCTTAGCTACACCATTGTTTACAATGAATGTTTATGATAGAGTTTTACCTAATAATGCAATTGAAACTATGTGGGCATTGTTTATTGGTATTAGTATTGTAATGCTTTTTGATTTTGTTTTAAAAGTTTTAAGATCCTATTTTTTAGGGGTTGCAAGTAAAAGAACAGATACTATTATTTCAAATAAAATTTTTAATCATGTATTAAATATAAAAATAAACTCAAAACCAGCCTCTACTGGACAATTTGTAAGTAGGCTACAATCTTTTGAAAGCGTGAGAGAGTTTTTTACAAGTGCTACAGTAGCTGCTTTTGTTGATTTCCCTTTTGTTATTATCTTTATAATAGTTGTTTTTTATATCGCAGGACCATTGGCTTATATTACTATCTTTACAGTAATTATTTCAATTCTTGTTTCTTGGTATATGCAAAGACCATTAAAAGAGATAATTGAAAAATCTGTAAAAGAAGAGCAAATAAAACAAACAACAATGATTGAAACAGTTACTGGTTTAGAAATTATTAAAAGTGTAAGAGCTCAAAATAGAATGAGAACTAACTGGGATAATTCAGTAAATAAAACAGTTCATTATGCAGATAAAGGGCATTTTCTATCTCAAAGTATTACTTATTTTACTGCTTTTATTTCACAGTTTTCAAATATTGCAATTGTTGCAGGGGGAGTTTATCTTGCAAGTGAAGGTGATATTACAATGGGTGCTATTATTGCAGCTATGATTTTAAATGGAAGAGTAATTGCTCCTGTTTCTCAATTGGTAGGACTTATTATAAAGTTTGATAAAACAATGCTTTCATTAAGTAACTTAGATGAAGTTATGAAAATGCCAGTAGAAAAAGAGAATAAAACATATATCAGTAGACCTATATTAAAAGGTAAAATTGAATTAAAAGATGTAAACTTTGCATACAAAGAACAAAATCATCAAACTCTTAAAAATATAAACCTAAGTATAAAACCTGGAGAGAAGGTTGCTATATTAGGGAAAATTGGTTCTGGAAAGTCAACACTTCTTAAACTTATTATGAATCTTTATGAACCAACTACTGGTTCTGTTTTAGTTGATGATTTAGATACAAGACAAATTGATCCAGTTGATTTAAGAAGAGCAATAGGTTGTGTACCCCAAGAGCCTTTTTTATTTATGGGAACAATAAAAGATAATATAACAATTGGAGAACAATATGTATCCGATGAAGAGCTTTTAAAGGTATCAAAAGTTGCAGGACTCGATGACTTTTTAGGAAAACATGAAGCTGGTTTTGATTTGATGGTAGGAGAACGAGGTGAAGGTTTAAGTGGAGGTGAGAGACAGTCAGTTACTTTAGCAAGAGCATTAATTTCCAATCCAAATATTCTAATGCTTGATGAGCCAACGAACTCAATGGATAAACAAACAGAACAAGCATTTATTAGAAAAATAGAAAAAATTATCCATGACAAAACATTAATTATAGTTACTCATAAAACTTCATTGCTTCATTTAGTAAATAGAGTTATTATTGTGGAAAATGGGCAGATTGCTTTTGATGGTCCTAAAGAAGAAGTTTTTAATAAACCAAAAGGTGCAAAACAATGATAAAAAAATGGTTTAATAAGCTTTATGGTCTTGATAAAAGTCCTGATGAAGATTTAGAGTTTGTCTATTCAAGTTATGCAAATGCAAATGAGACACCTAGTAAAGTGGCAAATCTAACTTTTATATTTATAATTTCTTTTTTTACTTTAGTCATTCTTTGGTCAGCATTTGCAGAGATTGATGAGTTAGCAAGAGGAAATGGTAAAGTTATTCCTTCAGATAAAATTCAAAGAGTTCAGTCTCTTGATGGAGGTATTATTTCAGAAATTCTAGTAAAAGATGGTGAGTCAGTGAAAAAAGGCACTCCTTTAATGAAAATTGATACAACAAGATTTCAAGCAACATTAGAAGAGAGTAAGCAAGAGTATATTAGTTTATTAGCAGTTAAACAAAGACTTGAAGCTGAAGCTACTTTAGACTTAACAAAACCAGTTCCTATTTTGGAGTTTCCTAAAGAAGTATTAGAAGATAAATCAGGTTATGATAGATTGGAACAGACTCTTTTAGCTAATAGATATGAAGAGTTAAAATCATCAGTAGATGTTTTGGAAACTCAACTTGCACAAAAAAGACAAGAATTAACTGAAATAAAAAATACTATTAAGAATCTTAAAAAAAGTTTTGCCCTTATAAAAGAACAAAGGGAAACAATTCATAAGCTTGTAAGAAGAGGGGTTAAGTCTAAATATGAACTTTTAAATATAGAAAAAGAGTATACAGATGTAAGTTCTGAATTAGAAACAGCTTTATTATCTGTAAAAAGGTCTGAACTAGCGATACAAGAAGCAAAAAGTAGAGTATCTGAAAAATTAAATAATTTTAGAGCGGAAGCTTCAAATACTTTACAAGAAACTGTTGGATTAATTAGTAAATTTGAAGCAAGATTAGTGGGAGATAAAGATAAAGTTGCTAAAACAACTATTGTTTCGCCAGTAGATGGAATAGTGAAGCAGTTATATTTTAATACAATAGGTGGAGTAATCCAACCAGGGGTAGATTTAGTTGAAATAGTTCCTCAAAGTGATATTTTATTAGTTGAAGCAAAGATTGATCCTAAAGATATTGCTTTTATTAATCCTAGTCAAAAAGCAATTGTAAAAATAACTGCCTATGATTTTTCAATTTATGGTGGATTAGATGCAAAAATCACAGAAATCTCTGCTGATAGTATTGTAGATAAGGAATCAAAAGAGGGTAAAAGTTATTATAGAGTTATTGTAAGAACAGAGAAGAATTATTTAGAACGTAATGGTGAGAAACTACCAATTATTCCAGGTATGGTGGCTTCTGTTGATATTATTACTGGTAAAAAGACAATACTTGACTTTATATTAAAACCAATATTAAAAGTAAAGCAAAATGCTTTACATGAAAGATAAGGAAAAAAATGAATAAATATTTTTTTAGTTTAGTTTTTATACTAAGTGTTTTTGCAGGTTGTGCAACTAAAAATACAGGCTCACCTGTTGAAAAAGATTTACACTACGCTGTTAGAGTAAATGATATGATGTTATTAAATGAATTACTTAATAAAGAGAATATAGATACAAAAGATGAATATGGTTATACCCCTTTACATATTGCTGCAAGATTTAATCATTTTGATATAGCAAAAGTTCTTATATCAAAGGGTGCCCAAATAAATACAAAAGACAATTATTTTGATACACCTTTAATTGATTCTGTAAAAAAAGGTTATACTTTTATGTCAGAACTTCTAATATGTAATGGTGCAAAAATAAATGCAAAAGATGAAAAGGGTGTTTCTGTTTATGAGTATGCGAGAGAATTAAATGATAATAGAACAGCAAAATTACTTAGTTCAAAGAATATTCAACAAGAATGTATTGGCAAAGTAATAACTCCTAAAAAAACTACAAATACACAATTTTATAATCAAATCTCAATAGATGAATACGGAATATTAACTGATAATACGCCAAATATTTGTGGAGATATCTATGATGAGGATGTAAGAAGAATTCAAATTTCATTTGATTCAGGAGAAAGTGTAATAGAAGCTAATATTTTAGGGAAAAGATGGTGTGCACAAGTAGAAGAAAAACTTTTAAATGGTTATTATAGAGTTGATGCAATTTCTGTAAATTCAATTAATGAAAAGGGTCTTACCTCTGAAGAACTAGAGATAAAAGCAATCAATAGTTTACCTGCATTATTAAAAAAAGAGTTTGAAAATGATTTCGCAAAATGGAATGCTTCTTTTGATGAAAATAGATTAATATTTAGATTTAATAACCCTTCTTTAATGTTTGAAAGAGGAAGTAATAATCTTAAGCAAGAGTACAAAAATATTTTATCGGATTTCTTCCCTAGATATATAGCTGCTTTAGTTGAATATAAAAATTCTATAAAAAATGTTTATGTAGAAGGTCATACATCATCAGCTTATAGTAGTGCTAAATCAGAAGAAGAAAAATTTAGTAAAAATATGGCTCTATCACAAGAAAGAGCAGATGCAGTTTTAGAGTATTTAAAAACAAGCTTAGATTCTATAGTTATTGAAAATGAAAGTTTTATAGATAATACTTTTAAAGCAGTAGGTAAATCTTCAAAAGAGTTAATATTAAATAGTGATGGTTCTGAAAATCCTGAGTTATCAAGAAGAGTAGAGTTTAAAATAGAGATTAAATAAAACTAAAAGAGGCAAAAATGAAGCAAACTAGTTTAGAAGATTTTATGGAGTTAGAAGAACAAAATAAAGAGTTAGAAAAATTAGTTGCTATAGAAGTTGAAAAAAATAGACAAAAAGATGAAATAATTTTTCAACAAAATAAACTTGCTGCAATGGGTGAAATGCTAGAGAATATTGCCCACCAATGGAGACAACCCTTAATGGAGTTGTCTTCTTTATTTATTCCTATTGAAGCTAAACTCAATTTTAATAAAAGTATAAATAATGATGAGTTATTAGACTCTATTTCTAAACTAAATCATATAACCAAATATATGTCAAATACAATAGATGACTTCAAAAACTTCTTTGCAACCAATAAAGAAAAAACCGAGTTTAAACTCTCTGATCAAATAAACTCTTCTTTAGGAATAATCATCACAGGGCTACGTAAAAATGGGATTTTTGTTGATATCGTTATTAAAAATAATCCTACTATTTATGGCTATAAAAATGAATATACTCAAGTTTTAATAAATCTATTAAATAATGCAAAAGATGCTTTAGTTGATAGAAAAATAAAAGAACCTAAAATTATTATAACTTTAGATTCTGATAATAAAAATTCTATTCTTAGTGTTGAAGATAATGCAGGTGGAATTGAAGTAACACCTGTTGATAATATTTTTAAACCTTTTTTTACTTATGGTAAAAAGGAAGGTACTGGAATAGGGCTTTTTATGTCAAAATTAATTATCGAAAAGAATATGAATGGAAAGCTTCTTGTTTCTAATAAAAATTATGGAGCAAATTTTAAAATAATCTCACCTTTAAAATAATAATAAAACTAGCAATAAAAATATTTATAAAACCTGCAAAAGTGTCTCAAAAGAAACTTTTTTCATATATAATGGATAGTATGAAATTCTAATAATGAGGGTAGTACTATGATTAAAGTGATAATTAAAAATGTAGATGGTTCAAAAGAAGTTAGAGAATTAACGGATGGAATGGTTATTAAACCAGAACCAGGACAACAGTTTTACTTTGAGAATTTAGATGCCAAAAAATACAAGTTTAACTTAAGTGATGGGGAAGACTCTATTGAAATTTTGTTCAATAAAGATGGACAAAAATATAAGTTTAAATTTGAAGATATGGCAAAATTAATTAAAGAATCTAGCTTACTAACTGAAAATAAATCTGTACTTGGAATTATAAATGACCAAGAAGGTATGGATGAACTTAATCAAACAGTATTAAACCCTGAATTTAAAAGTGATAATATTATTAGAGAATTAAAAGATTTGCTTGCTCAAACAGATGGTAGCACAAATCAAAATGGAATTATAATAGATGATTTCGGTTCATTAGCAGAACAGTTAGAAGCAGCTGCAGCAGGTGAATCAACTTCAAACGGTGCATCTACATTTTTTGCATCAGAGGCTATTAGTGGAAACACTTATGGAGCAGAAGGAAGAGGAACTGGGCTAGAGTTTAATGATCCAGATGGAAATTTAGTTGATGTTGAAGGAACTACTAATAATGATGATGAAACTGCAACTACTACAGATGATCCTCAAGCAAATGAAGAAGATATAGAAGTATCAAGTGTAACAAGTGATACACAAACAGAAGGAACTTCTTTAGTTCACACTGTAACATTAAGTGGAGAAGCAGAAGCTGCAAAAGAGTATGACTTTACATTTAACAATGGAACAGTAGAAGATGA
>NZ_PDKF01000006.1 GCF_004118855.1 Arcobacter sp. CECT 8983 | reverse complement strand
ATACTCAAGAGCTGGCAGCGACCTACATTTCCACAAGGGGACCCTGCAGTATTATCAGCGCAGAAGTGCTTGACTTCCAGGTTCGGAATGGAGCTGGGTATTTCCACTTCGCTAAAACCACCAGCAATATGAGTATCAAACATACTGTAAAAGTATGCTCTGTACTCACATTATTGAATGAGTAAAAAAATTATAATGTTAAGTCTTTATATCTTATAGTAGATATACAACATATTAAATACTTAGAAGTACTTAATAAGATAGTAAACCAAGAAATAGTTTAAAAAAAGCCAAACGATCTATTAGTACTAGTCAGCTAAACGTCTTACAACGCTTACACACCTAGCCTATCAACCTTGTAGTCTTCAAGGGATCTTCAGGGAAAGTTCATCTTAGAGTTGGCTTCGAGCTTAGATGCTTTCAGCTCTTATCACATCCGTACATAGCTACCCAACGGTGCCCTTGGCAGAACAATTGGTACACTAGTGGTACGTTCATCCCGGTCCTCTCGTACTAGGGACAAATCTCTTCAACTTTCCTACGCCCACGGAAGATAGGGACCGAACTGTCTCACGACGTTCTGAACCCAGCTCGCGTACCGCTTTAAATGGCGAACAGCCATACCCTTGGGACCTGCTCCAGCCCCAGGATGCGATGAGCCGACATCGAGGTGCCAAACCTCCCCGTCGATGTGAGCTCTTGGGGGAGATCAGCCTGTTATCCCCGGCGTACCTTTTATCCTTTGAGCGATGGCCCTTCCACACAGAACCACCGGATCACTATGACCGACTTTCGTCTCTGTTCGAGTTGTATCTCTCACAGTCAAGCTAGTTTATGCCATTATACTCAACTGGCGATTTCCATCCGCCATGAACTAACCTTTGTAAGCCTCCGTTACTTTTTAGGAGGCGACCGCCCCAGTCAAACTACCCACCAGACATTGTCCTGAAGAAGGATAACTTCTCGCAGTTAGTAACTCAAATATTCAAGGGTGGTATCTCAAGGATGGCTCACACAGTACTGGCGTCCTGTGATCAAAGCCTCCCACCTATCCTGCACATGAATATCCAAGCTACAGTGTCAAGCTGTAGTAAAGGTGCACGGGGTCTTTCCGTCTTTCCGCGGGTAGGAGGAATTTTCACCTCCACTACAATTTCACTGGATCCCTGGTTGAGACAGCTCCCATCTCGTTACGCCATTCATGCAGGTCGGTATTTAACCGACAAGGAATTTCGCTACCTTAGGACCGTTATAGTTACGGCCGCCGTTTACTCGGGCTTCGATCAAACGCTTCGCTAATGCTAACATCATCAATTAACCTTCGAGCACCGGGCAGGCGTCACACCTTATACATCCACTTACGTGTTAGCAAAGTGCTGTGTTTTTGGTAAACAGTCGGGAGGGACTCTTTGTTGCAACCTCTTTAGCTTTCGAGAGTAAATCTCTATACCAAAGTAGGCACACCTTATACCGAAGATACGGTGCTAGTTTGCAGAGTTCCTTAACCAGGGTTCTTCCACGCGCCTTAGAATACTCATCCCACCCACCTGTGTCGGTTTACGGTACGGGCAACATACAATATACTTAGTGGCTTTTCTTGGCACGACAGTATCATCGATTCTGTATTAGTTCCGAAGAACGGCAACAGCCTGTAAGATCTCGGATTCACGTTACCCGGATTTGCCTAAGTAACATCCTACATCCTTCGAGCCACACTTCCATCAGTGACCTCGATTAACTCTATGCGTCCCCACATCGCGCTTGTATGTTGGTATTGGAATATTAACCAATTTGCCATCGTCTACCCCTTTCGGACTCGACTTAGGACCCGACTAACCCTACGATGACGAGCATCGCGTAGGAAACCTTGGGTTTTCGGCGAAGAGGATTCTCACCTCTTTTCTCGCTACTCATGCCTGCATGCTCACTTCTATCCGCTCCAACGCTCCTTACCGGTACATCTTCAACGCTGAATAGAACGCTCTCCTACCACTCAATAAATTGAGTCTAAAGCTTCGGTGTACATCTTAGCCCCGTTATATTTTCCGCGCAGAATCACTAGACCAGTGAGCTGTTACGCTTTCTTTAAAGGGTGGCTGCTTCTAAGCCAACCTCCTGGTTGTCACAGTAACTCCACATCGTTTTCCACTTAGATGTAACTTTGGGACCTTAGCTGTTAGTCTGGGTTGTTCCCCTCTCGACATAGGATTTTATCACCCTACGCCTGACTCCCTAGATTACACATGTAGTATTCGAAGTTTGATAGGGTTTGGTACCGCGGTGAGCAGCCCTAGCCCAGTCAGAGCTCTACCCCTACATGCTACTACTAGAGGCTATACCTAAATATATTTCGGAGAGAACCAGCTATCACGAAGTTTGATTGGCCTTTCACCCCTATCCACAGGTCATCCGAAGACTTTTCAACGCCTACCGGTTCGGTCCTCCACTGGCTCTTACACCAGCTTCAACCTGCCCATGGATAGATCACTTCGTTTCGGGTCTGCAGCATCTGACTAATTCGCCCTATTAAGACTCGCTTTCGCTACGGCTTCGTACTTGACTTAACCTTGCCAGACACCACAACTCGCAGGCTCATTATGCAAAAGGCAGTCCGTCACCCTGATAAATCATAGGGCTCCGAATGATTGTAAGCTAATGGTTTCAGGTTCTATTTCACTCTCCTCGCTGGAGTACTTTTCACCTTTCCCTCACGGTACTTGTTCACTATCGATCTGTAAGTAGTATTTAGGGTTGGAGGGTGGTCCCCCCGGATTCAGACAAAATATCACGTGTTCCGTCCTACTCAGGATACCATTAGAGCTATCGAAAATTTCGTATACAGGAGTTTCACCTTCTATGCTGTAGCTTTCCAACTACTTCTACTATCTTCTTTAGTCTCTTATTATGGTCCTACAACCCCCTATGCAAGCATAGGGTTTGCCCTAATCCGCGTTCGCTCGCCGCTACTAACGGAATCTCTTTTGATTTCTCTTCCTGTGGTTACTGAGATGTTTCACTTCACCACGTTCGCCTCCCTTACGGGATAACATATATCGCTATATGCTGGGTTGTCCCATTCGGAAATCTCTGGATCAATGCCTCTTGGCGGCTCCCCAAAGCTTATCGCAGCCTAGTACGTCCTTCATCGCCTCTTACAGTCTAGGCATCCACCATTAGCCCTTAATAGCTTATTTTTGATTTAACAAGATTAATCTTATTAAATGTTCTTGAGAATAAAGTAATTTCTTACTTTAACCTTTTTGAATAATTATTCCTTGGCTACTATCTTATTAAATACTTTTAATAAGTTAGTTGTGTCTATCTATTTTATTAGATATGAAATTTTTTGTTTTTTAAATCATCTTCATACGAAAGATATTGATTTAAACGAAAAAATTAAAGACTTTAACATTATGTTTTTAAATATCATTTTGGTTGTAAAAAACCAAATATAAATTCAAAGCTCTTTGAACTTATATTTAGTTTTTAAATAGATGGTGGAGATAAGCGGGATCGAACCGCTGACCTCCTGCGTGCAAGGCAGGCGCTCTCCCAGCTGAGCTATATCCCCAACTATTTTTATAACTTCTTTATAAGTTATTTAAAATCATGGTGGGCCTACCAGGACTTGAACCTGGGACCTCACGATTATCAGTCGAGCGCTCTAGCCAGCTGAGCTATAGGCCCATTTGTCACCTATTTTAAATAACCTTTATAAACCGAACATGAACTTACTATTTATGCTATCTTTGATAGCTTTGGAGACTTAAAACGAATTAAGTCTCTCTTCTCTGAAAGGAGGTGATCCAACCGCAGGTTCACCTACGGTTACCTTGTTACGACTTCACCCCAGTCGCTGAATCCACTGTGGAGGGTAGCTACTTTAGCATCCCCGCTTCGAATGAGTTCAACTCCCATGGTGTGACGGGCGGTGAGTACAAGACCCGGGAACGTATTCACCGTAGCATTGCTGATCTACGATTACTAGCGATTCCAACTTCATGCACTCGAGTTGCAGAGTACAATCCGAACTGGGAGATATTTTTGAGATTTGCTCCACCTCGCGGTATCGCGGCTCTTTGTATACCCCATTGTAGCACGTGTGTAGCCCTGGACGTAAGGGCCATGATGACTTGACGTCGTCCACACCTTCCTCCTGGTTGCCCAGGCAGTCTCGTTAGAGTTCTCAGCCGAACTGTTAGCAACTAACGACGTGGGTTGCGCTCGTTGCGGGACTTAACCCAACATCTCACGACACGAGCTGACGACAGCCGTGCAGCACCTGTCCTACAGTTTCTGCAAGCAGACACCAATCAATCTCTTGAAAGTTCTGTAAATGTCAAGTCCAGGTAAGGTTCTTCGCGTATCGTCGAATTAAACCACATGCTCCACCGCTTGTGCGGGTCCCCGTCTATTCCTTTGAGTTTTAATCTTGCGACCGTACTCCCCAGGCGGTACACTTAATGTGTTAACTGCATTACTGCCATGTCTAGCATGGCAACAACTAGTGTACATCGTTTAGGGCGTGGACTACCAGGGTATCTAATCCTGTTTGCTCCCCACGCTTTCGCGTCTCAGCGTCAGTAATGTTCCAGTAGATCGCCTTCGCAATCGGTATTCCTTCTGATCTCTACGGATTTTACCCCTACACCAGAAATTCCATCTACCTCTCCCATACTCTAGGTTACCAGTTTCAAAAGCAGTTCTATGGTTGAGCCATAGGATTTCACTTCTGACTTAATAACCCGCCTACACGCTCTTTACGCCCAGTGATTCCGAGTAACGCTTGCACCCTCCGTATTACCGCGGCTGCTGGCACGGAGTTAGCCGGTGCTTATTCATATAGTACCGTCATTATCTTCCTATATAAAAGGAGTTTACGCTCCGAAAAGTGTCATCCTCCACGCGGCGTTGCTGCATCAGAGTTTCCTCCATTGTGCAATATTCCCCACTGCTGCCTCCCGTAGGAGTCTGGACCGTGTCTCAGTTCCAGTGTGACTGATCATCCTCTCAAACCAGTTAGGCGTCATTGACTTGGTGAGCCATTACCTCACCAACTATCTGATACCATACAGTCCCATCCTCTAGCACTAAAGCGTTTCCCCTGCATACTTATGTATTAAGGGCATATAGGGCATTAGCAGTCGTTTCCAACTGTTATTCCTTTCTAGAGGGCAGGTTAACTATACATTACTCACCCGTGCGCCACTTAGCTGACAGTTTAGTAAACTAAACCCGTTCTCGTTCGACTTGCATGTGTTAGGCACGCCGCCAGCGTTCACTCTGAGCCAGGATCAAACTCTCCATAAAAAAATTTGATTCTCTGACCATTTTTAGTAACTTTATATTCTTAAAAGATTTTCATCTTTTTAGAGACTATAAAACTAGTTACAAAAATAAATCTCATTGTAAAAGCATAAGCTTTGTTATTAAAATAGACAAGGATATATTTACAATATATTCTTGTTTGTTGTAATTTCATATTCGGTTTATAAAAGTTATTTATATACCTTCTAAATTGTAAAAGATCTCCCATATCATCGTAACTCTCTCAAATCTTTTTGATGTCGTTCCTCTGAAATTGGACGGGAATTATAATAGATTTTTCTTGCTTTGTCAAGGGTTT
>NZ_PDKF01000005.1 GCF_004118855.1 Arcobacter sp. CECT 8983 | reverse complement strand
GTTGAACCAGATGAAGAGATTGTTAAATTAGCAAGTGAAAAATTAAAACTTGAACCAACAAAAGAAAACCCACTAGATATAGCTGATAGAGATGAAAAGAAGACTTTTAAATACTGGGAAGGAAGATTAAAAGAAGAGAATATCGAAACAAGTGATGAAAATATTTTTATTGCAGCAGCTTGTGATGAAAAAGGTATTGCTTTCTTAAAAGGTGAAAGCCCATTAAATGTAAGAAAAGTTGATGATTCAACTTGTGAAAATGATAAAGAATGTACTTTAGGAGAAGGAAATAGTATGAGTAATGCAACTGGAAACTATACAGTAGTAGTAGATGGACAAAAATTTAATGTATCTATTGCAGAAGGTAATGCAGATATCCAAGTAACACCAGCAACACAAAGTGAAACACCAGCAGCAACACCAACAAACGGTGGAGCAGAAGTAGGAGCAACTGTTGCAGGTAATGTATGGAAAATGAATGTAAAAGTTGGTGATACAGTAAAACAAGGTGAAATTATTGCAATCTTAGAAGCTATGAAAATGGAAATAGATGTAGAAGCTCCTTGTGATGGAACAGTAAGTGCAGTTTTAGCTAACCCTGGTGACGCTGTTGAAGAAGGTCAAGCAATAGCAACTATTAGCTAAAAAAACTGGAGAACTATTTAAATGAATAAAAAAATAATGGCTTCAATGCTACTACTTTTCTTTGCTCTTTTTAGTACAAATGTATTTGCAAACTCAAATGCAACACCAA
The DNA here is from genome assembly GCF_004118855.1 of Arcobacter sp. CECT 8983. Taxonomy (NCBI): domain Bacteria; kingdom Pseudomonadati; phylum Campylobacterota; class Epsilonproteobacteria; order Campylobacterales; family Arcobacteraceae; genus Arcobacter; species Arcobacter sp. CECT 8983. The sequence continues at coordinate 196,315 of NZ_PDKF01000005.1, read as the reverse complement.
AAGAAGAAGTAAAACATGAGTATCATGAAAAATCATTAGGTCAACTTCTTGAATCATTCTATAAAACTACTGGGATTTATTCTTTTACAACTCCTAGAGATGATGTAATGACTTCAGAAGCTCATGCAGAAGATGCAAGACCTATGACAACATTTGAACAAACATGGGGTAGATTAATAATGATAGGTATTTGCTTGTTGTTATTCTACCTTGCAATTGCAAGAGGATTTGAACCCCTATTATTAATGCCAATTGCATTTGGTGGTATCTTAGCTAATATTCCATTAGCTGGTATTGCTGGAGAGACTGGTATGCTAGGTATTATCTATAATATGGGTATTGCTAATGGATTCTTTCCTTTACTTATCTTTATGGGTGTTGGAGCAATGACAGACTTTACTCCACTGCTAGCAAATCCTAAATCAGCAATATTAGGTGGTGCTGCACAGTTTGGTATCTTTGGATCATTAGTTGGAGCAGTTGCAATTGGATTTGATTTACAATCAGCTTCTGCTATTTCAATTATTGGTGGAGCTGATGGACCAACATCAATCTTTATTGCAAATAGACTTGCTCCAGAATTATTAGGAGCAATAGCAGTTGCAGCATATTCTTATATGGCATTAGTACCAGTAATTCAACCTCCAATTATGAAGGCATTAACTTCAGAGGCTGAAAGAAAAATAAAAATGCCAAAATTAAGAAAAGTAAATAAATTAGAGAATTTAACATTGCCAATTGTTATCTTATTGTTAGCAATTTTGTTCTTGCCAGAGTCAACACCTCTTATTGGAGCCTTTTGTTTAGGAAATTTCTTTAAACAATCAGGTGCAGTTGAGAGACTTTCTGATACAATGCAAAATTCATTAATCAATATAGTAACAATATTCTTAGGATTAGGAGTTGGATCAAAACTAGCTGCTGATAAATTCTTGGTGTTAGAGACTTTAGGGATTATGGTTATTGGATTAATAGCATTTGCAGCAGGAACAGCAGCAGGTGTAATCATGGCAAAAGTTATGAATAAATTTGCGTCTGATGAGAATAAGATTAACCCACTAATTGGAGCTGCAGGAGTATCTGCTGTGCCAATGGCTGCTAGGGTTGTATCAAAAGTTGGACAAGAATATGACAAATCTAATGTATTATTAATGCATGCGATGGGTCCAAATGTTGCTGGTGTTATTGGCTCTGCCGTAGCTGCTGGTGTACTTTTATCGATTTTTTAATACAAACACTTAATAATTAAAAAGCTCAAAGTCTTTATGGCTTTGGGCTTTTTTTATGTCAATAAATCTATCTTTTAATTTTATTAATATTAGTTTTTTTAATATGTTTTTGGTACTATTTAAAGAAAAGTAAAAGGATATTAAATGGAGTGTGAATTTCCAACAGTTAATAGTAATACTGAAGAATTAAAAGAGATTTTCGAAAATACAAAAACTATTGCAGTTATAGGCTGCTCTCCAAAAGAAGATAAAGCAAGTAATAGGGTTGCAAACTATTTAAAAAATGCAGGTTTCAAAATGGTTCCTGTATATCCTAAAGAAGATGAAATCTTAGGAGAGAAAGTATATAGAAGTTTAAAAGAGATTCCTTTTAAAGTAGATATGGTTGATATTTTTAGAAAACCAGATGTAATTGCACAAGTTGTAGATGAGTGCATTGAAAGAGGTGATATTGATACTGTATGGACTCAATTAGGTTTAGTAAACAATGAAGCAGCAGCTAAAGCAAAAGAAAAAGGAATGAAAGTAGTACAAAATAAATGTACTAAGATAGAACATAACAGTATATTTAATTAAGAGTATTTTTTATTTATTGTTTTTTCGGGATGTTTTGTTTTTTAATTCTAAAGTAGCAATACATCCTGTTTTACCATCAGTCCTGTTTTTTAAACTAATAGTTGCTCCAAGTGCATCTGCAGCATTTTTTGCTAAAAATAAGCCAAGGCCAGCTCCACTTTCTTCTCCCATTCTTTTAAAAGGTGCAAAAAGATCAATATTTTCATCAATCCCACTTCCATCATCAATAATAGAAATAGTAGTAATCTCTTTAGTCTTTTCTAGTCTTATGGCAATTGCTTTATTGTCAGGAGTGAATTTTATTGCATTTTGTACAAAGTTTTGAATTATTTGATTTAATAAAGTAGGTTGAAGTGTTACTTTATGGTGATTAACATTAGAAAAGAATGTAAGAATAATCTTCTTTTTAGAACTTAACATCCTATAATCATTTGTTTTTCTTTGCATATATTGAACTAAGTCTATCTCTTCAGGTTTCTCAAATTGTGCACCTTCAGCTCGTCCAATATCTAAAATTGATGAAATCATTTTATTCATATCATTTATTTGTTCAACTGTTAATTTTAAAGTATCTTTATATTTTTGAGTTTCTCTATCTTTCATTAAAGTTACTTCATTTTTAAGTTTCATAACTGCTAATGGAGTCTTTAATTCGTGGGCAACTCCAATAAATAGTTCTTTTTTAAATTTAATATTTGTTTCAATTCTAGTTGTTAAAGAGTTAATAGAGTCAGCTAAAGCATGAAATTCAATTGGAAGATTAGTTTTATTAATTTGCGTTAAATAGTTTTCATCCATATTAGATAGTTTTTTAGTGATTTGAATAATTGGTCTTAAAAGTGTTTTTGAAACTGTAAATGCATAAAGAACAACCATAATTAAACCACCAAATGAAATCAATAAAATATTATTAAAAATCTTTGTAAGCATTTTAATTGAACTATTGATATTTTTTACTATTTTAATGTATTGATTTTTTTCATCATTAAATGGATATAAAATTTGCATAAAATGATTATTGTTTAATTCATATGTAGAGTAAGGAACTTCAGGAATGTGTTTTAAAGTTACTAAATCTACATTGATTCCATTATGAGTAATGATATTAAAGTTGCTTGAACTAGTATCTGCGTTTTGACTAATTTTAAAAATTAATTCTGCATCTGAAAGAAGAGACTCTTTAAGCTCTTCATAGATAGTTGATTTCGTATAACCATAAAAAATAAAAGATAAAATAATAATAAAAAGCGAAGTCGCAAGAATAAGTTTTTGGTAAAACTGTTTATAAATGCTCTTCGCTTGTGCCATACGTCATTAACCTTTTAGAGGGTGTTTTTTATGCTTCTTCTTCTGTATCTGGGTAACAGAATCTGTAACCTCTTCTTCTAATAGTTTCAATAGTAGAAATATTTAATGGTTTATCCATTTTTTGTCTAATTTGGTTAATTGCAACTTCAATTACGTTTGGAGTTACTAATTCTGGTTCTTCCCAGATAGCATCTAATAATTGCTCTTTAGATACAATTTGATCTCTATGTCTAGCAAGGTGAGTTAATACCTCAAAAGGTTTACCTTTTAATTCAATCTCTTCACCATTGTATTCAATTTTTTCTTCATCAGGATTAATTGATAAATCTTCGATTTCAATTACATTTGTTCCACCAAATCTTAATCTAGCTTCAATTCTTGCTAATAAAATATCAAAATCAAATGGTTTTTTGATATAGTCATCAGCACCAGATTTTAAAGCTTCGATTTCAGAATCTTTGTCGTCTCTTGCAGATAAAATAACAACTGCAGTTCTTGAACTTCTGTTTTTTACGATTTTACACAGTTCTATTCCATCACCATCTGGTAACATCCAGTCTGTTAAAACTAAATCATAATTTCTAATATCAATGAAGTACTCTGCATCTTTGTAGTTTTCAGCTGCATCTACTTGGTATCCAAAGTCAGTAAGACCCTCTTGCAGAGTTCTATTTAGTGTAATCTCATCTTCAATAATTAATATTCTCATATAGATTTTCCTTAGTACGTTTGTAACTTAAATTTAAGTTAAGTTTAAAATTTGGCGTATTATATCATAAATATAGTAAAAATTAAAGGTTTTTTAAGGAAAATTTTGAAATTTATAAATAGGGTATTAATTAACTTCATGTTAATAAAATGTAGATAAAATACTTAAAACTAAAATTATTAAGGAAAATAATGATTAAAATTACAAGTAAAAAATTAGTAACAAGTCTTATAGCAACTTTGACATTAGCAACAAGTAGTGTTAGTGCTTCAGACGTTTTAGCAACAGTGAATGGTGATAAAATTACTAAACAAGATGTAGCAATTTTATTAGGTAATCCAAATATTGATTTTAATTCTTTACCAAAAAAGAATAAAAATCAAATTTTAGATCAAATTATCAATAATAAACTTTTAACAGATAAAGCTGTAAAAAGTGGTATTGAAAAAGATAAAGAGTATAAAGATAGTTTAGAAAAACTAAAAAAAGATTTAGCTTTAAGAGTATGGTTAAAAAAAGAGTCTCAAAATGTAAAAGTATCTGACAAAGATATTAAAGATTATTACAATAAAAATAAGGCTCAATTTAAAGTGCCAGCTACTTTAGAAGCAAGACATATTTTAACAAAAACTGAACAAGAAGCAAAAGATGTAATTAATACATTAAATAAATCTTCAAATAAAAAAGAAAAATTTGTTGAATTAGCAAAAACAAAATCTGTAGGTCCAAGTGGTCCACAAGGTGGATATTTAGGTAAGTTCCCTGAAACTAAAATGGTTGAAGAATTTTCTAACGCAGCAAAAGCTTTAAAGGTTGGAACTTATTCTAAAAGCCCAGTTAAAACACAATTTGGATATCATGTTATTTATTTAGAAGACAAGCAAGCTGAGAAACCTCTTGAGTTTGATAAAATTAAAAACAGAATTAAGCAAGTTTTATTACAAGAAAAATTTAAAGACTTCCTTGAATCTGAAGCTAACAAACTAAGAGATAAAGCAAAAATAGTTATAAAATTATAAGGAGAAAATTAGTGGCTGTATTAGATGTTGTTAAACCTGGTGTATTAAGTGGAAGTGAGGCAAAAAAACTTTTTGCCTATGCAAAGGAAAATAAATTTGCTATTCCTGCTGTAAATGTAGTAGGAACAGATTCTGTAAATGCAGTATTAGAAGCTGCAGCAAAAGTTAATTCACCGGTAATTATACAATTTTCAAATGGTGGAGCACAATATTTTGCAGGTAAAGGTCTTAAAACTGCTGATGCAGCAGTTTTAGGAGGAGTAAGTGGAGCTATTCATGTTCATACAATGGCTGAAGCTTATGGCGTACCAGTTATTTTACATACTGACCATGCTGCAAGAAAACTTTTACCATGGATTGATGGTTTAATTGAAGCTGGTAAAAAACACTTTGAAAAAACTGGTAAACCTTTATATACTTCTCATATGTTAGACCTTTCTGAAGAGTCTTTAGAAGAGAATGTTGGGACATGTGTTGAATATTTCAAAACAATGAATGAACTTGATATGATGATTGAGATTGAACTTGGAATTACTGGTGGAGAAGAAGATGGTGTAGATAACACTGATGTTGACAATGCACTACTTTATACTCAACCAGAAGAAGTTTGTTATGCTTATGAAGAATTATCAAAAGTTTCTGAAAACTTTACTATTGCAGCTTCATTTGGTAACGTGCATGGTGTTTATAAGCCAGGAAACGTTGTATTAAGTCCAAAAATCTTAGATAACTCTCAAAAGTTTATTGAAGATAAACATAATACAGCTACTAAGCCAGTTGACTTTGTATTCCATGGTGGTTCAGGTTCTGCACTTGAAGAAATCAGAGAAGCTATTGATTATGGTGTTATTAAAATGAATATTGACACTGATACACAATGGGCATTCTGGGATGGAGTAAGAGCTTTTGAAGCTAAAAACCATGATTATTTACAAGGACAAATTGGTAATCCTGATGGGGAAGATAAACCAAATAAGTCTTATTATGACCCAAGAAAATGGTTAAGATCTGGACAAGAGTCTATGATTGCTAGACTTGAAACAGCTTATTCTGACCTTTGTTGTATTAACAAAAATTAATTTTTAAAAGTGGTAGTAATATTTGCTACCACTTTTATATATCTTTATTGTGGTATTTTTATCATATAACCACTTCCTCTAATATTTATAATAAAATCTTCTTTTAAGACCTTTTTGATTCTATTTATTTCAGATCTAATTGTTGAAATATCAACTTCATCTCCATTATAAGCATACTCTTTAAACATATCATAATCAACTATCAGACTTCTATTTTTTGCCAATACTTCAATTATTTTTATTTGTCTTCTAGGTAAGATATGAGGTTCCTTATTAAAGTATAAAGTTAAACCTTCACAATCAAAACTATAAGATTTTGATAATCTTTTATGTTGGGTTGGAGTAATTTGATTTTTAAGAAGTCTATTAATTCTAATAGTTAACTCTTTTAAATGAAAGGGTTTTTTTAGATAATCATAACAGCCAATATCAAAGGCACGGGAAATATCTTCAATATCTATAAGTGCAGAAATATAAATAGTAGGAATATCTCTTTTTTGTTTATGCAAAGTCTCTAAAATAGTAAATCCATCTATATCTGGAACATTAATATCTAAAATTAAAAGATCAAATTCTTGTTCTTTTAATAAATTTAAGCATTCACTTCCTGTGCGTGTACTTTTTATTAAATGTCCTGTTGATGTTAGGTATTCATCTATCATTTCATTTAGCATAAAATCATCTTCAAGTAGAAGTATTTTCATTTTTTGTATCCTTAAAAGTATAGATAAAAGATGCAAAGTTTTCATTTGATTCAAGTTCTAGTTTTACATCTTCTTCTTCACAAATTCTTTTTACTAAATTTAATCCTAGTCCAAAACCATTTTGTGTAGTTTGTTCTCTGTAGTATTCTTCAAATATTTTTCTTTTGTCTAATATTTGCTTTGAGATACTAGTTATATTTAAGACTGTATTAGAGTCTATTTTTTTTATAGATATATCTATTATATTTTCAGGTAGAGTATATTTAATTGCATTTGTCAAATTATTATCGACTATTCTTTGAAGTTTAGTTTCATCAAAAAAAACATAAATTTCTTCCTGTGAAGTATTAAAATTAAAATCAAGTTTTGCTTTTTTTGCTATAAGAGAAAAGAATTCAATTCTACTTCTTACAAAATCTACTAAATTTATTTGATGTTTTACTCTATGAACATGATCTTTTTTAATTAGATAACTTAAGTCATCATAGATATTAAAAAGTGTTTTCATTGCTATTTCAATATTTGAAATATACTTATTTTTTCCATGTTCCATTTTATACATATCTATGTTACCCATTATCACAGATAAAGGAGTATTTGTCTCATGTACAGAGTGTTTTAAAAACTGTTTTTGTAAGTTTAAAAGTTGTTCTGAGTATAAAGTTTTTTCTTCTAATTCTTTTGATTGTTTATTATAGTCTTTTGCAGATTGTTGAATTAAGTGTGTTAATGCTTGCAAACTTCTTGCATGTTCACTTATTTTGTTTTCTTCTTTTTTAGGAAGAGTTTTAGTTTTATCAAAATGCTCTTTTTCACTTAAAGCTACAACAGTAAGTGTTTGATTTAAAAACTGATTAGAGTTCTCTTCTTTGTTATGGAAAAACTCTCCATAGGTAAAAAAACCAGAAGTGGGAGCAATTTTAGAAAAAGGTTCTATTTCTAAATCAATAATATTAGGCATATATCTTCTTCTTGCCATACAAGAGTAAATAAAAAAGCTTTCTGTGCTATTCATATTATCTGTTTTAAAGAGAGATTTTAAAGGATTATTCATAATAAGCTCTATATTTCCAAAGCCTAGTTTAACTCTATCTCCTTTTAGAAGGTTTCCTGCAAAACTCAAACTTCCATCATCATACTTTTTTATAACAGCCCTTGCAAGGGAAATTCCGTCTCTTTTTACAATTAATGGAAATTCTATTCCAGTAGCAGGTAAAGACTTTGCAACATACTCTCCTAAATATTTTTCATAGAAATCAAGGGATTTTAATCCAGAGATTTTATATACCCGATTATCTTTTACTTCATCAATAACATGTGAAACTCCAATTGCAGACCAGTTGAAGTTAAATGCTGTTTTTACATCTAATACTTTTGAGTTTAAAGATACTGCAATTGCACCACTTGTATAGATTTCATTGTTTATAGCAATAAAGGTTTGAGTAAAGCTTGCATTATCTGCTGCCATTCCTCCACAAATAGGTGTTTTATTATTAACAGTTTCAATTCCTTTTAAAAACTCTTCTCCATTTGTTTTTTCTCCATCAGTAAAACAAATAAGAAGTTTTGTATCTTCCTTTATTAATGTTTTCGCTATTTTTGTGCCATTTTCAAAACTTGTTTTTTCGTCAAAATATTTAGCTTCAAAGCTTGTATTTTCAAAGGTTGATAGGCTAATTACGGTATTTAAAGTATAAACACTATTTTCAAAAATCTCACCATCTGTTGATGAAGCTATACATACACTTTGGGGTAATTCTTCTTTTAAAGTATTTAATATATTTTGTAAAATATCTTTATTTTCTCCACAAAAAACTTGAATAAGTAGGTTTTTATGGGTTTTAAATTCATTAAAATTGATTACATCATGAAGTTGATTATTTTTAATAATAAAATTAAATGTTTTCATAAATAAAATTGTAGCATAAAAAGTACTCTAATTTGTAAAATATTAAAAGATTTTTCTCTTTAAAAAGTACTATTCTATGGGCTTTGTAGAAAAAGTTAACATAATGCTACCTCAATGCTATGTTTTCGCTAAATATAAGCTATATTTGTTGTCTAAAATTTTTTAATCGAAAAGTTTCTTTTCAAAAAAATAATAAGGAAGACAAAATGGTATATGAAAAGCCAAAATTTAAAAAACAATATGAAAACTTTATTGGTGGAGAATGGGTAGCTCCAAAAAGTGGTGAGTACTTTGATAATATTTCTCCTGTTGATGGTGATGTTTTAACTAGAATTCCAAGATCAAATGAAGAAGATGTTGAACTTGCAGTTCAAGCTGCTAAAACTGCATTTGAATCATATAAAAATACTTCAGTTATTGAAAGAAGTTTAATGTTAAATAAAGTTGCAGATGCAATTGAAGCTAATCTTGAAGCTTTAGCAATTGTTGAAACACTTGACAATGGTAAAACAATCAGAGAAACATTAAACGCGGATTTACCTTTAGTAGTTGATCATTTTAGATATTTTGCTTCTGTAATTAGAGCAGAATCTGGAACAGTTGCCGATCTTGATTCAGATACTGTTTCACAAGAAGTTTATGAGCCATATGGTGTTGTAGCTCAAATTATTCCATGGAATTTCCCATTATTAATGGCTGCTTGGAAGCTTGCTCCTGCATTGGCAGCTGGAAATTGTATTGTACTGAAACCAGCATCTGCAACTCCTAAATCAATTTTATTATTAATGGAAACAATTCAAGATGTTCTTCCAAAAGGTGTAGTTAATATTATCAATGGTTCAGGTGGAAAAATTGGTAAATACTTATCAACTCACCCAGATGTTAAAAAAGTAGGATTTACAGGGGAGACAACAACTGGTCAGTTAATCATGCAATATGCAACTGAAAATATTATTCCTTCTACTTTAGAACTTGGTGGGAAATCACCAAATGTATTCTTTGAATCAATTATGGATGCAGATGATGAGTTCTTTGATAAAGCAATTGAAGGTTTAGTATTATTTGCATTTAACTCTGGAGAAGTTTGTACTTGCCCTTCAAGAGCACTTATTCAAGAATCAATTTATGAGCCATTTATGAAAAGAGTTTTAGAAAGAGTTAAAGCTATTAAATTAGGTGATCCTTTAGATAGTGACAATATGATGGGAGCTCAATGTTCACTTAATCAAAAAGAAAAAATCTTAGATTATATTAAAATTGGAAAAGAAGAGGGTGCTGAGTGTTTAATTGGTGGAGATGTATATGAATCTGAAAAACATCCTAATGGTTTTTATATTCAACCAACAATTTTTAAAGGTCACAATAAAATGAGAATCTTCCAAGAAGAGATTTTTGGACCAGTATTAGCTGTAACTACATTTAAAGATGAAGAAGAAGCATTAGAAATTGCAAATGATACAATCTATGGATTAGGTTCTGGTGTATGGTCAAGAGATGCACATCAATTACATAAAATGGCTAGAGGAATTCAAGCTGGTAGAGTTTGGGTTAACTGCTATCATATGTACCCATCTCATGCTTCATTTGGTGGATACAAAAAATCAGGTATTGGTAGAGAAACTCATATGATGATGTTAAACTCTTATAGACATACTAAAAATATTCTTACTTCTTATAGTAAAAATGCTTTAGGATTCTTCTAAAATAAAAAGAGGCAAAAGCCTCTTTTTTAAAGGCTAAAAAATGAGTGTAAAAAGAGTAACAGTAACGCAAGAAGCAAAAGAAGTAATCGAAATGCTTAAAGAAGAGCATGGAGAACTTGTTTTTAATCAAAGTGGTGGTTGTTGTGATGGAACTGCTCCTATGTGCTATGAAAAAGGTGACTTTTATGTGCCAAGCAGAAATGTAAAGCTAGGTGAAATTTGTGGTTGTGAATTTTTTATTGATCATGAACAATTTGAGTATTTTAAGCACTCACAAATCATAGTTGATGTGAAAAAAGAGCAAGGAGCTTTTGGTAATTCTTTTTCTTTGGAAATAGATCATGGTTATCAATTTATTACAAAGTCAAGAATTTTTACTGATGAAGAGTATAAAAGCTTAGAGGATTAATCTTCTTTACTTTTATTCTCTTTTGTTACAAGGGCTAAATTATTTAGGTTGTATTTTTGAAGTAAGTCAAGTACTTTTACAACTCTTTCATACTCAACTTTTTTATCTATTTTTACTATTATTGGCTTTTTCTTATTTTTAATCTCTTTTAAATTGTCTTCTAAAGATTCAAAAGATACTTCAATACCTTTTATTGCTAATTTTGTTTTATTTAGTTCGATAAAGACCTGATCTTCATCTATTTCTACTGCTTTAGCATCTGCTTCTGGTAAATCAAGCATAAGTGCTAGTTCATCTTTTTTGAAAACAGAAGTAACAATAAAAAAGATTAAAAGAATAAAAACAACATCAATTACAGGTGTTAAGTCTATTCCTAGTTGTTCTCTTCTTTTCATAACTTACCAATAATCTCTTTTTTTGCTTTTAATTCAATTGAGTCTATAATTGAAATAAAATGGTTATAAGCGATGTGATGAGGAATTGCAACAATAAGCCCAGCTATAGTTGTAATAAGTGCCACTGAAATTCCACTAGAAAAAATAGTAGGGTCACCTAAACCTTTTTGAGTAATAGCTTCAAAGGCTTTATATACTCCGTAAACAGTTCCAAGTAATCCTAAAAGTGGAGCAACTGAAGCTATGTTTTTGATATAAGTTAACCCACTTTCTAATCTTTTTACTTCATACTCTATTTGAACTTCTATTGTCTTAAGATTAGATTCATTAATTTTTGATTTTATTTTTTCAACCATTGCTTTTTTTCTAGGAATTGTTAAAAACTTCCAAATAATAATAGTAAAACCAATAATATTTAAAAAGATAAGTATATAAACAATAATACCACCTTTGTCAATATATTCCATAATATTCATTTATATTTCCTATTTTTCTTTTTGTGTAATTCTAGTATAATATTCTTAATGAATTATATAAACTCTCCCATAGAAAAAATTAAATTTAGAAATACAGATATCTATTTAAAAAGAGATGACCTTCTAGATAAGCACTTTAGTGGCAATAAAGCAAGAAAGTTTTACTACTATTTAGTTAATGACTTAGAAAATATAAATAAAGTTGTTAGTTTTGGTTCAGCCCAAGCAAACTCTTTATATTCTCTTTCTGTCTTAGGAAAAATAAAAAATCTTGATATTGATTTTTATGTAAATCATATAAGTTCATATCTAAAAGAAAACCCTTATGGAAACTATAAAGCAGCTTTAGAAAATGGTGTAAATATTATTGAAGATGAAAATTTTGATTTTCAAAACTATGAATTAAAGCAAAATGAAATTTTAATAGAAGAGGGTGCTAGGGTACAAGAAGCTCAATTTGGAATAAAAATCTTAGCTCAAGAAATCAAAACTTGGGCTAAAGAAAATGATATAAAAAATCTAAAACTATTTTTACCAAGTGGCACAGGAACAACGGCACTTTTTTTACAAAAGCATTTAGAGTTTGAAGTTTTTACTGTAGCTTGTGTTGGTGGAAGTGAATATTTAAAAAAGCAGTTTTTTCATCTTGAAAGTAATGAAAAGTTTCATCCAAAAATAATCCAAATGCCAAAAAAATATCATTTTGGAAAGCTTTATAAAGAGTTTTATGATATTTATAATGAATTACTTAAAACAACAAAAATAGAGTTTGATTTACTTTATGATCCCTTAGGGTTTTTAAGTATGCAAAATTATTTAGAAAACAAACAAAATTGTGATGAATTTTTATATATTCACCAAGGTGGAATTTTAGGAAATGAAAGCATGAAACCAAGATACGAAAGAAAATTTAACAAGTAAAAACGAATTTAACTTGAGTCATTTATTTTTTTACTTTATTTTAGATATAATCACTAAATTTTATAAAAAGTAAATGTATATCAGGAAAAGTGTTGAGTAAAAAAAATAATATTATTCTTATTGGTTTTATGGGAGTTGGTAAGGGAACAGTTGCAAGAGCCTTAGTTAAGTCAAGTGATTACTTTGCAATTGATACTGATGATTTAATTGAAAGTGTTGAGAATAAAACAGTTAAAAAAATATTTAAAGATGAGAGTGAAGCTTATTTTAGAAACTTAGAAAAGAAGTGTGCTCTTTGGCTTGAAAAAAATGTTGATAATACAATTATCTCAACAGGTGGAGGTTTCTTTAAACAAGAAAATATCCATAAAATAGGAACAATAATCTATTTAGAATCAAGCTTTGAAGGGATTTTAAATAGAATACATTCTGCACCTAATGCAAAATCAAAACTTAAGAAACGACCACTTTTAAGTAACCTTGATGAAGCTAAAAAGCTTTATAATCAAAGAGTTGAAGATTACAAAAGAGTTTCTGATATAACAGTAAATGTTGAAAACAAAGATTTGAACTTAATAGTAGAAGAAATTTTAGGAAAAGTAAATGAAAATAATTAATACAAATGATGCAAACTTTAAACAAGAGTTTGAAAACATCTTAGGAAGAGCAAAGACTGATATTAAAGAGGTATCATCAATTGTAACTAACATAATTGATGAAATCGTAGAAGATGGAAACGAAGCTTTAAAAAAACACATTGAAAAGTTTGATAAATGGGAAGTTAAAAGTGACAACGAACTACAAATTTCAAAAGATGATATGAAAAAAGCTTATGAAAATATTGATGAAAAACTTAAAGAAGCTTTACATATCGCATATGACAGAATTAAAACTTACCACGAAAAACAATTACCAAAATCTTGGATTGATTTTGAAAAAAATGGAACTATCTTAGGACAAAAAGTAACTCCTGTAGATAGAGCTGGACTTTATATTCCTGGTGGAAAAGCTGCATATCCAAGTAGTTTACTTATGAATGCAATTCCTGCAATTGTTGCTGGTGTTGAAGAGATTGTTGTATGTACTCCAACTCCAAATAACGAAGTAAATGAACTATTGCTTGCAGCATGTTATATTTGTGGTATTGAAAAAGCTTTCAAAGTAGGTGGAGCATCTGCTGTTGCTGCTATGGCTTATGGTACTGAAACTATTCCAAAAGTTGATGTAATAACAGGACCAGGAAATATCTTCGTTGCAACTGCTAAAAAGCTGGTATTTGGAGAAGTTCACATTGATATGATTGCAGGACCTTCTGAAATTGGGATTTTAGCTGATAGTACAGCAAAACCAAAATACTTAGCAATTGACCTTTTGTCACAAGCAGAGCATGATGAAATGGCAAGTTCAATTATGATTACTATTGATGAAGAGATTGCAAAACAAACAAGTGATGAGGTAGAAAACTATTTACAAACTCTAAGTAGAGAAGAAATAGCTAGAAAATCAATTGAAGATAGAGGAGCTATTATCGTTGCTTCTTCTATGGATGAAGCAATTACTCTTATGAATGAAATAGCTCCTGAGCACTTAGAAGTAATGACTGCAAACTCTTTTGAGCTATTACCAAAGATTAAACATGCAGGTGCAATTTTCTTAGGTGAAAATACTCCTGAACCAATTGGTGATTATATTGCTGGACCAAACCACACACTTCCTACTGGAAGCACAGCTAAGTTTTACAGTCCTTTAAATGTTGAAAACTTCTTAAAGAAAAGTTCTATTATTAACTTCTCTAAACAAGCAATTGATGAGTTAGGTGAAGCTTGTGCTTTACTTGCTGATACAGAAGGTTTAACAGCTCACGCAGAGTCTGTTAGAGTTAGACTGAAAGATAAATAGTCATGGAAAAAAACTGGCTTTTAGAAGATGAAGATGATATCTTCACAGGAACACCAAAATCTAAATATTTTGATGTAACAAGACAAGCAAGTAAAGAGGTTGTTGAAGATGAGTTTGACAAACTTCTAGAAAAAGTTGCTGTTATGGAAAAACTTTTAACAGAGATTAAAGGTGAAGATTTTGATATCAATAATGAAGTTAAAACACAAGTTTTAACAAACAGCGCAGAGATTGAAAAAATGAAAAAAGGTCTGTATTTAGAACTTACAGGCGATATTATTTGTAGATTAGATTCATAAGGTTAAAAGTGGAAGAGTTACAAGAAGTTAAAAACAAAATAAGAAGTTTCATTGAAGAGTGTAATGATGAAAAGAGTTTAGAGTTATTAGAAAAGCTTGCAACAGGAAAGATGTTAAGGTCTAAACTTATTTTAAAGATTGCAGGAATAAATGAGGAATCAATCAAATTATGTGCAGTAGTTGAGATGATTCATGCAGCATCACTTTTACATGATGATGTTATTGATGAAGCTGATACTAGAAGAGGTAAACCTTCAATCAATGCTTTATATGATAATAAAACTTCAATTATGTTTGGAGATGTTTTATATTCAAAAGCTTTTACTGAACTTTCTCAAATGAACAAAGAAGTAGCATACAATGTTTCTAATGCAGTTACTCTTTTAAGTATAGGAGAGATGTTAGATGTAAACTTAACAAATGAGTTTAACTCTTCATATGATAAGTATCTTGATATGATTTATAAAAAGACTGCATCATTAATAGAAGCAAGTGCAAAATCTGCTGCTATTTTAGCTGGACTTGATAAAGAGAAATATGCACTTTATGGTAAAAATCTTGGACTTGCTTTTCAAATGATTGATGATATTTTAGATATTACTCAAGATAGTGAAACTTTAGGAAAACCTGCAATGCTTGATTTTGTTGAAGGTAAAGTAACTATTCCATACTTACTACTTCATGAAAGATTAGAAGATAAAACAAAATTAGAAAGTTTATACAAAAAAGAGTTATCAAAAGAAGAAAGCTCTTGGATAAAAGAACAAATGATAAAAACAAATGTACTTAAAGATTCTATAACAAAAGCAAAAGAGCTTGGACTTGAAGCAATTGAAGCAGTTAAAAGTGAAAACAATGAGTCTTTAGTTCAAATTATGAGTGCAATGATTGAAAGAGAGTTTTAATTTATGAGTTATTTATGTATTAGTTTCTCTCATAAAAATACTGATATTCAAACAAGAGAGAAGTTAGCCTTTCCTAATGAAGAAAATAAAGATAGATTTTTAAAGCAAGTATTAAATGATAGCAATATTGAAGAAGCTATTTTACTTTCTACCTGTAATAGAGTAGAGATTATTTCAGCTACAGGAAACTCTAAACTTGCTGCTAAATTTATTATAGAAAAACTTGCCAACTATTCTGGGATTGAGTTTGAGAATCTTTTTGATAGAGCAGATATTTATGAACATGATGGTGCAATTCACCACCTTTTTTCAGTGGCTTCTGCTTTAGATTCATTGGTTATTGGGGAAACACAAATTGTAGGTCAGTTAAAAGATGCTTTTAGATTTTCTTTATCAAAAAGATATTGTGATCAAAACCTTCCGCGAGCACTTCACTATTCTTTCAAATGTGCAGCAGCAGTAAGAAATGCTACAAGTTTAGGAACTGGTTCTGTTTCTGTAGCTTCAACAGCAGTTGCAAAAGCAAAAGAGATTATAGGTGATACAAGTGGTGTAAAAGCACTTGTAATTGGAGCAGGTGAGATGAGTGAACTTACAATTAAGCACTTATTATCTTCAGGCTTTGATGTTATTTTAACAAGTAGAGATATTAAAAAAGCCACTATGTTAGCAGATAGTTTTGAACAGCATATTGAAGTTGAAGAGTATTCTACTTTAGAGACTATGTTAAATCATATCCCTGTTATGATAACTGCAACAGCAGCACCATATCCCATTATTACACAAGAAATGGTAAATGAATGTCCTTTTGATAGATATTGGTTTGATATTGCAGTACCAAGAGATATTGATGATATTGAGTCACCAAATCTAGATATCTATTCAGTTGATGATTTACAAGATATTGTTGATGAAAATATGACTTTAAGAGCAAAACAAGCAAAAACGGCATATTCAATTGTAAATAAGATGTCTATGGAGTTTTTCGAATGGCTTAAATCTCTTGAAGTAGAACCTGTAATAAAACACATGTACACAAAAGGTGATGAAGTAATAGATAAAAAAATCAAAAATGCAATCAAAAAAGGTTTTATAAAAGAAGAAGACCAAGAAAACATTAAAAAACTTTGTCAAACAGTTTTAACAGAATATTTACATGAACCATCAACTAGATTAAAAGGAATATCAAAAGATAGTCAATGTGATGTTGTTGTAGGAACAGTTCAATCAATTTTTGGACTAAAAGATACAAACTTTTTAAATAAATGCGAACACGCAGTAAAAAATAATGAATAGGATTTATTAAATGAAATTTTCTCAAATGTTTATGCCAACTACAAAAGAAACACCAAATGATGCAACTTTAGCATCTCATCAATATCTAATAAGAGGTGGTTTTATAACTCAAACTGGTTCTGGTTTATATAATTTTTTACCCCTTGGGAAAATTGTATTAGATAAAATTAGAGCAGTAGTTAAAGAAGAGATGGATAATACTGGGGCTAATGAACTTTTAATGAGTTTTGTTACACCTTTAGAACTTTGGGAGCAATCTGGGCGTGCAACTGCTATGGGGCCTGAATTATTAAAGTTTAAAGATAGAAAAGGTGCAGGATTTGTATTAAGTCCAACAAATGAAGAGACTGTAGTTGATATTGTTAAAAATAGAATTACATCATATAAAGATTTACCAATAAACTTATATCACATAAATACAAAGTTTAGGGATGAAGCAAGACCTAGATTTGGACTTATGAGAGGTAGAGAGTTTTTGATGAAAGATGCTTACTCTTTCCATGATACACATGAAGATTTAGTTAGAGAATTCCATGTTATGGAAGATGCATATAAAAAGATTTATGAAAGATTAGGTTTAGAGTATAGAGTTGTTGCTGCTGATAGTGGTGCTATTGGTGGAAGTGGTTCTAAAGAGTTTATGATACTTGCTGATAGTGGTGAAGATACTATTGTTGTATGTCCTGATTGTGAGTATGGAGCAAATATTGAAGCCGCAACTAGAGCTAAAAGAGTTGTTCCAAATTGGCAAGAAACTACAAATAGTCCAATTGTACAAGAGAAAGTTTTAACTGAAGGTATGAAGACTATTGAAGATGTATCAAACTTCTTAAGTACTTCAAAGTCTCAATCAATTAAAGCAGTTATGAAAAAAGCTATCTATGAAGAAAGTTCTGAAATAGTTGTTTTCTTTGTAAGAGGAAATGATGAGTTAGAAGAAACAAAAGCTTGTAATGCGGTTGATGCTTTAGAATTAGTAGATGCTTCAGAAGAAGAGATTAAAGAAGTTGGATTAGTAGCTGGATATTGTGGACCATTTGGATTACCTGAAAATATTAACTTCGTTGTAGATGAAGAGATAAAAGATGAAGTTGGATTAGTTTGTGGAGCAAATGAAGAAGATTATCACTTTACAGGAACTGATTTATCAACTTTAAAAGATGTAAAATATTTTGATTTAGTTGCAGTACAAGAAGGAGATAAATGCTCTTCTTGTGGAGGCGAATTACAATACACAAAAGGTATTGAAGCAGGTCATATTTTCCAACTTGGAACAAAATATTCTGAAGCAATGGATGCAACTTTCCTAGATAAAAATGGAAAAAAACAACCATTTATTATGGGATGTTATGGAATAGGAGTTTCAAGATTAGTAGCAGCTGTAATTGAACAAAATCATGATGAAAAAGGTGCAATCTGGACAAAAGAAACTGCACCATTTTTAGTAGATATTATTGTTTCTAATGCTAAAAAAGAAGATGAGCTTGAAGCTGGTTTAAAAATCTATGAAGATTTAAAATCTTTAGGTGTTGAGACAATTATTGATGATAGAAAAAAAGAGAGATTTGGTTTCAAAATGTCTGACTTTGAACTTATAGGGTTCCCTTATGCAGTAGTAGTTGGTAAAAAATTACAAGATGGGTTAGTAGAGATTATTGATAGAAAAACTTTAGAAAAAGAAGAAGTGGAAGTATCAAGAGTTTCTCAAATTCTTTTTGAAAAAATTAAATAAAAGGATTAATAATGGAAGATAGTGTACAAGCTGTTTCAGATATGGTTGGATTATATGCATTAAATATTGCAACTGCAATAATTATTTTTATTGTTGGTAAATTTATTGCTAGAAAGGTTACTGACTTCTTTGTAAGAGTAATGAATAGAAAACAGAGTGTTGACCAAACACTTCTTTCTTTTTTAGACGACATTGTTTATTATGTTTTAATGGTTGTTGTTATTTTAACTTCTTTAAAGCAGTTAGGAATAGATACAACTTCATTCTTTGCAATCTTAGGTGCTGCTGGTCTTGCTATTGGTTTAGCTCTTAAAGATTCTTTAGGTAACTTTGCTTCTGGTGTTATGATTATCTTCTTTAAACCTTTTAAAGTAGGGGATTTTGTAGAAGCTGGTGGAACTGCTGGTACTATTGTTGAAGTTGGTATTTTTAATACTGAATTTAAAACTCCAGATAATCAAAAAATTATTGTACCAAATGGAGCAATTACAGGTGGAAATATCAAAAATGTAAATGCCCATGATACAAGAAGAGTAGATTTACTTGTTGGTATTGGTTATGATGATGATATTAAAAAAGCAAAAGAGACTTTAACAAAAATAGTTGAAGCTGATGAGAGAGTTTTACAAGATAAAGGTATTACTGTTGCAGTTTCAGAATTAGCAGATTCATCAGTTAATTTTGTAGTTAGAGCTTGGGTAAATACTCCTGATTATTGGGCTGTAAAGTTTGACTTAACAGAAAATGTAAAACTTACATTTGATAAAGAGGGTATTTCTATTCCATATCCTCAAACAGATGTACATGTATTCAAACATAAAAAATAATCTACCATCAATATTAATTGATATACTAAAAAACTTACAAGAAGTAGGTGCTAAACCTATTCTTGTAGGCGGTTGCGTAAGAGACTCTCTTTTAAATATTCCCAATAAAGATTTTGATATTGAACTTTTTAATATTGACACTTTAGATGAAGTTCAAACTGTTTTAGAAAAATATGGAACAGTAAAACAAGTTGGAAAATCTTTTGGGGTACTTATTTTAAGTGTTGATAGCTATGATTTTGATTTTGCCCTTGCACGATTAGAAAAAAAAGTAGGACATGGGCATAGAGATTTTGAAGTAACTACAAACTCTAACTTAAGTTTTCAAGAAGCGAGTTTAAGAAGAGACTTTACTATTAACTCAATTGGTTATGACTATTTTGAAGATAAATATTTAGACCCAAATAGCGGGCTAAAAGATTTAGAAAATAGAGTTTTACGACATATAAAAGATGAAACCTTTGTAGAAGATCCTTTAAGGGTTTATAGAGCAATACAATTTGTAGCTAGATATGAACTAAAAATAGATGAAAAAACTTTTTCTTTATGTAAAGATATGGTAGAAGCTGATGAGTTAAAGTATCTACCTAAAGAAAGAGTTTATGAAGAGTTTAAAAAGCTATTTTTAAAAGCAGATAAGCCATCACTTGGATTTAATCTTTTAAAAGATTTAGGTATTTTAAAACACTTTCCTGAACTTGAAGCCTTAGATGGTTGTATTCAAGACAAAGAGTATCATCCTGAAGGTGATGTTTGGATTCATACTTTAATGACACTTGATGAGATGGTTAAGTATAAAACTGGTGATGAGTATAGAGACCTATATTTATTTTATGCACTTTTATGCCATGATTTAGGAAAGCCCCTTTGTACCCAAACTACAGATGAAGGAAGAGTAACTTCCCATAAACATGAAGCTTTAGGAGTAGAACCTACTATTAGTTTCTTAAGTAGATTAACTGATGAGAAAAAGTTTATAGAAAAAATAATTCCTTTAGTAAAAAATCACCTTGCACCTTTTCAATTATATAAAGCAGAATCAAGCCTAAAAGCAGTAAAAAGACTATCTTTAAAATGTTCTATTGAAGACCTTTGTATAGTTTGCCTTGCAGATTGCAAAGGAAGGACAATCCCTGATAAAGATAAGTGTGATAAAGCTATCTCTTGGGTATTAGAACAAGCAAGAAAGATGAATATCTCCCAAGAAGGATTAAAGCCTTTAGTTCAAGGAAGAGATTTAATCTCTCTTGGCATGAAACCAAGTAAAGAGTTTAAAGAGATTTTAGAGTTTGCATTAAATCTTCAAATAGATGAAAACTTAGAAAAAGAAGAGATAATAAAGACCATAAAAGAAAAATTTATGGCCTAACTATATAGTTTTTACTTCCATTTATAGAATGAAAAATTGTAATTCCATACTTTTTAGCATAATATTTTAAAAGTATTTTTTGAAGTGTTGGTTCTATAGATGGAGTAAACCAAGCATTATTAGAAGTTACAATCATATATTTTGTATCTCCTAGGTTTTGATATATTTTCTCATTTGTAGCTTCATAACAAATAGCATTTCTAAAGTTAATGCCATGGATATTAAAATCAGTTGGTTTAGAAGCTGTTTTATAGTCTTGTGCTCCATTGTAAAACTTCTCATTTATAAAATCAACTAAAAACTTTGGAAGAGGTATTTCTTCTCCAAAAGGAACTAAGACAACTTTTTTTGCAATATCAAGATTTCCTTTTTTGAAGTGATATGTAGCATTGTAGTAGTTATCATCTTCTAAATAAATAGCTCCTGCAATGATATCAATATGTTCTGATCTTTTAAGTAAGTTATCCATTAAAAATTCTTCTTTATTTAGTACCACGGGAAAAACAGTTTCAGGTAGTATTATTAAGTCACTTTCTTCTTTTATAGCATTATCAATTAAGTTAAAGTTTTTATCAATAGTTTTTGCTAAGTTTTCTTGTTGCCATTTTTGATTTTGTGAAGTCATTAGTTGTGGCATAGAGATTTTAAGACCCGTTGAGTCAATATAAATACCACTATTATAAGTTATGAATATTAAAGGAACAATTGCAATAGCTTTTTTAAATCCGTGGGCTTTTATAAATATATAAATAGAAGCTAAAATAAGCGCAAAATGAGCCTTAGAAAAAGGGAAATAACTATTTACTAAGATAAGTTCAGGCATAAACCAATTAAATCCCATAGGATGAACAAAAGAGATTAAAAAAATAGTTAAAATTCTAAACCAAGTTTTATTGACAATTGTCATAAAATAAAATACTAAAGAATATCCAAGGCCAATACCTATAATAACTGGATATTTTAAAAACTCTAGTTCATAATATTGAAAGCTATTACCAATCCAATAAAACCATAAAACACCAGTGAAAAAACCTGCTATTACAAAACTTTTTTTATTTATTGTTAATAGCAAATAAAAAGATATAAGTGCTAAAAAAGTATTTAAAAGTTTTGAGAATATTTCATAGTGTTCTAAGTAAATAAAAGAGCTTAAAGAAATAGCAGTTATCAAGCCTATTATTATATTAGTTTTGTTAGAATATGCCCGTTTTATTAAAAACATAGAAAAATACTTTTTAAAAGGAAATTTGATGGAAGGTCAAAGTGCAGACTTAATAAGCTCATTGTTACCCCTAGTTGCATTATTTGCAATTTTTTACTTTTTAATTATTAGACCACAACAAAAACAAGCTAAACAGCATAAGGAAATGATTGCGGATCTAAAGAAAGGCGATAAAATTGTAACAAATGGTGGCTTAATGGTAGAAATTACAAAAGTAGAAGAGAACTTCTTAATTGTAAAAAACCACGATGATAGCCAAATGAAATTAGCAAAAGAATTCGTTGCAAAGCTTTCAGAATAATTATTTTAAAACATGTAATTTCTTACATGTTTTAAATTCTATGTTTACTTCTTATTTTAAGGGATTGACTTGAAAATCTTTAATTACAGACTCGTTATATTTATTTTAAGTATAATTTTTGGAGTTGTATTCTCTGTACCATCTTTTTTACAAACTGAAACTGGTAAAAAAATTTCACTAGGACTTGATTTACAAGGTGGACTACATATGCTTCTTGGTGTTCAAACTAACGAAGCAGTTACTTCAAAAATAAAATCAACAGCTACTGCAGTTAAATACTTCGCAAATGATGAAGATATTTTAATTGATGGCTTAAGTATCAAAGACAATGATAGAATTGTTTTTACAGTATTAGACCAAGATGAGTTACCAAAAGTTGACAAAATGCTTGAACAAATTAGTGGTTTACAAATCACTAAAAATGACCTTGATTACTCTTTAACTTTAACTCCTGAAGAAGAGGTTAAGACAAAAGACCAAGCTGTTGCACAAGCAGTTGAGACTATTAGAAATAGACTTGACCAATTTGGTTTAGCTGAACCAAATGTTGTAAGACAAGGGGAAACTGATATTGTTGTTCAACTTCCAGGTATCAAAACAGCTGCTGAAGAAAAAGCTGCAAGAGAACTTATCTCAAAGCCTGCTAACTTAGAACTTATGGCTGTTGATGAAGAAAGAGCTGACCAAGTTTATACTATGTCAAGAGCTCAAGCAGCACAATATGGTGATATCATTTTAGAAGCTACTGATAACCCTAGTGTTAAGTATCTTGTAAAAGAGATTCCTATTTTAAATGGTTCTCAAGTAGTTGATGCTCAAGTTGCTTTTGACCAATCAAATCAACCAATTATTAACTTTACTTTAAATAGTGCAGGTGCTAGAATCTTTGGAGATTTTACTGCTAAAAATGTAGGAAAAAGACTTGCCGTTGTACTTGATGGTAAAGTTTACTCTGCACCAAATATTAGAGAAAGAATTGGTGGGGGAAGCGGTCAGATTTCTGGTGGCTTTACTGTTGTAGAAGCAGGAAATGTTGCAATTGCATTAAGATCAGGTGCCTTACCAGCTTCTGTTAAATTGTTAGAAAAAAGAAGTGTAGGACCAAGTTTAGGTGCTGATTCTATTAAAGCTTCAACTATAGCACTTGTTTCTGGTTTCTTAATTGTATTTATGTTTATGATTATTTACTATAGACGAGCAGGAGTTATTGCAAATGTTGCTCTTGTTACAAATATTTTTATTATAATCTCTGTTATGGCAATGTTTGGAGCAACATTAACACTTCCAGGTATGGCAGGTATTGTATTAACAGTTGGTATGGCAGTTGATGCAAACGTTATTATTACTGAAAGAATTAGAGAACTTCTAAGACAAGGTTTATCTATACCAAAAGCTGTCGAAGATGGTTATTCAAACGCTATGAGAGCAATTCTAGATGCAAATATTACAACACTACTTGTTGCTGTAATTTTATATGCATATGGAACAGGACCAATTAAAGGTTTCGCAGTAACAATCTCTATTGGTATTTTAGCTTCAATGTTAACGGCAATTTTAGGAACTCATGGTATTTATGAAGCGTTATTACCAAAAATTGCAAAAGACAAAAACTTAAATAAATGGTTTGGGATTAAATAATGGAAATTTTTAAAGGTACAAAAGTTCATGACTTTATGGGTAAAAGAATCCCATTTTTAAGTTTATCGGCTGTTTTAGTTGTTGTTTCACTTGTACTACTTTTTACAAGAGGATTAAACCTTGGTATTGATTTTGCTGGTGGTACTTTAGTTCAAGTTCAATATGATCATAAAGCACCAATTGATAAAATCAGAACTGTATTAAATGCAACAGATTATAAAGGTTCTTCTATCACTAAATTTGGTAGTGAAGATGAAGTAGTTATTAGAGTTTCAGGAGTATCATCAAATCTAGCAAATGATATTGGTGATGAAATGCATAAACTACTTGATTCAACTGGTGAGTTTCAAATCAGAAGAGTTGATATGGTTGGACCAAAAGTTGGTGGAGAGCTTAGAGAAAAAGGTATTATGGCCTTATCTTTATCACTTATTGTGATACTTATTTATGTATCATATAGATTTGAGTGGAGATTTGCCATTGCTTCTATTTTAGCCTTAGCACATGATGTTATTATTGCTCTTGGAGCTATTTCACTTGTGGGTGTTGAAGTTAATCTTGATATCTTAGCTGCAATTCTTACTATTCTTGGTTATTCGCTAAACGATACAATTATTGTATTTGATAGGATTAGAGAAGGTGTTCAAACATCTAAAGAAGCAGTTCTTGACAAAGTAGTAAATACTTCAGTTTCAAGAACATTATCAAGAACAACTCTTACTTCACTTACAACATTCTTTGTTGTTGCGACTTTATATTTCTTTGGTGGAGAGATTATTAATGGATTTGCATTTACATTACTTGTAGGTGTGATTGTTGGTACTTATTCATCTATCTTTATTGCTGCTTCGTTCTTAGTACAGCTTAGATTCTCTATTGAGAGTTTTAGAGCTAAAGAGGCTGAGAAAGTTAAGAGGCAAAAAGAAAAAGAGAAGATGAGAGCTATGTATGAAAAGGGAACTGTTTAGGAGCGATAGCTTCTAAACAGTCCTTTTCATAAATTATTCTACTTCATAACAAAAAAATCACTCAGTCATTTACTTCAGTAAACTCCTTCATAATTTTTTCATTCTTCATTGACTAATTTCAAAAATTCCAATTTATAAGCTATTCCTCAAAGTTTTGAGAAAAAGAAAAAAGTTGAAATCATCAAAATATGAGCATTTGAAAATAGCGTTAAGTAAAAATAAAAAAATATTTTAATAAATCAAAACTGTTTGAGACGAAGTCGAGTTTTTTGATTTTAATATTTTTGAAATTTTTATAGCGTAATTTTCATCTCTGCTCATGCTTTTTTGTTTTACTTTTTATAAAAAAAGTAATAAAAGACTCCAAAGGGCAATTACAATATAATAAATCTAATAATTTATTTAGGAATAAAATGTCAGAAAATATTTGTAGTATTTGTTATGAAAAATTTGAAGATGGTTATTTTGATAAAGAACAAAGTAAATGTATTTTTCATTGTGAAAAAAATAGATGGAATGATGAATTAATAAAAAACTTTTGGATTATTTTACAAAAGAATCTGAAACATTTCATAGTAAATGATACTAAAATTGAATTTAATCATATTGTTTTCCCAAAATTTGAAGATGATATTAAATTAAATATTCTGTGTAAAGAAACTAATTCTAAAGATAAGTTAATAGATACTGCAAATAAGTTCATTTTTTTTAATCATTGTACATTTTTAGATAAATTTGAATTTAACTTTATTGAATCTTCTGGTTCTTTAATTTTTGATAAATATTGTAAGTTTAAAAGTGAACAAAGTTTTGAAAAAGAAAAAATTAATTTTGAAATAATTTTTAAAAAAACAGAATTTGAAAATGGTCTATTTTTTAAAGAAGTAGAATTTGAAAAAAAGATTTCTTTTTATGATTGTAAAATCAAAAGTGTTGGGTTTTTAGATTGTATTTTTTATAAAAAATTTTATTTTGATATAAATGATAGAAAAGTAATAAATAATTTTAATCTAAGATTTTGTACTTTTGATGAAAGAGTTACTTTTATTGGGAATAAAATTAATTCTTTGGAATTAATAAATAATTTTTTTAATTCTAATATATCATTAATTGCATTGAAAATAAACTCTATAAATTTTATAAATAATAGTTTTGCTTTTAACCTGAATTTTAATAATATAGCAAATTTAGATTCTATTAAATTAAAATCTAATAATGTAGCTAACCGGGAAACTGCAAGAACTATAAAAAACTCTTTTGAACAACAAAATAATATCATTGAAGCAAATAAATTTTATGCCATCGAAATGCAAAAAATGGAAGAAGAGTTAAAAAAAGCAGATAAAGTAAAAATTTCAGAATGGCTTATATTTAAAATTCATGGACTAACTTCAAACCATTCACAAGATTGGTTATTAGCACTATTTTGGATTCTATCTCTAAGTTTTGGGTTGGCATTTGTAAATTGTGTAAATGAATATTTAGACACAAAATTAGAATATATGATAATTGATACTTTAGTTTACTTTCTTATAATTATTTTGTCTATTTTCATAGTTCAAAAAGAAAAAATAAACAATTTCTATTTGATAGGATTGTTTTATTTAATCTATGGGTTTACAACAAAAGATTTTACACTCTACAATATAGTAAATAATATAAACCCCTTTTCTATTATGACAGAGTTTTCAGAACTCACATTATTAACACTAGTTTATAAAGTAACAATCGCCTACTTAATCTACCAACTAATCATTTCAATCCGCCAAAACACAAGACGAAAATAAACTCCTACAAAAAAAGGTTTACTAATAATATATGTTTAATTCTTTTTAATATAAAATTATTATTTAAACCTTATGGAGAAAAATATGGACAACACAGTAAGTGCACCTCAAAAGGGTTTGTTATATTACTTTGACAAAATCACATCAAATGATGGAAAAGATTGGTTTTTAGCCTTAACATGGATTTTTGTTTTTGAAATCATTTCTTCAATTATTGAATACTTTTTTTTAACCCAAGCAAGAAGTTATGTGGTTCATATCCCAGAGGGAATATTCAAAGAGTTTTTAATAGCAATATTAGTGACATTTTTTATTTGGCACTTTGTTTATAGTATTGTAAATATGCATAGAAATCAGTTTTATTTTCTTATTATGTATGGACTTTTAGGTTTATATTTTTATATCACAAAAGATATGACTTTTAATTTTTTATTTCATAACATCATAAATCCCTTTGAATTTGAATTCAACGGTTTTGGCTTTTATACAATTGTGCAAATTATTTTAAAACTTACCATTTTATATTTGATTTTTAAAATGTTTCAAGGTTTTAAATATAGCAAGTTAAAAAATAGCTAGAAAGCCATTTTTTATCCTTTTTTCGATATTATATTTGCTTAAATTTTAAAAAGTAAAAATCTATAAAAGGATAATTCATGGATTGGGGTAAAGTAACCTATATATTCTTTTCACTAATGTCATTAACAACAACAGCAGGCTTTATTTATGAGCCAAATGCCGTAGCCCTCTTTTTAGCAGCAGGTGTTAATGTTATCTCAACAATTTTAAAAATAGGTGTTAAAAACCTTTTAGCAGCGGAGTTATTAGCAAGTTCTTTAGTTGCTGATTTACACCTTATTCCAGCATTCATGGTATTAACTTTTATGGGTGATGAATCAATGGCAATAGCCTTAGCAATTGGAGCTATTGTTGCAAATATTTTCTCAATAGCCTTAGCTTTAATTGAGAGTGCAAAAAGTCAAGATAAGGAAGATTATTAATGGAATATAGTCCAAAGAGTATTGAAACAAAGTGGCAAAATTACTGGGTTGAAAATAAGTCTTTTGAACCAAGTGATGACTATAAAAAAGATAAAAAATATATTTTAAGTATGTTTCCATACCCAAGTGGTAGAATTCATATGGGACACGTTAGAAATTATTGTTTAGGTGATGCAATCGCAAGATTTTTTAGAAAAGCAAATTTTAATGTTTTACATCCAATTGGATGGGATAGTTTTGGTATGCCAGCAGAAAATGCAGCTATCAAACATAAGCTTCATCCTAAAAAATGGACTTATGAAAATATTGACTATATGAGAGATGAATTAAAAGCTTTAGGTCTTTCTTTCTCTGAACAAAGAGAATTCGCAACTTCTGACGAACTTTATACAAAATGGGAACAAGAGTTTATTATCAAGATGTATGAAGAAGGACTTCTTTATAGAAAATCAACAACTGTAAACTGGTGTGAACCATGTCATACTGTATTAGCAAATGAACAAGTAGAAGAGGGTTGTTGTTGGAGATGTGATACTCCTGTTCAACAAAAAGAGATGCCAGGATATTATGTTGGGATTACTAAATACGCTCAAGAGTTACTTGATGATTTAAAAACACTTGAAGGTCAATGGCCATCACAAGTTTTAACTATGCAAGAAAATTGGATAGGAAGAAGTGAAGGGTTAGAGTTTAGTCTTTTCTTATCAAAACAAGCAAAATATAAATTAGACAATCACTTCTCTTCTTATCAAGTATTTACAACAAGACCAGATACAATTTATGGGATTTCTTATTCTGCTTTAGCACCAGAGCATCCAATTGTAAAATATATCGTTGAAAATGAATTACTTCCTCAAGGAAAAATCAACGCTATTAAAGCTATGCAAAAAGTTAGTGAAAGAGATAGAGCAACTATGCCTAAAGAAGGTGTTTCATTAGAGATTGATGTTATTCATCCTCTTACTGGTGAGTCTATTCCTGTATGGGTTGCTAACTTTGTACTTGCTTCTTATGGTGGTGGGGCAGTTATGGCAGTTCCAGCACATGACCAAAGAGACTTTGAATTTGCAAGACAATATGATTTACCAATCAAACAAGTAATTGTTGGAAAAGATGGAATTTTATCTAATCAAAGTGAAGCATACACTGATGAAGGTGAATTAATCAATTCTGAAAGCTTTACAGGACTTAAAAACAATAAAGCAAAAAAAGCGATTATTTATCATTTTGAGCAAAACTCTCTTGGTAAAAAACAAATCAATTTTAAATTAAGAGATTGGGGAGTTTCAAGACAAAGATATTGGGGAGCGCCTGTTCCATTTATTCATTGTGATGATTGTGGATTAGTTCCTGAAAAATTAGAAAACCTTCCTGTGGCACTTCCAGAAGATGTTGAGATTACAGGTGAGGGTAACCCACTTGATACACATCCTACTTGGAAGCATACATCTTGTCCTTGTTGTGGTAACCCTGCAATTAGAGAAACAGATACTTTAGATACTTTTGTTCAATCTTCTTGGTATTTTTTAAGATATGCAACAAACAATACAAAATGGGAAAAAGAAGGAATCTCTAAAAAAGATAGTGATTACTGGATGGATGTTGACCAATATATTGGTGGTATTGAGCATGCTATTTTACACTTACTTTATGCAAGATTCTTTACAAAAGTATTAAATGATTTAGGATATACAAATTCAAGGGAACCATTTAAAAACCTACTTACTCAAGGTATGGTACTTAAAGATGGTGCTAAAATGTCTAAATCAAAAGGAAATGTAGTTGACCCTGATTCTATTGTAGAAAAATATGGAGCAGATACAGCTAGAATGTTTATATTATTTGCTGCACCTCCGACAAAAGAGTTAGAGTGGAATGATTCAGCAGTTGAAGGTTCATTTAAATTTATTAAAAAATTCTATGAAAGATCAGTAAATGTTACTGAAAATGCAATTGCAAATTTTAAAAATATAGACCACTCTTCTTTAACAAAAGAAGAAAAAGAAGCAAGAAAAAAACTATATGAAGCTGTACAAAAAGCTGATGATGTATTTAATAAAACATATACATTTAATACTTTAATTGCTGCATCTATGGAAGCTATGAATGCACTTCAAGCACAAAACAATGAACTTGTGTGGGCTGAAGGTTATTATATATTAACAAATATTTTAGAGCCAATCATTCCTCATGCTTGTTGGGATTTAGCCCATAAACTATTTGATAAAGAAAACTTCTCTTCAAAGATTGAAATCAAAGAAGAAGTGTTTACTTTAGATTCTATTGTTTTAGCAGTTACAATTAATGGTAAAAAAAGAGCTGAAGTAGAAGTAGCTCCTAATGCATCAAAAGATGAGATTTTATCTACTGCTAAAGAAGTTGCAGCTAAATGGATTG
This sequence comes from Arcobacter sp. CECT 8983, assembly GCF_004118855.1. NCBI lineage: Bacteria > Pseudomonadati > Campylobacterota > Epsilonproteobacteria > Campylobacterales > Arcobacteraceae > Arcobacter > Arcobacter sp. CECT 8983. The sequence continues at coordinate 166,237 of NZ_PDKF01000005.1, read as the reverse complement.
ATGGTAAAGAGTTAATCAAAGAGATTGTTGTACCAAATAAATTAGTTAACTTAGTTATTAAGGGATAACATGAAAAATAGTCTATTAGTATTATTAATAGTTTTTGTATTCACTGCTTGTGGTTATAAACCTTCAAGTCATTATGCAAAAAGGGAATTAAAAGGTTCTATTTATGTTAATTTAATTATTAACTTAGAAGACCCAAGAAATGCAGTAATTATCAAAGATGCAATGCATGAACTAATAGTACATAGACTAGATTCAAAGCTTGTATTTGATAAAAGCTTAGCAGATACAATTTTAGATGTTAAACTAAACTCAGTAGGAATGCAAGAATTACAAGATGATGAAGATGGTTATAACAATCTTTATAGAGCAGTTGTAAGTATTCATATTGGATATGAAAAAGATGGAATAAAAAAATCTTTTTCAGTTAGTGGAGATTATGAGTTCTCTATTAATAGTGGTGCAACCATTACAGATTCAAAAAGATTTGAAGCTATTAGAAATGCAGCGAATAAAGCTTTAGAAGAAGTTATTTCTAAATTAGCAGTACAGTCTTTTGAAAAAAAGAAGTAAATGCTTATTGATTTTAAGAAAGCTTCTTTAGAAGAAGTATTAAAGCACAAAACAATGTACTATGAGAAGATAGACTTCTCAATAGTACAAAACTCATGGGAAATACTCTCAAAACATCTTACTCTTCCTTTTATTATTCATATTGTTGGAACAAATGGAAAAGGAAGTACTGGAAGATTTTTATCACACTATTTGTATAAAAAAGGTTTTAGAACAGTTCATTACTCTTCTCCTCATATTAGAAAGTTCAATGAAAGAATCTGGATAAATGGAAGAGATAGTAGTGATATAGAACTTCAACTGGCAAGTTCAAAACTTCAAGAAATCTTGCCTTTAAATCTTTTAGAAAAATTAACTTATTTTGAATATACAACCCTTTTAGCTTTTGTTTTAAGTTCAAGTTTTGATTATCTAGTTTTAGAAGCAGGACTTGGTGGAGAGTTTGATGCAACGAATGTTGTTAAAAATGACTTATCCCTTATTACTACAATAGATCTTGATCATCAAAGTTTTTTAGGTAATACAATTGAAGAAATAGCACGTACAAAAATGCGTTCAGTGGATACTAAAATGATAATTGGTTACCAAACTTCTGACAAAGTTTATGAAACAGCTTTGAAAGTGAAAGACGAACTAAAAGATGAGTTTAATAAAGATATAGTTATACAAACTTTTAAAGAGTTTGATAAATATAGCTTAGATAAAAAGTTTGCTTCTTTCTTAAAACTAAACCTACATTTAGTTATTGAAGCTTTAAAAGAGTTAAATATTGATATTAATCTTGATATTTTTAATGAAGTTAAATTAACAGGCAGATGTGAAAAAATTGCAGAAAATATAACAATAGATGTAGGACATAATCCTTTAGCAGCAAGATTTTTAGTTGAAGAATTCAATAATAAAAAAGTACATTTAATATATAATTCTTATGCAGACAAAGATTATAAAGAGGTTCTTAAGACTTTAAAACCCATTATTACAAAGATAACAATACTTGACCTAAAGGACAAAAGAATCGTAGATAAAAATAATTTATTAGAAATTTGCCATAATTTAAATATAATGGTAACTTCTTTAGAAAATATAGAACCAGACGAAGAGTATTTAGTTTTTGGTTCATTTTTAGTTGTGGAAAAATTTTTAGAAAATATGAGATTAGATGAAGAATAGATTAATTATTACTGTTTCTGATGTACATGGAACAAAAGCCTTTAATGTACACCAAATTGCAAAAAAACTTATTGTCTTTATTTTTCTATTTGTTTTACTTATTATTGGTGGAGGAACTTGGTTTATCAATAGTTTAAGTGATAAAATGGAGTTTTTAAAAGAACAAAAACAAAGAGAACTTGCACAAAAAGAAATAGAGATAAATAAAAAAGAAAAAGAGATTACAGCTTTAAATGAAAAAGAACAAAAGCTTCAAGCTCAAAATAAATTTTATTCATTACAAATTAAAAGTAAAGTAGAAGATATTGATGCTTTAAGTTCAAAACTTGATGAAATAGAATCAATGATTGGTCTTAAAGATGAAAAAATAGAAAAACTTACAAAAGAGACTTTAGACTCAATTAGTGATAATACAAAATATTTTACACTTTTAACGATTCCTAATGGCAGTCCCTTAAAAAGTACAAGAGTTACATCTCCTTATGGTTATAGAATCCATCCAATTACGAAAAGAAAGAAGTTTCATAGAGGTATAGATTTAAGAGCAAGGATGAGAACACCAGTAAAAGCAACTGCAAATGGTGTTGTTGTATATGTAAGATCAAGGGACAATGGTGACTTTGGTAGGGTAGTAAAACTACAACATAGCTTTGGATTTATGACTATTTATGCACATTTAAGTAAGACAGAAGTGAAGCTTGGTGATGTTATTAGAAAAGGTCAAGTTGTTGGATTAAGTGGAAATAGTGGACGAAGTAGTGCTGCACATTTACACTATGAAGTAAGATATGGTGGAAAAATATTAAATCCAAAAGACTTTATAACATGGAATTTTAAAAATTATGATAAAATCTTTACTAAACAAAGGAGAGTTAAGTGGGAATCTTTGGTAAGGCTAATAAGCGAACAACACAAAATGGTGCTACAGTAATTGCCCACGGAACTTGTATAATTGGTGGAATTACAACTGAGGGTACAGTTCATATTGATGGAAAATTTGAAGGTGTTATATTAGAAGCTGATGTTATTTCGATTGGTAAAACAGGAGAAGTAATAGGTGATATAAAAGCTAATAACTTAATAGTTAGTGGGCTTTTAGATGGTAAAATTGATTGCAATGAAGTACAAATTCTTTCAACAGGAAAAGTTATAGGAAATATGAAATATAACGAATTAAGCATTGAAGAAGATGGAAAATTTGAAGGTCAAGGTGTTAGAAAAGGTTCTAAACTAAAAAGTAGATATGATGAAATAGAAAACAAACTAAACAATATCATTATCACACCATCTCACCAGATTGAGCATGAAGCATAAAAAAATAGAAGAAAGATTAAAAGAACTTTATGAACAAAAAAATACTATAGAAAAAGAGATTGAAACTCTTGAAGCTATAGTTAATCAAAAAGAAAATAAAAATCTATCAAAAGATGAAAAAGTAGAACTTTTTAAATCTCTATTTTTTGCTAGAACAGACATATATGCTAAAAAGTGGATTAGTAAAGATGGCTCAAAACAAGCCTTTTATCCCTTAACTCAAACCTTTAGAGGAAGTGATTACTTACCTTTAACAAATAATGATGTTGAACTTCACTTGCGAGGAAAAGTTCAACTGGCTTCTTATTTAATAAATCAAACAAATAAAAGTAAATATATAGTTTTAGAGATTTTAGAAAAAGATATTTCTAAGCTTTTAAAAACCTTTGCAAGTATCCGTATTGAAGGACTCTTTGAATATAGTTCTTATAATTCAGTTTTAGTATGGGTAGTTTTTGAAAAAGAGATTGAGAGTAAACTTGCAAAGACTTTTGCACAATATATTTTAAAAAAATCGAATATTAGTGCAAAAATCTTTCCCACAAAAGAGTTTGTATCAAATGCAAATTTTGATGAGCCTATTGAGCTGCCACTTCACTTAAAATTTAGAAATTCAAATAAAACAGTATTTTTTGAACCAAATACAAAAGAAGTTTATAAAGATCAATGGAGATTTCTTCAAAATGTCTCTAAAGTAGATGAACAAACAGTTTTAAAATATAATGATTTTGAAAAGATTGATAAAACTGATTTAATGTTTGATGATATAGAGTTTCCTTTATTTAAATTAGAAATAAAATTATATGATTATTTATATGTTCCAACACAAAATTTATCAAGGGGTTTTATAAATAAATTAAAAGCCTTTGCTTCTTTTGATAATCCACAAGTAAAAGTATTGCTTAACCTTAGAAAACCACTTTATAACACTCCAAGAGTAATTAAAAATTTTGAAGAAGATGAAAATTATTTAAAGCTTCCAAGGGGACTTATTTATCAAATCTCAAAGTATTTAGATACAAATAAAGTTGATTTCAAAATTGATGATAAAACATATTTTGAAGAGCTTGAAACAAAAAAGGTTTTATATACATTAAGACCTAAACAAGAAGAAGCTATAGCTAAAATACTTAAAAAAAGATTTTCTATTTGTGTTGCTCCTCCTGGTTTTGGTAAAACATTATTAGGTGCAAAGATGTTTGAACAAAGAGCTTGTTCAACTTTGATTATAGTAAACAAAAATATGTTACTTGATCAATGGAGAGATAGATTTGTAGAGTATTTTGATTATAAAAAAGCTGATATTGGTTTTTTAGGAAAGAGTAAAAATAAACTAAATGGAAAAATTGATGTTGCAACTATGCAAAGCTTAAAAAACTCTCCTGAAATAATAAACAACTACTCTTTTGTGATAGTAGATGAGTGCCACCATATACCAGCTGTTACCTTCGAGCAGATAGTTAAACAGTTCTATGGAAAGTATATTTTAGGTCTTAGTGCAACACCAAAAAGAAAAGATGGTTTAGACCCAATCTTATTTCAACAGCTTGGTGATATTTCCTATGAATTTAAAAAGAAAAAAACTTTTAATAATAAATTAGAGATAATAACAACAGACTTTATAAGTGAAGCTGATAATTATGCTACATTAATTAACGAATTATGTGTAGATGAAAAGAGAAATGCTTTAATTATTGAGCAAATAAAGCTTCATCAAGATAGAAAAATTTTAATCTTAACAGATAGAATTGAACATATTAATGCTTTAGAAAAATTATTAATAAATGAAGAAATGGATTATGTTTCAATCCATGGAAGTATGAGTAAAAAAGAGCAAAGTGAAAAGATTAAACTTGTAGAGTCTAAAAGTCTAATTTTAGCAACAACGTCTTATTTTGGTGAAGGTATAGATTTCCCTCATTTAAATACGATTATATTTGCAACGCCAATTTCTTATTATGGAAGATTGATTCAATATTTAGGAAGAATAGGAAGAGGAAATCAAGAGTGTTTAGCTATTGATTTTTTAGATAACAAAAATGCAATGCTTAATTCAGCTTATAAAAAAAGGCTTGAAGGTTACAAGCAAATGCACTATTTATAGAAGAAGGAAAATATGTTAGGAATTATCGTTTGGACACTATTCATCGCAATAGTAGTAAATCTTGTTTTAAGAAAGTTCCATTTACCAACAATTATTGGTTATATTTTAACAGGTACAATTATTGCATACGTATTTGATTTACATGCAGCTGTAAATAATCATGATTTAAAAGAGATTGCAGAGTTTGGTGTTGTGTTCTTAATGTTTACAATTGGGTTGGAGTTTTCATTAGAACACTTAAAAAGAATGAGAAAAGAGGTATTCTTTACTGGTTCTTTACAAATTATAGTTACAACGATATTTGTAATAACTATTTGTATGCTTGTTTTCAATTTTGACTTTAAAACATCACTTATTATAGGTGCTGCTATGTCTTTATCATCAACTGCAATTGTTCTAAAAACATATAATGAAAATAATGAAATTAAAAAAAGACATGGGCAAAGAGTTCTTGGAATTTTAATTATGCAAGATATTGCAGTAATTCCTATTTTACTTATGATTTCACTATTTGCAAGTGATGACAGTAAAAGTGTTGCTTCTTTAATTTTTGAAACAACAGTTGCAGCTGGAATTTTACTTGCTTTACTTTATATTTCTGGTAAGTATTTATTAGAACCATTTTTTGAACATGTTTCAAAATCAAAATCTGATGAACTGTTTGTAGGTTCAGTTTTACTTGTAGCAATTGGAGCTTCTTATTTAGCTCACTATTTTGGCTTTACATACTCACTTGGAGCATTTGTTGCCGGGATGATGATTAGTGAAACAAAGTTTAAACATCAGGTTGAAGCTGACCTTACACCTTTTAGAAACTTATTATTAGGTGTATTCTTTATCACTGTTGGTATGCAAATCAATTTCCAACTAATTGCAGACAATATTGTAATTATCTTAGTTTTATTACCTGTTTTAGTTTCATTAAAATACCTAATTATCTATTTACTTGTAAGAATTGATGATACAAAAAGAATTGCATTTAAAACTGCTTTATCTTTAGTTCAAATTGGAGAGTTCTCGTTAGCAATTTTGGAACTAGCTAGAAGTAGAAGTTTAATTGACCCAACATATTCTCAGATACTTATAGTTACTATCGTTATTTCAATGATTTTAACTCCAATTGTCTTAAAAAACCTTTCATCAATTGCAACAAAACTTTTACCAGAGGATACATTAAAACTTCCAGAAACATACAATATAGATAAAGATACAAGAGGTCATATTGTAGTATTAGGTTTTGGACACTTAGGACAAGAAATTGCCCATAACCTAAGAGAAGATGGACATACTTATGTAATTATTGAGCATAATTTAAAATATTTTGAGATGGGTTATAGGGATAATGAACCTATTATCTTTGGAAATGCAGCCCATAAACATATCTTAGAGTCAGTAAATATCAAAGATGCTTGTGCTGTTATTGTAGCTATTGATAACCCAGAAAAATTACATCTTATTTGTGAAGTTATTAATGACTTAACACACAATACAAAAACTATTGTTAAAGTAACTAGATTTACTGAAAAACAAGAGTTAGAGTCTTTACACTTAGAACATATAATTGTAGAAGATGATGTGGTTGCCCGTGCACTTGTTGAAGAAACAAAAGAGTGTAGAATTGACTTTATCAAAGAGCAAAAAGAAGATTAATAAATAAAAGATATATAGAAATTAACCTATATATCTTTGTCTTGCACTATCTTTGATTTTTTTTACATCAACTAAAATAAAACCATCAACACAATCTGAAAAATCAGGGTCAACATTAAAGCCTAAGAACTTAACTCCACCTTCTTCACAAATATCTGAGTATTGTTTAAAAAGTGTAGGAATTGCGACTCCAATACCATTTAAACTAGATTTTAAAATTTTAAAGTCCTCTTTTCTTGTTTTGTATTCAAAAATTGATCTTAAATCTAAACTATGTGAAGAGTACTGATATGGTATTTTTGCTTCAACCATTTCTTCTTTGCTTGAATAGTAGTATGAATAATGAAACACAAGTAAATCTTTTGCTGCACTTGGGAAGTTTGCTGAAATAGATACTGGACCAAACATATACTTTATTTCTGGATGGTTCTTTAAATATGCACCTATTCCATACCAAAGATAATCTAAAGCTCTTGTTCCCCAATATTTAGGCTGTACGAAACTTCTTCCAAGCTCAATTGAGTCATTTAAATATGGAATAAATCTATTATTATATTTAAATAAAGTATTAGAATAAAAACCTTTTACTCCTAGGTTTTCATTAATAAATTTACCATTTCCGATTCTATAAGAACCAACTATTTCTAAATCATTTTCATCCCAAAGAATGATGTGCTGGTAGTAAATATCATATTTATCTGTATCTCTTTTTTTATTTATACCTTCCCCAACTTTTCTAAAAGATAATTCCCTTAATCTTCCTAACTCTTTTAAAACTACAGAATCATCTTCATAATCATAAAGATAGATTTTTTTTCCATCTTTTGTTTCACCAATGAGCTTTGATTTTTTTAACTCTTTTATAATGTCCTCTTTTTTTTGAGGGTGAGCGATAGCTTTTTGTGTTTCAAAGAAAGACTTTTTGCCTTTTTTTAGGGCATAAAGATGCTTTTTATAAAGATTTACAAGATACTTCTTATCTAAACCTTTTGGTTTGATATTCTCATTTGGAATAATCTGTCCTATCTTTATATTTATATTTGTTGATTTCTTTTTAAACATTTCATGTGAAAGTAGAAGTGTTGAGAATGTTTTATTTAAAACTGACATAGTATAAAAAGTTTTTGAGTTTTTGCCACCAATAAATATAGGTAAAATTGGAGCATTTGTATTTATTGCAAAGTTTAAAAAACCTTTATTCCAAGAGGGGTCTTTTACTCCTTTAGCACTAGCACGACTAACTTCACCTGCTGGGAAAATAATTACAGCTTCATCATTGTTTAAAGCACTATAAACTGCTTGAATATCTTTTTTAGATTGCCTCATTTTATAGTTATCTATTGGAATGAAAAGTGATTTTAAAGCATCAATTCCAACTAAAAAATCATTTGCTACAATCTTTACATCAGTTCTAATTGTTCCAACAAGTTTTAATAAAGATAAAGCATCAAGCCCACCTAATGGATGGTTTGCAATAATTACTACTTTTCCAGTACTTGGAATGTTTTGTAAATCATTACTTGAAACTGTATAGTCAAAGTTAAAATAGTCTAATACAGCATCAACAAACTCAAAACCTTTTAGGTGTGAGTGTTTTTCTAAAAATTCATTTATTGAGTTTTCATGTACAACTTTTTTAGCAATGTTAATTAAAGATTTTTTCAAGAAATTTGGGTTTTTATTTATACTTGGAAATTTCTTTGCTATCTCTTTTTGAACATCTATCATTTTTACTCCTTAGTTTAGGAATTTTAAAATAAATGCATTACAAATGAGTTACATAAGTTTATTTATGTGGTTACTTTTTTTAAGAGTAATAGGGTAATAAATAAATTACATAAATTATGATAAAATCCAAAATAAATAAAGGAGAGTTTATGAGTAGAACAGATATTACAAATTTAGTGACTTTACTTATTATGGCATTTGGATATTCAAATGATAATCATACTATTTTTATGGTTGGGCTATTTGCTTTAAGTGGAGCTATTACAAATACATTAGCTATTCATATGCTTTTTGAGAGGGTACCATTTTTATATGGAAGTGGTGTTATAGAAAAAAAATTTGAAGCTTTTAAAAGTGCAATTCATAATTTACTTATGAATGAATTTTTTACAAAAGATAACTTAACAAACTTTTTTAAAGATGAGGTTTCAAGTGCAAAAAGTACAATAGACTTTGAAAAGCTACTAAATAAAACAGATTTTACACCTGCTTATGATTCTTTAAAAGAATCAGTTGTTGAGTCACCATTTGGTGGGATGCTTGGAATGTTTGGTGGAGAAGCAGCATTAGAACCACTAAAAGAGCCTTTTGTAGAAAAACTTAAAGCTTCTATTATAAAAATTTCTCAAACTGAATCTTTTCAAGCTGTATTAAATGAAGCTTTAACTTCAGAAGATTTAAGTGAAGATGTATATGAAAAGTTAAGCAAAATTGTTAATGCAAGACTAGATGAGTTAACTCCTAAAATGGTAAAAGAGTTAGTTCAAAATATGATAAAAGAGCACTTGGGATGGCTTGTAATTTGGGGTGCAGTATTTGGTGGACTAATAGGATTGGTTTCAACTTTTTTATAAAAAACTAATTAAATATATTTTTTGAAATATTTAAATATTTATCATTTTTAGCTTCTGCAAGTTTCATGACAGACTTATCTTTTATAATTTCATAATATCTTTAAAAAGGATTACTTATGAAATATAAAAAACTATTTTTCCCTATTGGTGGTGGAGACGAATTAGAAGAGAGACTTTATGGAGCTTTCTTGATTGCGAAGCATTTTAATGTCAGTCTTGAAGTCTTAAAATGTGGAATAAAAACAAATATGAGTCTATACAAAGCATTATCAATACCTAAAGATATTATGAAAAAGATTGATGAAGTAGTTGATACAAAACTAGATGATGAAAATCATCAAATGCAAGAACTATTTGAGAAAATAGCAGGTGAAGTTGGTATAAAAGTTTCACAAAAAACTCTTGAAAATGAAGCAAATACTTTTTTAAATATAAAAGAAGGTCTGCGAAGCTCCCTAGTTGAACAAGAGTCAAAATTTTGTGATTTGGTTATAGCAGCAGCCCCTCCTTCTGGTGTTACAACAGCAACTTTTGAAACTACAGTATTGAAAAGTGGTAAATCAGTACTTATGTTCCCTAGAGTAATGAGAAATTTTAAAGTGGACTCAATCATTATTGGATGGAACAATTCTCCTGAAGCATCACGTGCAGTTACTTCATCAATAGAAATTTTGAAACAAGCTCAAAGAGTGCATATAGTCTCTTCAGAAGAGTATACAGATGAGTTAGAAAAAATGGATAAATTAAGAGAATATCTTTCATACCATGGAATTGATACAAGTTATGAGATTGTTAAAACAACAAAAATCCCAGGACAAGCCCTTTTAAATGCAGCACTTGATGGGAATTTTGATTTAATTGTTGCTGGTTCTTATGGACATAGAGGCTTAAAAGAGCTTATGTTTGGTGGAGCAACAAGATATTTATTAGAAAAATCAACGCTTCCTATTTTTATGTCTCATTAATTTATGGTAAAATTTATTTATGAAATTATTAATCCTTGAAGATAATGAGACCTTAGCAGATGGTATTTATAAAAAGCTAAAAGAAATAGGATATATTGCAGATGTTTTTTATGAAGGGGATGAAGGTCTTTATGCTTTAGAAACATCTACTTATGACTTACTTATTTTAGATTTAGGTCTTCCAGAAATTGATGGGATTGATATTATAAAAAAACTACGTAGTTCTCAGAAAAATCTTCCTATTTTAGTTATATCTGCAAGAGATAGATTAGATCAAAGGATTTTAGGTTTAGAAACTGGTGCTGATGATTATATATGTAAACCTTTTGAATTAGATGAAGTAGTAGCAAGGGTACAAGCTCTTCTTAGACGAAGTAATAATCAAACTTCAAATATTATAAAATATAATGACTTAGAATTTAACTCTAAAACTTTAGCTTTAACAAGAGATGAAAAAAAGATTGAATTAAGTAAAAGAGAATTAACTATATTTAAATTTTTTCTGCGAAACCTAAATGCAATAGTAAGTAAAGAGAACATAGTAGAACATATAACTTCTATAGATGATGAATTTAACCCAACTGCCGTTGAAACTTATGTCTCAAGACTCAGAAAAAAACTGGGGCATTCCATAAACTTAAAAACAGTTAGAGGTTTAGGTTACATGATGAGTTAATATGGAAAGAAATACTAAATCTATTAAATCAAGTCTAATAGCTTGGCTAACTTTCCCTCTTATTATTTTTACCATGATTCTTTTTGTTTATATATATTTTGTTTTAGAAAAAAATGTTACAAATTTTTTTGATAATAGATTAAAAGCTAGTGCTAAAAGTATCGAATATAGTATAGGAATAAAAAACTCAAAACTTTTTGTTGATATTCCTAGTTTTTCAATTGAGTTACTCTCTTCAAATGATCAAGGGTTAATTTATTATTCTGTGGTTGATGAAGATAATAGACTCCTTGTGGGATATGAGTCTTTATTAAATAAAAGAAGATTAGTGGATGATGATGTTGTATTTTATAATACAGAATACAATGATTCAAACTTAAGAGTAGTGTCTTATAAAACTTCTCTTTACAGTGCAGGTAAAACTTATAGTGCTTATATTACTTTAGGAGAAACAAAAGAAGAAAGAGATGAAAATATAAATTATGTGTTAAGTTTACTTCTAATTATAATGGTGATTGTAATTGTTTCCACTGTAATAATAACTCTTATTGCAGTATCTGAAGGATTAAAACCTTTAAATAGACTAAAAAGAATAATAAAAAAAAGAGATGAAAGGGATTTAGACCCTCTTATTTTCAATGCACCTAAGGAGATTGAAGATATTGTAAAAAGCATCAATATTTTATTAGAAAGAAGTAGAGAAACTATTGATTATATTGAGCAATTTAATTCTGATGTATCTCATCAATTAAGAACTCCTCTTGCAGAGATGAAAGTTAAATTAGAGTTTTTATATGATAAAAATGATAAAAATTATATTGCTTTGAACTCACTTTTAAATAATATGTCACATATAACTGAACAACTTCTTTTATATGCAAAAACAAATCCAAATACTATAAATCTAAAAAGATTTAAAAAACAAAATCTAAATAATATTTGCAAAGAGTATAGTTTAAAAACAGCTCCAAGAGTATATAAAAAAGGTTTTGAGTTTGCCTATGAAAATATTGATGAAGAGATTTTTATTCAATGTGACCAAATTCTTCTTGAGAGTATGCTAGATAACATAATAAACAATGCAATACATTATGCTGTGGATGAAAACGGTAATCCTACGGGAACAATAACAATATCTTTAGAAAGACATAATAATACTATTTGGTTAAATGTAAAAGATGAAGGTAAAGGAGTGGATAAAAAGCTTTTAAAAACTATTTTTGATAGATACTATAGAGTTGACTCTAAAAAAAGTGGTTCAGGCTTAGGTCTTAGTATTGTAAAACAAATAGCTACACTTCATAATGCAAAAGTTGAAGCAATAAATGAAAATGGATTAAAAATATCTTTAATTTTTGATATACCTAAACATTAAAACTAATCTTTTATTAGATAGTTGTATTTTTCAAAATCTTCTAAAGAGTTTTTTAAAATTTCTGTTGAAGTTTGTGAGCCTATCCAAGTATAGCCAATATTTTTTCTTTTTAAATATCTATGTACAGATTTTTTTGCAAGAGTCTTTTGAATTGCTTTTTTTAGAATTTTAAACCTATTAGGATATTTTTGTTTAAACTCTTTTGGTACAGCCATTCCTCTTATAGAACCACTAATTAGAGGCATAACTATACCACTTCTTTTTATTGCTTCATTTAAAGTTGGAGCATCCCATCTTTTTGATCTGTGTGGTGACATTATAGTTAGAGGTTTAATCCTTTCTCTATATTTTTCATTACCTTGTGCAGCAATAATAAGAAGATCTACCTTTGAATCAAATAGAGCTTTTCTAGCTTTCTCTCCTCCTTTATACAATTTAAGGTTTATCTTTTCAAAATTTATATTAAACTTTTCAAGTAAAAGTTTAATGATTAAATGACCACTTGATTTATTTATAACTCCTATATTGAGTTTTTCTGGTGAATTCTTAATATGTTCAATAACTTGCATAATTGAATTAAAAGAAGAAGATTTATCTACAATAATTGATTCAAAATCAAACCATTGAAGGTTTATAATTTCAAATTGATCTAAATAAAATTTTGCATTTTTACTTATAATTTCATTTAAGAAATGAGGAGAGAAAGCAGAAGAAAAAACTGTGTAACCGTTAGGTTTTTGATTTAAAACATATTTAGCAGCATCTAATGAAGAATTACCTTTTATATTTATAACATTAATAGTTACTCCCAATTCTTCTTCTAAAAGAACAGCCATATTTCTAGTCATTCTATCAGAACTACCACCTTCTCCAAGACCAACTACAAATTCAATTGGTTTATTTGGGTATTCAAGTGAAAAAAGTAAACTCTTGAAAAAAATAAAAAATAAAAAGATACATCTCATACTAAACCTTACATTAAAACAATTCCATCATATATTAGTTTACTTCCTAATATAAGTATAACAGTTTTCAAAATAATTTTGAATAATCTATTATTACTTTTATCCAAAAGATTTTTTCCAAGATAAGTTCCTAAAAAAGAGAAAACAATTAATAAAAAAATAGTAAAAAGCCAAGGAATATAATCAAAACCAAAATTATAAAAAACAATTGTTTTTCCTAGATTTTGAAAAGATATACACCAAGCCAAAGTTCCAATTATTAGATATCTATCTTTTAAATAAGCTGACAAGAATATTATAACTAAAGGACCCATTGCTCCTATAAACATAGTTAAAAATCCAGTTACAGCTCCAAATACAATAATATAAAAGTTTGAAATTTTTTTTATTTCAAAGTTTGGGATAAGGTTTAAAGTAATAATTCCTATACCTAAAAATAGTTTTAACATATACTCAGGTAAAGTAACTAAAAAATATGAAGCAAAAATATACCCTATTAAACTTCCAATCATAAAATATACAAAAATATATTTAATAAAAGTCTTTCTAAAAAGAAAAGCTCTTAATAAACCAGCCCCAGATTGAGATAAAGCATGAATAGGAAGTAAAGTTAAAGGAGGAAGAGCCATACTCATCCCTCCTATAACTACCAAACCACCTCCAGCACCAACTGAAGTTGTAATAGCTGCACCTATAAAACAGCTAATTAATAAAATGATAAAATCATTAAGTTCTAAAGGTAGTTCTAAAAAAGCTAAATCAAACAAAGACTTCCCCTGCCATAAGTAAGCGTGCTGTTCTTGTTGTTTTCCCTTCTACATCTTTGATATTTGTTGTAGGAAAGTTTACTCCAACATCTATTGTTCCTGATGGTGTTTCTATTTTGATAAGATGTTCACCTACTTTTAATTCTTTAGGATTTAGTTCATATAAAATAGTTCCTTTTATAAAAGAACCAGTTGCTACACAAAATCCTGCACTAACTGCAAGAGCTGGGTGAGCAGTTGCTGGAGTGAAATATCGAATATTTATATCTGCTTCATTTTTTGGTTTTGATATAATTGCAAATTTTGGAATGACATTTCCTTTTGCACTTCCTAATCCCATTTTTTTTGAAGCCTCTTCTCTAATTGATTCTATTCTTTCAAAAAGTTCTACTTTTGAATCAAGTTCATTTGGACTTTCATACCCTGTTAAACCCATATCTTCAGCTTTTACAAAAATAACTGGCATTGATATATCTAAACAAGTTGCTTTAACACCATCAAAAATATCATATTTATTTCCAGTAGGAAGATAATGCCCTGTTTTACCACCAGTTATATTTTTAAAAAACATTTCTATAGGAGAAGCTTTTCCTGGAACTCCTGGAATTTCAAAATCTCCGTGGTATTGAACTGTTCTATTTGGTGTTTGGATTACTTGAGTGATAGTAGCACCTGTATTTACATCATATACATTGACTGTTGTTTGACTATCTTCAACACCTACTAATCCTCTTTCAATTCCAAATGCTCCAACAGCTGTGAGAATATTTCCACAAGTTGGTTTATCATCAGCTACTGCTTCTTCAATACTTGGTTGAATGAATTTATAATCTAAATCTATTCCTTCTCTTTTTGATACAGAAATTATTGCAACTTTGGTTGTTACAGAAGTTGCTCCACCTATTCCATCAATTTGCCTAATATCAGGGCTTCCCATAATCTTTAAAATTAATGCATGTCTTTCTTCTTTATCTTTAGGTAAGTCATTATCTAAAAAATATGCACCTTTAGATGTTCCTGATCTGTATAAAATACAACTAATTCTTTTTAAATCATTCATCATTTTATGCTCCTATTAATGTATCATAAATTAAACCTGTTGGAAGATGAAGTGTCATAATGTGGCTTATGAATAGTAGAAAACCTATTGCAATAGCAGTAATAACAAATATCTTCAACCAAGAACTTTTCATTTTTGTTCTGATTATTATCACAAAAAGAATTGCTAATGAAGGAATAAAACCTAAAATCCAAGTTCCTACTAAGAAAATAGGAAGAATTAAAAAGTTTTTCCAAATATTAGTCCATGTAGATGAAAGTTGTCCATTTTCAGTAATAGCAACAGATAAAATATCTTTTTGTCTCTTTTTAGATGTAATTTGAATTGATAAAATTATTCCAAAAAATAAAAGTAATGAACTTATAACCATAGGGAAAATTCCACCTAAAAATCGAAGGTCAAAAGAATCAATCAATGCAAATAAACCAAATGCCATAAGAAGCCAAATAAAAAGCAATTCTCCTGTAATAAATGAATAGTAATGATGTGTACTTTCTTCTTCCTTTTGTATATTTAATTCTTTCTCTTTTTTTGAGTCTTTGTTTTTAAAATAAACACTAATTAAAACAGAAGAAACTAAGAATATTAATAAAATAATCACACCTGGTCTTTCCATCATTTCCCAAGAGTAAAATTGAACTGCTTGATAGTAATATGTTTCAATCGTTCCTGCTAATACAAAACCAATAAGTAGTGCAGGTCTTGGCCAATCAAAATATTTGAATAGTGTTCCTAATGCACCAATTGCTATTAAAAGCATTAAATCTTCTAAAGATCTTGTTGCTTGAAGTGCTGCAAAGAAAATAATCATTAACATAAATGGAGCAACATATCCATAAGGAATAGTTGTTATTTTTGAAATTTTATTTGATAACAACATACAAGTTCCAGTACCAACAACATTTGCAAGTGCTAAAGACCAAATAATAATATATGAAACCTCTAAATTTTCATTAATCATTCCAGGTCCTGGTTCAATTCCAAGAATTACAAGACCACCTAAGAATACAGCCATAGAACCACTTCCAGGGATACCAAATAAAAGTGTTGGAACTAAACCACCACCTTCTTTTGCATTATTTGCAGATTCTGGAGCAATAACTCCTCTTACATCACCTTTACCAAACTGTGACTTATCTTTTGAAGTTTGTACAACATGCCCATAAGCAATCCAGTCAACAACACTTCCTCCAAGACCAGGAATAGCACCAATCATGGCACCAATTGGAGCACAACGTGCTACTATCCATCTTGAAACCCACATATCTTTAATACCTTGAATAAAACTTCCTCCAAGTTTTTCAGCTTTTGAAATCTTTTTATTCTCAACTAATAAAGAGATGATTTCAGGAACTGCATAAATCCCAAGTCCTAAGATTACAAGTTTAATTCCATCGTATAAATAGTAACTATCTAGTGTCATTCTAAATTCACCAGTAGCTGGTGCTGAACCAATAGAACCTAAAAGAAGCCCTACTGCAGCAGCAATAAAACCTTTATATAAAGACTTACCACTTAAAACTCCAACCATGCTAAGTCCAAAAATACCTAAAATAAATAGTTCAGCAGAACCAAGTTTTAAAATTAAATCTCTTGCAAAAATTATGAATGCTGATAAAATTAAAGCACCTAAAAGACCTCCTATTAATGAAGCAGAAAATGCAGCTCCAAGTGCCCTTGCTGCCTCACCTCTTTTTGACATTGGGTATCCATCAAGAACTGTTGCTTGAGAGGCAGAAGAACCTGGAATTCCCATAAGAACTGAAGTAAAAGTATCTGAAGTTGGAATAACCGCAACCATACCAATTAACATTGCTAGTGCTGAAGTTTGATCCATACCATAAAGAAAAGGTAACATTATAGAAAAACCTACAATACCTCCTAATCCTGGTAAAATACCAACTAAAATTCCTAAAAACACTCCACCAAGTAGATAGATCATATGCTGAACTTGCATTAGTTCAGTAAATGCACTCATAAGTGTTTCAAAAGCCATCTTAAATCCTTTCTCGAAGTACTATTACTTCTCATTTTATGAAAGAAGATTAACATTCTACGCTGGCATGAAACTTGCATTTTTTGTAAAAAGTAATATTAAAATTTGTGGAAATAAAAAAAGCTACCTTTTAGAATAAGGTAACTTTTTAATTGAAGAGTGTAGTGAAATTATTTGATACTTTTTTTCATCCAATTGTCAATAAACTTAGCAATTTCAATATTGTTTTTTTCAAGCATAAGCATATGTCCATTACCTTTTATATTTACATCTTCAAGTCTTACTAAATCATTTTTCACTCCTGCTTGAGTAAGCCAATTTGAAGTACAATGATCATATGGTGCATGGTATGATGATTCACTAATTAAAAACAATATGTTTTTATCTTTAAGATTTACAAGTTGTTTTGCTGGTTCTTTTTGTTTCCAACATTTAACTAAATTTTTTCCTTGTGCTTTTGTTTCTTGTACTACTTCTAGATGTTTTGGATTAGAAATAGTAGGTTCATATGTCATAGGTACTACTGTAACTCCCCATGTCATACTATCTTTTCCTTTTTTATTCTTAATTGGTGGTCCACTTGGTTCTATAGTTACTATACCTTTTACAAGATCTGGTCTTGCATCAGTTATAAGCCATCCAAAAGGTCCTGATTGAGAGTGGGTAATTAAAATAGCTGGTCCTATTTTATCTAGTAATGCAGCTCCTGCATTTTTAACTAGATTGCTACTTTCAACATGTGATTTTAGTGATTCAACTTGACTTGCATAAAATTGATCAAATATTTCGTCACCTTGTCTTCCTGTCCCTGGCCATTGTGTATGTTTATAAGCTTGTGGCCATTGATTTTTAAATTGTTCAGCTGCTGTAAACTTCTTTTCTAAAATTTCTGCATTAAACATTCTAAACTCTTTGTCTATATTAGGATGCCAAGCTGATCTTCCTCTTGAAGGTTGGTCAACCATATATACAATATAACCATTTTTCACAAAATAATTTGCCCATCCTGGTCTGCCATCTGGAGTTGTAATCCAATTTACAGCTGTTTGGGCAGCTCCATGTATTAAAACGAGTGGATATTTATGTTTTATTTCTTTAGGTGTCCATTTTTCAACATACATTTGACCCGTCATTAATGTTTTACTATTATCTTGTTTCACATACTTTCCACCAACATAAAAGACTTCACTTTTATATTCTAAATATGAACTTTGTTTTTCTTTTCCAAGTAATTGAATATTAAAAAAAACTAATAAAAAAGTTAAAAATATCATCTTTATCATCTTAATTTCCTCCTAAGAATTTTATTAAAGATTAGCATTGTATTCTGGCATGAAACTTGCAAGTAGAAGGCTTTTTATAATAAAAAAGCTAGGCTTTAAAATCTAAAACCTAGCTTCAAAGTGTAGTTATTTTTGTATTTAAGAATTATTCTTTACATATTTTGCATATTTAAGTAAGGCACCTAATCTATATAATAAGTGTACAAATTTACAATATGGCATCATTAAAAAGAATGCTAAAACAAAACCTAAGTGGATACATAATAATGAAGGCATCCATACTCCATCTCTAAATATCAATAATAGTAAACCAGTAATATTAACTAAAGCTAACATTGCAATAAAAGAGTAATCCATTCCAAGAAGTTTTTGTGATATTGGTACTGGATCAGCTTTAATTTTAATGTATGTTAAACCAATACATCCTATTACCATTAATATACCACCTAAAGTTCCTGTTATAACTACTAATGAATCAAAATCATAAGGAGCATGAAGCCCTAAAAAGTGATGATAAATAGCAGCAAGTGTTGTAGAAATCAATGTTAAGATAAATCCATACATAACTCCATGATGAAACCATTTTCTTGAGTGTCCAAATCTATCATCAATATGATTACACCCATGACCATTATCTCCACCATCAAGATGTTTTAAAGTTGCTGCTGCACCCATTGCATATTTCCAAAGTGATAAATCGGCTAATTCAGACATCTTATCACCATTTTCAGTCCAAAATCTTCTAAATCCTACAATAAAGGCAATTACAACATGCAAACAAATAAGTCCTGAAACTAAAGTCATAATTTCATATGGAATTACTTTAAAAAAAGATCCTTTCCCATCATAAGCTGTAAACAGTGAATCTGCACTGTTAAAATATGCTCCTGCAATAAACAATAGCCCTATACAAACTGCAATTAATATACTTACAACTGTTCCATTTTTTGCAAATAATTTACCTAAAATATTTGGAAATGCATATTGAATATATGAATCAACTCTAAGTTCTGAAAATGTTTTTGGTATATTTAAATCAAATTCATGTGGTGGTGCATATTGACACCCATGAAAACAACCTTTACAGTTATGACATAAATTTGATAAATAATTTAATGTTGGTTTGTCAAAAGTTCTAAACTGTGTTATTTGAGGAAATACAGGACATAAAGTTTCACAATACCTACAGGCATTACATATTTCCATAGCTCTACTTGCATCTTTTAATCTTAATATACTATCTTCATTACTAAACATTTGCTGCTCCTTTACCTGCAATTCTTCCAAAAACTCCCCCAATAGTCATTCCTATTCCTGCTAAATAACCTTGGCTTAAAATATTTCCTGCAACCATTTCTCCTGTTGCAAATAGGTTAGTCATTGGTTTTCCATCTTCCATATACACTCTTGCATCTTTATCAATTTTTACACCAAGATAAGTAAAAGTAACTCCAGGTCTTAATGTATAACCATAATAAGGAGGAGTATCAATTCTTCTAGCCCAGTGAGTTTTATTTACTTCTAAACCTTCTGTTTTACAATTATCAAGCTTTGTTAAATCAAAGTCTCCCTCAACAACGGCAGCATTAAATTCATCTATTGTTTTGATAACTTCTTCCACAGGAAGAGAAAGTTTTTGTGCTAATTCTTCAATAGAGTTTGCTTTTGTAGGTTCAAAAACTGAAGGCATAAAAAGGTCAAAACTTTTACTATCAATAATTACATGTCCAACTTGGTTTGGTTGAGAAGCTACTAATCTTCCCCAAATAGCATATCTTTTTGGCCAAAAATCTTCACCTTCATCATAAAATCTATTGCCCTCGTCATTTAAAACAATTCCAAAAGGAACACAATCAAGTCTTGTTACAATTCCTCCATCATATAAAGGGGCTCTTCCATCAACTGCAACAGCATGACCTTGTTCCTCTTTTCCAACTTTTTGCACCCCTTGACTAAGTAAAGATTTTAAAACTTTTCCTTGATTAAATTTTGTACCTCTAATTAAATAGTTCTTTGATTGTTCTCCCCAAGCTTCTCTTAACCAATCTCTATTTGATTCAAAACCTCCACTAGCTGCAACATAAGCATCTGCTGTAAGTTTTAATTTTCCTGAAGGAGAAACAACATCTAAAGACTCTACACTATTATCTTTCAAATTCACATTTAAAACTTCATGTTCATATAAAACTTTTATACCTAAGTCTTCTGCTATTTGATATTCCCTATTTATTAAGGTTTTCCCTCCACCTAGGAAAAAAGCATTAGTTCTTGATAAGCTTAATGTCCCTTTTAAACTAGGTTGAAAATTTATTCCATTTTTTTCCATCCAATAATATAAATCAATTGAACTTTTTATTGCCAAAGTAGCTAATTCTTCATTGGTTTCACCCTTTGTAACTTTTAATAAATCTTCATAATATTCTTCAAAAGGATAACTTTCTACTAAAGTAGTAGTTGGTTTAGGATGATAAACCCTCATATTTCTTGTGTGTTGTGAGTTTCCACCTCTCCAAAGTTTTGGTGAAGATTCAAGTAGTGTTACTTCCGCACCCTCTTGGGCTGCTGTAATAGCTGCACATAAAGCTGCATTTCCACCACCTATTACTATGATTTTTTTCATAGAGTCTCCTTAAAATTTTTTATTTTAGAATTTTAGCTTAAAGCTATATATAAGTCAAATTCATATATATTATAGATTAATAATAATTTTGCATAAATAAGGTTTGATATGAAGATAACAATTGATGATTTAGAAGCTTTTATAGCAGTTGCAGATTTTGAAAGTTTTAATAGAGCAGCAAATGAATTAGGTATAACACAACCTGCTTTATCAAGAAGAATAAAGAAGCTTGAAGAAACCTTAGGTGCTAGGCTATTAGATAGAACCACAAGAAAAATAAGTGTAAGTATTGTTGGGGAAGAGTTTATTTTAGAAGCTAGACGAATGTTAGACGAATTTAATAAATCAATAGATGACGTTCAGGAATTAATTAAAACAAGAACAGGATCTATTTCCCTTACAACAAATATGACTATAGCAAATTCAATTTTACCAGATATAGTGTATAACTTTAAGAAAAAAAATCCAAATATTCGTTTGAGAATTAGTCAAGATTCCAGTCCTGAAGCAGTAATAAAAGTCTTAAGAAGGGAGTGTGAATTTGCAATTGCACAATATAATAAAGATGATCCTGAATTAGAATTTGAACCTTTAATAAATGATTGTTTTGAGATGGTTTGCCATAAAAAACACCCTTTAGCAAAAGCAGAAAATATATCTTGGAAAGATTTTGAATCTTATAATTTTATCAAACTTGGTTCAAAAAGTAGAACAATGAGTATTTTAGAAAATGAACTTTTAGAACAAATTGGCTATATAAAAGGAGATATTGAAGTTGATCATTTTAGTGCACTTATTGGTTTAGTTGAAAAAAACTTGGGAGTATCTGCAATACCATCTTTAGCAAAATTCAAAAGACCAGAAAGTGATTTAATAACTCGTCCAATAAATAATCCGACAGTGAGTAGAATGTTAGGTATAGTTACATACAAAGGAAGATCTCTTTCTCCTGCTAGCAAAGCTTTTTGTGAATTGTTAAAAGCAAAAATAAAAAAATTTGCTTAATAGGACAAAGTCTTTTGACCTTGTCTTATTAATTAAAATCTAACATTATACTTTTTAGTTAACCACTGTTTAACCCATTCTTTATCATCTTTACTAACTTTTGTTCCTAATTGTTTTAAGTTGTCTGCTTTTTTACCTACAACTTGTTCATATAAACCAAGATTTTGTGTTTTTAATTTCTTAAAATCATCATTTTCAAGAATTTTCTTCGCAGCATTTTCATAAGTTTCTATAACATCAGATGATACTCCTTTTGGAAGGAAAATCATTTTTTGAGAAGAGAATCCAGCAGTAAAGAAAGTTTTCCAAGCTTTAAAAGCTTTACCGTCTGGCTTTTTCCCATAAAGGGTTTCATAAACTTCACCAAAATGTGGTAAATTAGGGAAAGTTGGATCTCTTTGTAAATTACCATTATCATCTAATGTTCCCCATGCAAATAAAGGAACAGCTCTACCTTCTTTTTGTGCTGGCAATACATTTTTTATATATGAAGTACTTGTTTGATAGTCAATATTTGTTTCACCTCTTAAAAACGCTAATCTTCCTGACTTTCTACCTTTCATACCAAATATTGGTTGAACATCCAAACCTAAAATATCAAATGCTAAAAGTGGTATTAAATCAAGAGAAGTTGCACCTTGTGAACCAAACTTTAATTCTTGAGATTTAAGCTTATTCAAATCATTAATACTATTAACTCCTAATTTAGATGATACATAAACAACACCACCAGTTGGTGAAGCTAAAACAACTTCCCATTTATCATAATCATATCTAACTCTTTTATCATCTAAAAGATAAGGAAATTGAGTAGAACCTGAAGTTCCTAAAATAGTTAAACCATCTTTAGAAGCTCTTTTAGCAAAAAAGTTTGCTCCTTTAGTTGAACCACCACCTGGCATATTTTTGATAACTACAGTTGGTTTTCCTGGTAATGCTTCAGATAATAAGGGTGCATAAAATCTTCCCCATTTATCTGTTCCCCCTCCAGCTTTAAAGGGCATAATCCACTCAATAGTTTTTCCTTTAAAACTAACCTCTTTTGCAGTTACAACATTTACAAGCATCCCTAGTGCTAAAGTTGAAGTTAAAATTGTCTTTGTCATTTTACCTGTAAACAGGATTCCTTTTTTAGTCATCATGTTAAATCCTTTTTTTGATTTTATGCTGGAAGATTAACATTGGATTCTGGCATGAACCTTGCAGAATTGCAAGTTTTATTATGATATTTAAAATGCTACTTTATTGCTATGTTTAGGGGCTTTTTTGCAAGATTATTGACAGAATCCAATGTTAATATCACAAATCAATTTTATGTAGTTAGCACTATATAGAATATTTACACAAAAAGGAATAAAAATGGGAAAAGTACAAAAAAGAAGCCTTATTGCTGCATTTTTAATAGTATCAACAGGTTCACAAGTTTTAGCATCTGATTCAATAGTAGAAGCTTTTGCAAATGGAAAAACTAAAGGTCAATTAAAGTCATACTATTTTGATGAATCTTATGATTCTGCAAAATCATCAGACAATCATGTTTGGGCAAATGGAATTCAATTAGGATATGAAACTGACAGATATTTAGGTTTTAAATTAGGAGCGACATTCCAAGGAGCATCTACTACATCTATTGATGATAATAAAGATAAACAGAAAAAAACTATGCATGCTTCAGGATCAGTTTTATCAGAAGCTTTTGTAAGTTATAAATATAGTAATACAGAATTCAAAGGTGGTAGACAATTTATCTCTTTACCTTTAATAAAGGGTTCTGGTTCTAGACTTGTAAAAGAGTCATTTGAAGGGTACTTCTTATCTAACACAGATATTCCTGACACGCTTGTTTCTTTAGGAAAAATCACTAAATATCAAACAAGAACAGATGCTGTTACATCAACAACTAACGCTGCATCATTTACAAATTCAGATTCAAATATTGGTGATGTAGGTGAGTTTAATAAAATTGGAACTGATGGGGCAATTTCTTTATATGTGAAGAATAAATCAATTGAAAATTTAACTATACAAACTCATTATGTTGATTTTATAGATGAGGTAGTTGACCTTTATGTAGATGCTAAATATGATTTTGGAGGTGATTTTAAACCATATATTGCAGCTCAATACTATAACTCAAATTATGATGATAATGCAATTGAAGATAGCCATATGACAGGATATAAAGTAGGTGCAACATTTGGTGGATATAATTTACACCTTTCATATACTTCAACTGATAATGATGGAAATGTAACTAGAGGTATAGGTGAGGGTGCAACTGCATCATTTACATCTGCAACATCAACTACAGGAAACTATACAGCAGGAACTGATACATGGCAAGTGGGAGTTTCTAAAAAATTTGGTAATTTATTAGCAAAAGCAAAATATACAAGTAGTGATGCAGTAGCAGAAAAGAACGACTTAGACCAAATATATTTAGGATTAAAATATAAATTCTCTGGTGAACTTAAAAACCTTTCTTTATCAACAGAATACACTATCTATGATTATGGACAGGGTAATGAAGCAAAAGAAAAAGATGAATTAAGAGCAAAATTAATTTATAAATTCTAATACTTATCTTCTAAAATCAGAAACTAAATACGCGCGAACAAAAAAAGGAGGTAAAACTCCTTTTTTACTCTTAATCAACAATTGCTAGTTTTATGCCAGCGAAATAAAGTAACATTTCAAAAAAATTAAAAAGGAAGAATATGAGAAAATATAGAACAGCTGATCTTTGTGATGAAAATCAAGATAAAAAGATTCAAGTATTATCTTCAAGTTTTAAAAACTATGGAGGGAAAAAAAGATTTAAAGGAAAAATAAAAACTGTTAAAATTGAAAAAAGTAATTGGGCAGTAATTGATATATTAAAAAATGAATTAGGTAAAAATAAAATTTTAGTTATTGATGCCAATGAGGTAAATTATGGTATTGTGGGAGACAAATTATCTAATCTTGCAGAAAAAAATCAATATGAAGCAATAATTGTAAATGGATATGTTAGAGATACAATGGAAACAGAAAAATTTAATATTGGACTTTTTGCCCTTGGTACTTGCCCTTTAAGAAATTTTGATAAAACACCATCTGAAATAGGTATTGATTTATACTTTGGAAATGTCTCTTTCAAAGAAGATGATTATATATATTGTGATGAAGATGGAATTATTATTTCAAATGAAAGGCTTATGTAGCATATACTCTCTATCGTAATATAATACTTTTAGGTAGAGAGTATTACTTTCTCTATTCTTTTATAAATTCCAAATTAAACCTTATTTAATTACAATATAATAATAAAAGTGATAAATGCTTATTTGAAGGAAATCATTGTTTTTTAAACTACTTAAATATTATATATTAATCATCTTAATTCCACTATCTTTATTTTCTAAAGAGTTAGAAAAGATAAATCTTCAGTTGCAATGGAAACATCAATTTGAATCTGCTGGTTTTTATATGGCAAAAGAAAAAAGTTATTATAAAGATGCAGGTTTAGATGTTAATTTTTTAGAGTTTAAAAAGGGTATGGACATAACCAATGAAGTTTTGTCTTCAAGGGCAGACTATGGTTTATCTTTTTCATCTATTATTGTAGATTATTTTAATAATAAACCAATTGTTTTAATAGCAAACTTTTTTAAGCAGTCTCCTTTGGTATTAGTGACTCAAGATGATATTAAAACCTTAAATGATTTAAAAGGTAAAAAGGTGATGGGACTTCTTGATAGTACCCATAAAAGAACAATTACCTCAATGCTTGATAAATTTAATATTAAAAAAGATGATTTTATAAATATACAAAGAGAGTTTTCATTAAATGATTTTATAAATAAAAAAGTAGATGCAATAAGTGTGTTTACAACAAATGAAATATATTTATTAGATAAGTTAGGAATAAAATACAATGTTTTTGACCCAGCAGTGTACACTACAAAATTTTATGACTCAAATTTATTCACAACAATAGCCGAGGTTCAAAATAATCCTCAAAGAGTAAAAAAGTTTAAAGAAGCATCAATCAAAGGTTGGAAGTATGCTTTAGAAAATAAAGAAGAAACGATAAATATTATCTTAGATAAATATAATCCTCAAGCTAAAACAAAAGAAGAACTCTATTTTGAAGCTAGACAAATAGAGCATTTAATGTTAACAAATATATATCAAATTGGAAGTATTAACTTAAATCATTTAAATATGATTGTAGATGATTATGCACAATCACAATTGCTAAATAAAAAGCATAAAAGTGATATTAAAGAGTTTATTTATGACAAAACAAATGAGTTAAAAGTAAAACTAAATAAAGAAGAAAAAGAGTATTTAAAAAATAAAAAAGAGTTAAAGATATGCATCGATCCTAATTGGCAACCTTTAGAAATGCTTTTAAATGGAAAACATCAAGGAATATCATCAGATTATATAAAATCTATTTCGAAAGCTTTAGGTCTTCCTATTAAACTAGAAGAAACTAGTACATGGTCCCAAAGTATTGAAAAAATAAAAAATAAATTATGTGATATTTTGCCCTTGGCTGAAAAGACACCTAATAGAGAAGAGTATTTAAACTTTACAACCCCATATATTATTACACCCGTGGTATTAGCAACAAAAAAAGATCAACCTTTTATGGCAAATTTAGAAGTAGCAAAAAATAAAAAAATTGCAGTAGTAAATAATTACTCAATTCAAGAATTATTTGAAAATAAATTTCCAAATATAGATTTTAAAAAAGTTGATACAAGTTTGCAGGGTTTAGAAAAAGTTGAAGAAGGGGAGGTCTTTGGATTTTTAGATAGTTTTCTAGTAGTAAATCATGAGCTTTATAAAAGTCCTTCAAAAAATCTAGCTATAAAAGGACAGTTTAACGAAGCTATTTACTTAAGTATGGCATCTAGAAAAGATGAACCACTTTTAAATACAATTCTACAAAAAGGCTTAAACTCTATATCTGAAGAAGAAAAGAATAAAATTCTATATAAGTGGACTAGTTTAGAAGAGCATGAGAATATTGATTATGAATTAATTTTTTGGATTTTATTTTGCTTTATCTTGATACTTTTGCTATTTTTTTATTGGAATTTAAAGTTAAAAAAAGAGATAAAGTCTAGGTTAAAAGTAGAAAAAAAATTAAAAGATAGTGAAGCAAGGTTCAGAATACTTTTTGATATCGCGCCAATTCTTTTAAATCAATTTGATGAAAATGGAAAAGTAGTTTTTTGGAATAAAGAGTGTGAAAAGGTATTTGGATATACCTTTGATGAAATAAAAAATGAAGAAGACCCTTTATCTTTATTTTATCCAGATAAAGAGATTAAAAAAGAAGTTATAAATTCATTTGAGGTAAAAGATGGAATATACAAAGAGTGGTCTCCTATAACTAAAAGTGGTAAAAAACTTACAACACTGTGGTCAAATATAGAAATCCTTAATAACGAAGTTGTTAATTTTGGGATTAATATTACAAAAGAAAGAGAATATGAAAACTCTTTAAAAACTAAAGCAAATCAATTAAGGCTTACATCTAATAAACTTCAAGATTTAAATGCTAATTTAGAGAAAAGAATTAAAGAAGAAACAGAAAAGAATTCAAAATATCAATTTAAGATTATGGAACAAAGTAAACAAGCCCAAATGGGTGAAATGCTTGAAAATATTGCCCATCAGTGGAGACAACCACTTGCAGAGATTAATTCATTAATATTGTTGCTAGATTTTGAATTAACAGAAAAAGAACTTATGACTGAATATATAGAAGAAAAGTTATCTAGCATTGAAAATATAACAAATTATTTATCAAATACAATCAATGATTTTAGAAGCTTTTTTGATACAAATAAAGAAGCAAAAGAGTTTAATGTGTATCAAAATACAATAAAAGCTTTAAGTATTTTTGATAAAAGAATTAAAGTAAATAATGTAGATATTAAACTTAATATAGATAAAAGTATAAATTTATTTAGTTTTCCTAGTGAGTTAAACCAAGTATTATTAATACTTATAAATAATTCAATTGATGCCTCTATTGAAAAGAGTATTGGTTCTGCAGAAATTAAAATCTATTCAGATAATACACCAGATTACTTTTACCTTTTTGTAGAAGATAATGCAGGAGGGATTGGTAAGTCAAATATTGATAAAATTTTTGATCCTTATTTTACAACAAAACATAAATCTAAAGGTACAGGATTAGGTCTTTATATCTCAAAACTAATAGTTGAAAAGCTATTAAATGGTAAAATAAAAGTAGTAAATAAAGACAAAGGTGTATCTTTTTGTTTAAAAATACCAAAGGGCAGAAATTGATTAAAGAAAATAATGAAAAATATCCTTATACTATTTTATTTATTGAGGATGAAGAAATTATTTTAAATAACTATACTACATATTTAAAAAAGATATTTTCAAATGTTCTTACTGCAAGAGATGGAGAAGAGGCTTTAAAATTATACAATAAAGAGAAACCTGAAATAATAATTGCAGATATTCATATTCCAAAAATTAATGGCTTAACTTTATTAGAAATGATTAGAGAAAAAGATTTAGATGTTAAACTTATTGTTTTAACAGGTCATGTTACAACAAAATTCTTACTTCAAGCTACATCTTTAAAATTAATAAATTATTTGCAAAAACCAATTTCAAGGTTGAAATTAAAAGAGTCTTTGAATAAAGCAATTGAAGAGATATCAAATTATAAACTTGTAAAAATTCAAAATATAGAACTAAAAAATGGATATTCTTGGGATATTAGAAATAAAATTTTAAAAAGAAAAGAAGAATTAATAGAACTTACAAAGAAAGAGACACTATTGCTTGAGCTTTTATTTAGTAGTGTTGAAAAAGTTTTTTCTTATGATGAAATACTTTATCAAGTTTGGAATGATTTTGATGATGAAGGTAATATAAACTCTCTTAAAAACTTAGTTAGAAGGCTAAGGCTTAAACTTCCAGAAGAAACATTAGAAAATGTTTTCAAAGAAGGTTATAGAATAAAAATTAAATAAATCAAAATTCTCTTCATAATAATATTTTTTTAGATTATATTCCTATAAAAGGTATTAATTATAATAAAAATAAAAATTAAATAAATTATTAATTTTTAAAATAATCACTTCATTTCGTTACTTCTGTGATACTTCTTTTTTATATACTTACTCCAAATGAAACTAATTTGGGGAAAGTAGTATGAAAAAAACAGTACTAAGTATAATAACTAGTGGTCTTTTACTAGTTGGGAATAATTTAAGCGCACTTACACTTGAAGATAGTGTAAAAGAAGCAATAAATACAAATCCTGTCGTAAAAGAAAGATTAAAAAATATAAGAGAAGTACAACAAGATTTAAATATAGTAGAGGCTGAGTGGCTTCCTTCTTTAGATTATACTGCATCATTTGGAAGAAATAATGCAGGTGATATTAAAGATTATGAAGAAAATAGTAAGTATAAAAATAATGTAGCAGATCATACTTATAATCATTATACACATTCATTAAAATTAACACAAAATATTTTTAATGGTTTTAGTACATCAAATAAAATAGACTATCAAAAGTCAAGAATCTTAGCAGCAGCACATCATTATGTAGAAAATGCTAATGATATAGCTTTTCAAATGGTAGGTTCTTATTTAGATTCAATTAGAAGTTACAGATTACTTCAAAATGCAAGAGACAATGTAAAAGTAAATGAAAAGATATATGAAGATGTACAATCATTGTTTAATAGTGGGCTTACTACAAAATCAGAGATGACAAAGATTAGATCTTCTTTAGCTCTTGCTGAGTCTAATTTAGTAGTACAGCAAAATAATATGATTGATAAAGGTTTTAGATTTAAAAGATTATTAGGAAGAAGTGTAAATATTTCAAAACTATCTTTACCTAAACTTGATTTAGCAATGCCAGAAAGCTTAGAAAGAGCAACTATGGTAGCTATTAAAAATAATCCTTCTATATTAGTAAGTAACTATAATATAAAAGGTGCTCAAAGTTTATATAGAGAGAAAAAAAGTAAATTTTATCCAAAAGTGGATTTTGAAATTGAGCAACTTTATAATGATATTGATAGTCCAAGTGACTATACAATTGACAGCGCAGATGATAGAACAAGAGCATATGTAAAACTATCATGGAACCTTTACAAAGGTGGAGCACACGAAGCTGATATTCAAAAAAGTAGAAGTTCTATTAATAAAGAAGTAGAAATTCAAAGAGATTTAAAAAGACAAACTATTGAAAGTTTAGAACTATCATGGTCTGCATACGAAATGTTATCAAAACAGTTAGAAGAGTTATATAAATATTATGAATATAGTGAAGAAACACTAGCTAGTTATCAAAGTGAATATGAGATGGGAAGAAGAACATTACTTGATTTACTTTCAGCTCAAAATGACTTAATCAACTCTAAAACTCAAATTATCAATGCACAAACAGATAAACTTTTTGCACAATATAGAATATTAGATGCAATGGGATTATTAGTTAACTCTATTTTAGATGAAAATTCATATCAAGCAATTGTTCAGCCAGTTAATAAACCATTTGAAATTGTTGAAGATGAACTACCAATTAAATTAGATGTTGATTCTGATGGTGTTGTTGATGCAATTGATATTTGTGACAATTCTTTAACAGGCGATAATATAAAACCTACAGGTTGTATTCAAGTAGAACCTGATACAGATTTTGACGGTGTACCAAATACAAAAGATACTTGTCCTACTACTACTCTTGGTGCAATTGTTGATGAAAAAGGGTGTGCACTTGAAGATGGAAAAAATAGATTTGAAGTTGAGCAAAGTTTATATCTAGATGAAGTTCCTAAGTACACTTCTAATAGTCCTAAAAAAGATGAAAAATTTGGTCTTTATGATTATGAGTTTAATGTAGCAGCAAATAAAAATGTTGAATCAACAAAACTAGATAAACACCTAATGTATGATAATTTTGAATTAATAAAAAGATTTGATTTCATTAATATGAATAACTTTGATTCAAAGAATAATAATATAAAAGAAATTGCTAAGATAATTAATTCATATGATAGAGATGATATTACTGTAACTGTAATTGGACACACAAAAAATATGGAAAATGATGAGAAAAGTTATAATGAAGCTTTAACTTATGCTAAAACTATCACAAAACTGTTAATTGATAATAATGTAAAAGAAGATTTAATAGTTCCACAATCAAGAGTTTACCATGACAATTTATATCTAGAGACTGATAAACATAATCTAAACAATGTTGTTGCAGTTGCATTATATGTGCCAAAAATTGTAATCCTTGATGATGATAATGATGGTGTAAGAAATGAATTAGATAAATGTCTAAATACAAAAGCAGGATATACAGTAGATAAAGATGGTTGTACAAATAAGATTAATCTTGAAGTATTATTTGAAAATGATTCATCAAAAATAAAAGAACAAACAGTTTCTAAAGTAAAAGCTTTTGCTCAATTTTTAGTTGATAATAAAGAGTTCAATACAGTTATCACTGGACATGCAAGTAAAGATAGTGTAAATAGTTCAATAAAGTATAATAAAGATCTATCAGAAAAAAGAGCAAATGCCATTAAAACATTTCTTATCTCAAATGGAGTTGATAATTCAAGAATAATGGCTCAAGGGAAAGGTTTCTCTGAGCCAGTTGCTGATAATAGTACAAAAGAAGGAAGAGCTTTAAATAGAAGAATTGAAGCTGAATTAATTAATGTAAATAAAAAGTAGAAAAAGAAATTGTTACATCATTCTTATAAAAAAGATTCTCTTTTAGAGTCATTAGTTTTATATACAAAGTTATTTCATAAGCCTTATTCAGCACAATCATTAATGTCAGGTTTGCCAATTGATTCAAACCTGACTGAACAATTACTATTTTCTACAAATAGTTCAAAATCTTTATTTTCAAGGGCTGCTCAAAGAGCAGGATTAAGAACTAATTTAATAGAAAAGTCTATTTCTGAAATCTTACAATTACAACTGCCAATTATACTTATTTTATCAAATAACAACTCGTGTATTTTAGAAAGCTTTGTGGGTGAAGATAAAACAAAAGCAAAAATAATTTTTCCAGGGGAAGAACCTTTAGAAGAGGTTGTAAAAGTAGAAGAACTTGAAAAAGAGTATTTAGGTTTTGCTTTTATGGTAAAAAAAGTTTTTGAGTATGAAAATAATAATAACAAAACTTTAGATTTAAAAAATCATAAACATTGGTTTTGGAATACTTTAGGTTTTTCAAGAAAAATATACTTTGATTGTATTTTAGCATCGATTTTAATAAATTTATTTGTGTTAGCAACACCACTTTTTACAATGAATGTTTATGATAGAGTTATTCCAAATAATGCCCAAGAAACACTTTTTGTATTTACTATAGGAATTGTCTTTGTTTTTTTTATAGATGCTTTTTTGAAATTTTTGCGTTCATATTTTTTAGAAATAGCAGGGAAAAAAAGTGATATTATCATGTCTTCTATTATTTTTGAGAAAGTAATTGACTTAAAGTTACAAGAACATCCAAGTTCTGTTGGTTCTTTTTCTAATAATTTAAAAAGTTTTGATAGTATTAGATCTTTTTTAACAAATGCAACTTTAAGTGTATTGATTGATTTTCCTTTTTCTTTATTGTTTTTAGTAGTTATCTTTTATATTGCAGGAATAATTGTTTTAGTTCCTATATTAATTATTTTATTAATAGTTATATATGCATTATTAATAAAAAAACCACTTCAAAAAAGTATTGAAAGTACCTTTGAAGCAAGTGCAAAGAAAAATGGAATTTTAGTTGAGTCTTTGCATAATATTGAAACAATAAAAGTACATGGTTTAAGTAGTAGTATTCAATATGATTGGGAAGAATCAACGGGAGAGATTGCAAATAAAAGTTTAAAATCAAGAATATTATCTTCTTCTATTCCCACTGTTACACAACTTTTTTCAGGTTTAAATACTGTTCTTATTATTGTACTTGGTGTTTATCAAATACAAAACTTTGAATTAACAATGGGTGGACTTATTGCAGCAATGATTTTATCTGGAAGGGCAATTGCTCCAATGGGACAAATAGCTGGATTAATTTCAAATTATGAAGATGCCAAAACTTCATATAAAATGCTTGATGAAATAGTGAATAAACCTTTAGAAAGACCGTTGGCAAAAGAGTTTGTTAAAAGACCATCCTTAAAAGGAAATATTGAATTTAAGAATGTAAGCTTTAAATATCCAGATTCTCAATATTATGCTTTAGAAGATGTAAGTTTTAACATAAAAGAGGGTGAAAAAGTTGCCTTTATAGGGAAAATCGGTTCTGGTAAAAGTACAATTGCAAAGCTTATTTTAAAGCTATATGAACCAGAAAGTGGGTCTATTTTAATAGATGGAATTGATATCTCTCAAATAGATCCTGTTGATATTAGAAAAAGCATGGGATATGTTCCACAAGATATAAATTTATTTAGAGGAACGATAAAAAGCAATATTCTAGGTCCTTATAGATTTATTGATGATGAGTGGTTATTACAATGTTCAAAAATCTCTACAACTGATGATTTTGTAAAACTTCATCCAATGGGTTATGATATGCAAATAGGTGAAAGAGGTCTTGGTCTTTCAGGAGGACAAAGACAAAGTGTAGGAATTGCAAGGGCATTAATTTCAGAAGCTGATGTGTATCTTTTTGATGAACCTACAAACGCAATGGATCAAACAACTGAAAATAGAGTATTAAATAATCTTAAAGAAGATATCAAAAACAAAACCTTAATTTTAGTAACACAAAAAATGAATATGCTTGATTTAACTTCAAGGATTATAGTTATGAATCAAGGAAAAAAAGTTTTAGATGGCAATAAACAAGATGTTATAAAAAGTTTAGGAACTACAAATGGCTAGTTTTAAAGAAATTAAAGAGACTTTTTTTAATGATAATCTTCCAAAAATAAAAAAAGATTTGAATAATCGTGACCTTGAATATATGCAAAGTTTAAGTTCAGCAGTAATTCATAATAGACCTAAAAAACTCCATTGGGTATTGGTATCTTTTGCAGTAACAATTGTATTTTTTATAATTTGGGCAGCATTTGCACAAATTGATGAGATAGCAAGAGGGCAAGGAAAAGTAGTACCTAGCGGACAAAATCAAATTCTTCAAAATCTTGAAGGAGGTATTGTTTCAGAGATATTAATAAAAGAGGGTGACTTTGTAAAAAAAGACCAAATATTATTAAAAATTAGTAATGAAAAATCTTCTTCAAGTTTGGTTTCAAGTGAAATAAAAATACTATACCTAAAGGCACAAATAAAAAGATTAGAAGCAGAGTTAGCTCAAATAGATTTCCAATATGAAGAAACTGAAGATAAAGATTTAAATGACTTTTTAGCAAATGAAAAAGAGTTGTTTTTAAGTAATATGAAGCAGTTAGATTCAAAAGTTCAAATCTTAAAAGAACAACTTAAACAAAAACGAAGTGATCTAAATGATGCTAAACAAACAATAAAACATCTTAAGTTCTCAGCACAAGCTATTGATAAAGAAGTAAAAATGACTGAACCAATGGTAAAAAGAGGAATTCGTGCAGAAGTTGATTTTTTAAAGCTGCAAAGAGAATTTAGTGATGCGAAACAAAAGCTTCAAAGTGCTATTCATACAGTAAATAAAATAAAATCAGAAATAGTAGAAATAGAAAAGAAAATAGAAGAAGTCAGTGAAATATATAAAGCAAAAACACAAGAAAAATTAAATGAAATAACAACTTCACTTAAAGATTTAGAAGCAAATACTGTAGCTTCACAGGATCAAGTTTCAAGGGCTATTATTAAATCTCCATCTAATGGTATTGTGCAAACACTTCATGTAAATACAATTGGAGGGGCAATAAAACCTGCACAGGATTTAATAGAAATAGTTCCAACTGATTATAATTTAATAGTGGAAGTTAAAATTTTACCTTCTGATATTGCTTTTATTTATCAAGGACAAAAAGCAGTAGTAAAATTTTCTGCATATGATTTTTCTATTTACGGTGGTTTAGATGGTAAGGTTATAAATATTTCACCAGATACAATAACTGAAAAAGATAATAAAACATACTATCTAGTAAGAATAAAAACTAATAAAAACTTTATTGGAACAGAAGAAAAGAAGATGAAGATTATACCTGGAATGGTAGCTGATGTTGATATTATTACAGGTAAAAAATCTATTTTAGACTATATTTTAAAACCAATACTAAAAATAAAACAGTATACCTTTACGGAAAGATAAAATGAGAAAAATATATTTATTTACTGATGATTTGCTATTAGCTGGAAGATGGTTAAAACTAATTAAACAAAAAGCAAATATACTTGACCGTTTAGAAGAGTTAGAAAGTATAATAAATAGTATTATTATTATCAATACTTCAGCCTGTAGAGACCTATCTGAAAATATATTTAGAAAACTTATAGAAAATCAAAATAATATTATGCTTTTAGATAATACGCCTAATGTTTTAACTGCAAAAAATTATTTAAATAAAGGTATAAAAGCATATGGAAATACTTTGATGACTACTTCATACATAAATTCAAGTATTGATGCTTTACAAAAAGACTATATTTGGTTATTGCCTGAAATATCTACAAAGCTTATGAGTGAAATGATAAATTCACAAAAAACAAGTCAAGAAGAAAAAATTGATTCTATCTTTGGTGTTTTAACTACTAAAGAAAAAGAGATTTCAAAGCTTTTAAAAGAAGGATATACAAATAAAAAAATAAGTGAAGAACTTAATATTTCAATAAATACAGTAAAAACGCATATTAAAAAGATATATGAAAAACTAAATGTAAAAGATAGATTATCTTTTGCATCTTTATTTACAAATTAGTAAAAAAATAAAAATATCACCCCTTTGGGTGATATACAAAAGAAATAAAATCCATTAATATCTTAAAATAATTAATAATCTCAGAAAAGGAAACATTATGGCAACAAAAGCTGGTATTGTAAAAAGTTTATCAGATGGGATTTTTCATGTAAAAGATGAAAACGGTAATACAAAATTGTTAAAAGTAGGGGATGCAATCTTTGAAAATGATACTATTTATGGAGACACT
Organism: Arcobacter sp. CECT 8983; assembly: GCF_004118855.1. NCBI lineage: Bacteria > Pseudomonadati > Campylobacterota > Epsilonproteobacteria > Campylobacterales > Arcobacteraceae > Arcobacter > Arcobacter sp. CECT 8983. The sequence goes on along the minus strand of NZ_PDKF01000005.1, from coordinate 130,005 downwards.
TCAAATTCTACTTCTTCAAAAATTGAAATAGAATTATCAGGAAATGATGTAATAGTATTAAGTGAAGGACAAAAACAGCTAATTGATTCTTCTTTAATAGAAACAGTTTTTGGAACAGAAGAGTTATTCTTTACTAGAGAAGGTTTAAATCTAAATCCTGAAGCATACAATGCGCAAGAAGATGTAGTTAGTGATTTAAGAGATGCACAGTTTACAGATGAAGCAAAAGAAGTAATTGTTGAAAATGCAGAGGGTGAAAACCAAACTGAGAATTCTGAAGAAGATGCAACAGAAGAAGAAACAGCAGAAGGTGAAGAAGCAGCTGAAGATGAAACTGCAGGAGAAGCCCAATTTGAAGCAAGGGATGGTGATGCTACTAATGTTGCAAGTGATTTAAGAGATGCTAGCTTTAGAGCAAGAACTCAAAGTTTTATTGATAGAGAATTATTCCAAAATGAGTCAGAAGATAGATTAAGTTTTGATTTAAATAGTAATCCATCAAATCCATTTAGTCCAACAACTCCATCTAACCCAGATAGACCAACAACTGAGCCAAACCCAGAAGATCCAACAACGCCAGAAGATCCAACACCACCAGAAGATCCTACAACGCCAGAAGATCCAATAACACCAGAAGATCCATCAACACCTATATCAACACCAAAAACTATTATAAAAGTTATTGCAGCAAATTCTAATGGTGAAGCACTTAAAGATGTTGATGGAAACTATATAGTTATAAATGAAGCACCTGAAGGTGAAAGCGCCTATTATATAGCACTTGCTTTTAAACCAGGGACAAATGTATTTAACGATTCAACAAAACAAGATGTTCAAGAAGGAACAGTTGATTTTATATTTACCGATAAAACAGCTACAAGAGATCCAGACTCAAATGCACCAGAGGGAAGTAATGATTATAAAACTGATGGGAATATCACAACTATAACATTAGGTGGTGGTGTAGGAAATGTTGTAAAAGCAGATGCCTTAGATGATTATATTGCAGACAATGGTGAAAAATTCTTAGTAAAGATTGACAATTATAAAGAACCAACTACTCCTACTGGTAATTATGGAGATATAAAAATAGATGGTTCAGGTGTTACTACAACTATAACGGATAACTCAAAATTAAATACACCAAATGACCAAACAGATGATACTGTTGAAAATGATAAAGAGATTGTTATGATAAAACTCTTTGCCGCTGATGAAGATGGCAATGTTATTAAAGATGGAAGTGGTAACTACCAATTAGTAAATAGTGTAGATGAAGTTGATGGAAGTGTAGCTAATTATATTGCATATGCTTTTGAAGATGGAGAATCTACATTTAATGATTCTACAAGACTTGATACTCAAGTAGGTCAAGTTGAGGTTGAGTTTGCTGATGGAAGTGCTACAGGAGTTAATTCTTCAACTTCTTCTTCAACTGATGGATCAGAAGATTATAATAAAACTTCACAAACTATAAAAATAGGTGAATCATTTAGTACAGAAATATTTAAAGAGAGCACAGAAGATGGAGGTGAAAAATATACTGTAAATTTAGTAGATGATACCTACTCTTCAAATAATAACAATGGGTATGAAAGTGTTAATACAGATAATACACCTGTAACCACGACAATAAAAGAGAGATTATTTGCAAAGATTGAAGTTATAAATGATGGTGTTGACAATGTAGCCAATGAGGATGAACAATTACAATATACAATTACAATTGTAGATGAAAATGGTAATCCCGTGACTGTGACAAGTGATGCAACAGTATATTTAGATTATGCAGGGTATGGGAATAATCCAGCAACTGCTAGTGATGATTATACACCTAAAAATACAATTGTTGTATCAAATGGTACTACAAAAACAGTTTTAACTCTTGATGCATTAGATGACTATTTTGCAGAAGGTTCAGAGCAATTACAAATTACAATTGATAAAGTTGTTTATAACAATAATGAATTTAGTATAAAACCTTATAATACTGCTAATGGTATGCCTACAGATGAAGATAGTGTTATAGGAACAATTAACGATAATCCAGCTGATACTAAACAACCAACAGATGAAGCTAATACTGATAATACAACTACTCCTGCTTATGACTCTGATGATACAGTTTATGTGAAAATAATTGACAACGATACTGCTATTGAAGGAAATGATTTAGTTCATCATATACAATTAGTAGATAAAAATGGAAATGCTGTTATTATTCCTCCTGGAGAAACATTAACTTTAATACTTACTTATAACACAGAAAGTGGAACAATTACAAGTGATGATTTTGTAAATGGCTCTAATAACTACAGTACTACTATAACAGTAACTTTAGATGAAAATACACCTAAAGATGCAAATGGGGTATATAAGCTTCCACTTACTAATAAAACAATTGATGATTTTACTGCTGAAGGTGACGAAGTTTATACCTTAACAATAACAGATGTATCGCAATCAAATGATACTTTTGAAAATGTAGCAATTGGAGATCCTTCTGGAAATAATAAATCTGTAACAGGAACTATAAAAGATGGTATTACTTTAGGAACTCCTGAAAATGCAATGGTTGATGAAGATAATTTTGTTATAACAGATCCAAATACAAAAATAGAAACAACAGAGTCTTTAGGTATTCAAAAACCAAATAATCCAGATAACAACTATACTTTATCTTTTGATGAGACTATAGCTGTTTATAAAGGAGATGAAAATTCTACTGAAACAAATATTTATGGAGATAATTCAGCACTAAAATCAGGTGGTGAAGTCATCAAGTATAAAGTAGATGGAAATAAAATTACAGCTTATACAGGTGATGAATCGAATTACGCATCAAATAAAGTATTTGAAATAGTATTAAATAAAGACAGTGGCATTGCTAGTGGTACAACTACAAAAGATAGTTATACTTATACACAGTATAAAAATATAGACCATCCTATTGCAGGTGATTCTGCCGTAGCTACAAATGATGATGACTTAACCTTTGAATTTGGATTTAAAATTACGGACCAAGGGCAAACAAGTGAAGTGGCTAAGTTTAAAGTAAAAGTAAATGATTCACTACCAATCAATGTAGATAGAGATGTTGAAGTAAATGAAGATAACTCTTTAGATATTGTAATCTCTCCTGAAAACTTTAAAGATGGTGAAATTCAAATTAGAGTAAATGGTGATGGTACAACTTATACAACATTAAGTGATGGTCAAACAATAAGAGTAACAGACCCAAGTGATTCTTCTGTGGAAATTGGAACTTTAACAAATAATGGTGATGGTACTGTAACATTTAAACCAGATGGAGATTATAGTAATTATAACGCTAAACCTTGGTTTGAATATGCAGTGAGTGATTTTGATGGTGATACAGCAGCTGGAAAAGTTAACATTGATGTAAAACCTGTTGCAGATGCTCCTAAAGTTCCAGTATCAGATGTAACATCATATGAAGATGCTTCAACTTATAATGACTCAAGTACTGGAAATGAGGCAGAGGGTGGAAATAAAATACCTTTAGGTTTAAATACTCCAGAACTTAGCAAAGATCAAACAGATAAAAATGCTAGTGGCAAAACTGGTGATAATCCAGAAAGAAATGGAGAAATTACTTTAACATTTAAAAATGGTGATAAAGTAAGTGGTGCAAAAGTATTTAATGGGGCAAATGAAGAATCAACTATAAATAATTCAAATCAAGAATTAAAAATAGTAATCGTAACTGTATCTGGTGATTCAAATACTATTGACTATGACTATCATCATGCAGATATTACTACATCAAGTCCAAGTGGTGCAAATGTTTTATATCTTACAAAAACAGAATATGAAGCATTAAAAATTCAACATGCTGAAGATAATGATACAGATATAAATATCCAAATAAGTGTAACATCTTATGAAGTTAATGATTCAAATGAACCTTTAGATACAGCTACTTATGGAAATCAAGTAGAAAATGAAACTACAGCTGATATGACAGTGAAAATAAATCCTGTAACTGATGAATTTACATTAAATTGGGATGGAACAAATAATGCTCAAGTTGATACAGTAGATGTAAATACAAAAACTGTAGTATTTAATGATATTGTAGAAAATAATACTAATCCAAAAACAGGTGAAGTAGCATCAGATACTTCTTTAGATTTAAAAGCATTATTAACTGCAACAAGTGGAACATCAAGTGTAGGTAATACAGATTCTACTTTTGATTTAGACGGTTCTGAAGAAAGAAGTTATACTATTAGCTTAACACCAGAAAATGGAACTACTCTTCCAGACTTTATCTATATTACAATTGGAAGTAAAACTGATGTGAAAGTTTATAATGATGGCAATGGAAACTATAGTGTAGATTTTGATAAAAATGACAATAAATTACCTGACCCAGCATTTAGTATGAAGTTTCCTGATTACTGGAGTGGAAAAGTAACTGGAACAATAACATTAAAATCACAAGATAAAGGTGTAGATAGTAGCGATACTAAAGGAAGTGTAGAAGAAGATAGTGTTAACTTTGAAGTAACAGTAACACCAGTGGCAAACTTAGCAACCATTAAAGTGGAACAATCAGTAGGGTTTGAAGACGCAGGTAGAGATGATGGAAATAGTTCTAGTAATCCAAGTGATACAGTAAATTCAAATGGAACAGGTGGAATCCCATTAAATATCAAAGTAAGTTCTGATGATAAAGATGGTTCTGAAATCTTTAATGTAAGAATTAAGGATATACCTGAAGATGCAGAGATTTATTATGGTGAAACAAAAATAGATTTAACTAATATAGTAGGTGGTAAAGGTGAAATTCAAATAAATGATTTTGATAATGACACTGCATTAGTTATTGTACCACCATATAATGATGATAGTGATTTTACTTTAAAAGTTGAAGCTCAAACAGAAGATGGAAGTAATCAAACAGCTTGGACTGAAAAAGATATAGATGTTATTGTAAAAAATATTGCCGATGCACCAGAAGGAACAACATTAAAAAGTAGTATCACTGTAGATGAAGCTAATCAGTTAGATATAAAAGATATTTATTTAGATGCAACTGCACTTGATGGTTTAGATGATAGTGAAGAGTTAACAATTAGAATTGATAATTTAACTTCTGGTCTTACAATAGAGAATGGAAGTCAATACTATGTAGAAGATGGACAATATGTAGTAAAAGCAAGTGATATAAAAGCAGGAAGTATTAAGATAAATATTCCTAAAGACTTCAGTGGAGATGCAAGTTTTGATTTAACATATGTAACAACTGAAAAAGCAGGTGAAGGAGATAGTAAAACACATAATACTCAAACTGTAAACTTCTTTGTAAATCCAATTGCAGATGATGTATCAGTTTCAAGTTCTTCAACTATTTATGAAGATGTTGATGGTGGAACAAATAAAATAAATATTTCTCCAAGTTTAACTGATAATGATGGAAATGGAACAGAAACAATTACTGTAGTTAAAATCAAAGCCGATGGTGTTCCTGCTGGTTATGAATTATATTTAGATTCAGATATGACTCAAAATATAAGCTCAACATTAGATAATGGTTATTATGTGTTAACAAAAGCACAAGCAGCTAGTATTTATGCAAAAAATACAACAGAACATGACTTAAATGGCAAAACAAGTTTTGATTTAGAAGTTACTTACACTGTAAAAGATACAAATGGAAGTGAAACAGATATAAAAGACTTCACTCATACTCATACAGTAAATGTACAAGCAGTTACAGATGCTCCAAGTTTAGCAATAAATAGTATTTCAGAAGACTCAGGAGATGTAACGATTTCAGGTTCAACTGTAAAAGTAAATCAAGAAGACTCTAAATTTACAGTTTCTGTGACAACTTCAAGTGATGATAAAGATAGCAGTGAAACAGTACAAGAAATTATAATTACTGGTGTACCTATGGGAGTATCAATTGAAGGTGCTACATACTATGGATATAGTGGTAGTGAGCATAATAATATTTGGGTAATAACTGCTCCTGCTGATGGTACTTTAGATATGAATGGTGCACTTGAAAGTATTAAGTTTATAGTAAATCAAGGTGCAGACTTTGCAACTAGACCAATTACAATTACAACTTATACTAAAGATACCAATGCAGAAGTAAAAAGTGCTTCTCAAACTGTAACGATTGAAAAAAATTATACTGCTTCAGGTTCAGGACCAGGAACTCCAGCTGATTTAGAACTAGCAGTTAAGCAAGCAGCTATTCAAGAAGATACTGAATTTAGTCTTGCTGATGTATTAGAAGTAAATCTTGAATCAGGTGGTTCACAAGGTAGTGGAAATGCAGTTATTACAATTACCGATTTAGCAGAGGGAACATCAATTTCAGGGTATGATTATTCATATGTCGAAGGTGGAAAAACTTTCTATGTTATAGTTGGAAATGGAAATGCTGCTGATATGAATACAGAATTAGCAAATGTAAAAATCACAACTACAAAAGATGTAAATTCAGATCAAGATGGAACTTTAAAAGGTGACTTTACTTTTACTGCTGATATAGCGACACAAGATAATGGAGGTTTTAATAGTGGTAATCAAGTAAATTCTACACAAGATATTACACCTCTTACAGATGAAATGACTATAGATATTTCTGCAAATAATGTAGATGAAGATGGTACAACACCTCTTACTATCACATTATCAAATCCAAATGATGCAAGTAAAACAGAGCTTGTAGGAAATAGTATTACTATAACTATAACTGAAACTTGGAATGATACAGAGTCTAATGGAGTAAATGGAACTACTGGAACATTAATTGATACTTCTGGAAATTATGACATTGTAGATAATGGAAATGGTACATATACAATTACACCAAAAGCTGGACAACCTGCATTTGAAGTTGATTCACCAATTACAGGTTTAGAATATACTTCTGCATCTAATAGAGATGGAAGTGTGAAATTTGAGGTAAGTGTTCAAAATAAAGAAACTGGAAGTAGTGTGACTCTTGACTCAACAGGAAGTAAAACAATTAACGTTACTCCTATAGTAGATGTGCAACTTGATGCGACAGTTGTAACAGCTACTGGTATTGAAGATGACCCAACAACAATTGGTGGTACAACATTAGCTAATCCTGTAAAATTAGAAGTAAATTCTAGTGCCTTTGATGATGGTTCTGAAAGTCTTGGAAATATCATTTTAGATGAGGTTCCAAATAATTTTACTGTTTGGTATGTAGAGAATGGTTCTTTAGTTATGGCTACTAATGTAGGTGAAACAAGTGGAAGTGATTTTGATTTAACACCAAATATTAATGGTGATACTGATGTGCATAGAAATAAATGGTTAATTCCTGTAAGTGATGGAACTTTACCTGAAATATATATTAATGCTCCAGAAAATTGGTCAGGTGAGTTTGATTTTGATGCTAAGTTTATTATAAAAGAAGAAAACTTATCTACCTTTGAGCAACAAACAGTCGAAGTAACTGGAAAAATTGAATCTGTTGCCGATGATATGACAATAGATCCAACAATGACATTTGGAGATGCATTTTCTTGGGTTGATTTAAATCTGAATGCAAATATGGCAGATGTAGATGGAAGTGAAACTATGAGTTTAGAGCTTGGTGGATTAAATGAATCTGCACAATTCCAATTAGAAGATGGTACAGATTTAAGTTCAAAAGCAACATGGGATGGTTCTAATTGGGTAATAGAAGGTATTACTTATGATGAGATTAATAATATTCAGTTGTCCCATGACAAATCAGTGAATAATGTAACTGTAAAAGCATGGACACAAGAAGTAGATGAAAATGGAAATCCATTTAGTCCTGATATTTCTTCTAATGAAGTTACTAGTTCATTTGAATTAAAACTTTCAGATGTTTCAGGTACGTTCAAACTTGATGAAGGAATGAATTTAGACTTTGACAAAATTGATACTATAACAAGTGCAAAAAATCTAAATGAAATTGATTTAAGTGTATCAGGTGATAATACTTTAGCAAATCTATCTTTACAAGATGTAATTGATATGACAGATAGTAAGAATGAGTTAGTTATTAAAGGTGATAGTTCTGATACAGTTTCATTTAAAAATGATGGTAATACTTGGACAACTAAAGCTGGAACAGGAGCTGATAGCGGATATGATATTTACACAAACTCAGATGATCCTTCTGTTAAAGTTAAAATTGAACAGAATATAAGTGACCAAATAGTATAAAAAGGTAAAAGAGATAAGTTTATTTTATCTCTTTTATTTTTAGATACAATATATGTATGAAAGTATTTATTATAATTTTATTTCTGGTTTTTTCTAGTTCTTCTGCAAATTTTTCTAGTTCTAATCTAATAAAAGAAGTGGAAAAAAAATATAAACGCTTTGCAAAAAATAGATTTATAGCTTTAGAACGAATTATCAAAAGAGCTTCAAAAAAGAGTGAAGAAAAAAAATTAGAGATGATCAATGATTTTTTTAATTATGTACCTTATGGAAGTGATAAAGATATTTATGGTGTAAATGATTATTGGGCAACTCCTTATGAGTTTTTAGCACGGGATAAAGGTGATTGTGAAGATTATGTTATTGCAAAATATCTTGTTTTGAAGTATTTAGGTATATCTTCTAAAAAGATGTTTCTTTCTTATGTTCGACTCAAAGGATCAAAAGAAGCACATATGGTACTTTCATATTTTAAAACACCTAGTTCAGAACCTTTGATTTTAGATAGTGTAAATAAAAGAATTTTTAAAGCTTCAAAAAGAACTGATTTAACACCAATTTATAATTTCAATCCAAATATATTAAAAAATGGAAAAAGAACATCTGCTCACAAAAAATGGGATAGATTAATGAAAAATTTTAGGGAGAATAAAATATGAGCCTATTTAGACAAATTTCAATTTTACTTTTAGTGGTTTTCACATTACTTTTTATTTTGATTTTAAGTATAAGTTTTAATGAAATAAAAAACTCAGCCAAAGAATCACTTTATGAAAATGTTCAAAATAGTGTATCAAATATTAGCCTTTCTATTACAAATGCAAATGCGGATGAAAGTACTATCAAAACAGTATTAAATGCGAGTTTTGATAACGGAAATTATGAAAAAATAGTATTTAAAAACTTAGATGAAAGTATTGTATATGAAAGAATAAAAAAAGAAGAAGAAATTGAAAACTCTATACCTTCTTGGTTTTTAGATTTCGTTCAAATTAATGAAGTCTCATCTTCATCAACTGTATCTCAAGGTTGGTCTGTATTGGGAAATTTAGAAGTTTTTGCAGATAGAGAAACTCTTTATTTACAACTTTATAAAATATTTATAAATCTATCTATTACTTTGGTAAGTTTATTTATCTTTACTTTAGCCATAATTTCATTACTTTTTAGAACTATTCTAAAACCTTTACTTACTATCAAAAAACAAAGTGATATGGCACTTGAAAATAAGTTTATTTACCAAGAAAAAATACCTTTTACTAAAGAGTTTAAATCTGTAACAATTAGTATAAATAGTATGATTGAAAAGATTCAAAATATGTTTAATCATGCAAATGAAATACTTAAAAGAAATAGAGAATTACTTTATATTGATGAGTTAACAAAACTTTATAATCGTAAGTATCTTATTTTAAAAACAAGTGAATATTTAGAAGAGAATAGTATGAATAATAAAGGATATATTATCTCTATTATCATTACAAAAATTGATTTACTAAATAAAAAAATTGGATATGACAATGTAGATAAATTGTTTTTAAAAGCAGCGAATATCATAACAGATGAAACTTCATTTCAAGATGCAAATATTATAGCAAGAACAAATGCCGCCGAGTTTATTATAATTTTACCTAGGGTAAATGAGAAAGAGGTAAAAACAATTGCAAGACAATTATCTATAGATTTAAATAACTTATTAGAAGATGTTCTGGATGAAGAAATAGAACTATATTTAGGAGTTTGTCATTATAAAGATGAAAAGAATCATAGTGAATTATTAGCTAAAATTGATTATACATTAAATCAATCAAAAGTATTTCAAGGAAATGATTCTTATTATTTAAATAATAGTGAAATTCATGAACCTAAAAGAAGCTTTAGAGAAATAATAAATTTAGCAAAAGAAAAAGAAGAGTTTAATATCTTATATCGTGATATTGTTAATTTAGATACAAAACAAAGTGAATACAAAACTATTAGTTTTGAAATAAAAAATAAAGATAAAGTTTATTCATATGGAGAGTTTATAGGAACAGTATTAGAGTTAGATCTTTTAGAAGAAATATATTTAAAAGTTATAGAAAAAGTTTTAAGGCAAAATATTTTTGATAAAAAAGTCGCAATACAAATACCTAGTGATTTTATTGCGAATATGCCTTTTGAAAAGTTAAGAAAGATTTTTGAAGATCAAAAAAGTTTTAATAAAAATATAATATTTGAATTAGAAGAAGAATCTTTTACAAAATATGAATTTAACTGTATAGTCTTTTTAAATATGCTTGATGATTATGGTTTTGATATTGCAATTTTTAATTTTATGGGAATAAGTGAAGAATATGACTATTTAAAAATAAAAAAACCTGAATATATAAAAGTAAATAAAAGATTCTTACATTCTTTAGAAAGTTTAGATGCTATAAATATGATTAAAAACTCTCTAGGAATAAAAATAATTGCTACTTCTATAAATAATGAAGAGGATTTAAAAAGTTTAGAAAATAAAAATATAAATCTTATATCAGGTAAGGTAATAGAAAAGCTAATTTAAATACAATACATTTTTAAATCACTATAAAATTAAATAGGATAAAAATGGAAGAATTAGATGTTTTAGTATTACTTGATGTATCAGGACTAGAAAATAAAGAAAAATTTGAAAAACATGTAAAAAGAGAAGGTTTTTCTACTGTTGAAGGTGAAGATTTTGTTTATACCGCAAAATCTACAACGACAACATTTTCTACAAAAGCATATATTTTAGAAGTATTTAAAAAAGGGCTTCAAAAAAACAGTTTCACGGATGCAAACTTGATTTTCTTACTTAACGAGACACCTTACCCAGCATATTATTATGATAAACAAACAAATGACTTTGAAGAAGTAAAAGAAGAAAAATAGTGAAAAATATATATGAATATTTAAAGAATTTAAAGGATGAAAAAAGATTAAAAGAGTGTCAACTTTTAATTGTAAATGATGATAAACAAGCTCAAGTAGCAAGTGATATTGTCTCTTTCTTAGGATTTAAGTCTTTTGCTTTGGCTGATTTTAGAGCAAATTATGGGGATGATTTACTATCTTTTTCAACTGAACTTCAAGATATAACAAAAGTTTTAAATGAATATTACTCATATAAAAAACAAGACAAAATATTAATTGCTCCAATTAGAACAGTATCTTTTCCTCTTCCTAAAGATAAGTGTTTTGACTCATTTGAGATAAACTTTGCAGATACTTTAAACTTAGAAGAGTTAAAAACAAAACTTTATAACTGGGGATACTATTTTGTAGATATAGTTACCAGTGAAGCAGAAGTTTCCATTAGAGGAGATATTTTAGATATTTGTCCTTTAGGAAGTGAAACTGGGTATAGAGTATCACTTTTTGATGATGAAGTTGAAAGTATTAGAGAGTTTGATATTGAAGACCAAAAATCATCAAAAGATGAGATTGAAAGTTTTAAAATTACTCCTGCTTTTTTAGCCCTTGATGAAACTTCAATGGAAGAGATAAATGAGCAAATAGAAACAGTACAGAGTGATGCTTTTATTAAAGATATTCACTCTTTAGGTTTTTGGTATTTAGGTGAACTTGGTGAATATTTACCTAAAAAACTAAATTCATATGTTACTCTAGAAGCTTTAGATGAATTAGAAGAGGTTTATGTATTTGAAGATAAAAGAATAAATAAAGATAAATTTTTAACTCTTCCTCAAATATTTAATTCAAAAACTTATCAAGAAATAGCTCCTGCAAATATAAAAGAGTTTTTAACTTTCCATGAAGATAAAAAAGTAACTATTATTTCATCTTCAGAAGCAAAAGTTAAATCTTTTGATTTACAACTTTCAAACTCAAATATAAATTATGTCTTTGAAAACTATATTATTAATTTAATTGGAAGTGATGAAATAATCATTTCATTAAATAAAGAGATTAAAAAAAGAAGAAAAAAGAAAGTAAAACTTGTACTTGATGAGCTTCAAGTAGGGGATTTTGTAGTACATGAAACCCATGGTATTGGACAATATAAAGGCATAGATCCAGTTGTAGTTATGGGAGCAAAAAGAGACTTTGTTGTTGTAACTTATGCAGGAGATGATAAATTACTAATTCCTGTGGAAAATATTGATTTAATTGATAGATATGTTAGTGATGGAAGTTCTTACGCAGTAGTTGATAAGTTAGGTAAAGGAAGTTTTGCAAAACTAAAAGAGAAAGTAAAAGACAAACTATTTGCTATTGCAAATGATATTATCAAAATTGCAGCTGCTAGAGAACTTATAAATGGAATTAAAATAAATACTGATAAGAAAGTATTACAAGATTTTCAAAATAGTGCTGGTTTTGAATACACAAAAGACCAAACTAGAAGTGTAAGAGAAATTTTTGAAGACTTAAGTTCTGGAAGAGTTATGGATAGACTTCTTTCAGGAGACGTTGGTTTTGGTAAAACAGAGGTTGCTATGAATGCAATTTTAACCACAGTTTTAGATGGACACCAGGCTATTTTTGTGTGTCCTACAACACTGCTTGCCTCACAACATTTTCATGGAATGCAAAAAAGGTTTGAACAATTTGGTATAAAAATGGCTAAACTTGATGGAAAATCAACAACAAAAGAGAAAAATCAAGTTAAAAAAAGTCTTGAAGATGGAAGCCTAGACTTAGTAGTTGGAACTCACTCACTACTTAGTGTAAAAACAAATGATTTAGCCCTTGTAATTATTGATGAAGAGCATAAGTTTGGGGTAAAACAAAAAGAGAAATTAAAAGAGCTTAGAGAAGATGTTCATATATTCTCAATGTCTGCAACTCCAATTCCTAGAACACTAAACTTAGCACTTAGTAAACTAAAAGGTATGAGTTCACTTCTTACTCCCCCAAGCGAGAGACTAGGGGTTAGAACTTATGTAAAAGAGTATAGTGATAAACTTATTAAAGAGATTGTTTTAAGGGAAAAGAGACGTGGAGGTCAACTTTTCTATGTGCATAATAATATTGCTTCAATTGAAGCTAAAAAAGCTGATATAGAAGAGATTGTTCCAAATATTAAAATAGAGGTAATTCATTCTAAAATCAAACCAAAAGAAGCAGAAGAGATAATCGAGAAATTTGATAATAAAGAGTTTGATATCTTACTTGCTACATCAATTGTAGAATCAGGACTTCACTTACCAAATGCAAACTCTATTATTATTGATGGAGCAGATAGATTTGGTATTGCTGATTTACATCAACTGCGTGGTAGAGTTGGACGAAGTGATAAAGAAGGTTTCTGTTACTACGTTGTTGAAGATAAAAAACAAATCACTAATGATGCCATTAAAAGATTAGTTGCCTTAGAATCTAACTCTTACTTAGGAAGTGGTACAGCATTAGCACATCAGGATTTAGAAATCAGAGGTGGTGGAAATATTATTGGTGAAGCTCAAAGTGGACATATCAAACAAATCGGTTATGGTTTATATTTAAAAATGCTAGAAGACGCACTTGCTAGTTTAAGTGGAGAAACAAAAGAAGAAGCTAAAACTGTTGATATCAAATTAGCAATTTCTGCATTTATCTCAAGTGATTATATAGTTGAAGATAGAGTAAGACTTGAACTATATAGAAGACTTTCTAAATGTCACAGTAAACAAGAAGTTTATGAAATAGAAGAAGAGATGGAAGATAGATTTGGTAAGCCAGATATTCCAACAAAACAGTTCTTAGAATTAATCATTATAAAAATACTCGCTTTAGGGCAAGGAATTAAAACTATCTCATCTTATGAGATGAATATAACATTTACAAAACTAGATGATATAAAAGAAACAATAAAAAGTTCAAGCAAAGATGATGACGATATCATAGATGCTACATTAAAGTTTTTAAATAAGAAAAAGTAAGGGAAACCTTATCTTTTTCTATTTGGAAGATAGCTAAATAGCATATAAATCACAAACACCATTACAAATACAATTGCAATAGAGTTGAAACTTAACTCAACTTCTGGACCCGCACCTCTTTGGTAGTTTTTAGGCATAAATAAAAACATTGTAGATAGTAACATAAATGAAGAAGTTACGATAGCAATTAGGTGTGCAAAAATCATGTGAAAACGTTGTTTATAGAAATCCTTGATTATTTTCCAAGTTATAAACGAAGCTGTAAATACAATGATTAATACAATGATTTTATCATAGTTCGGTTCCATAAAAGTCCTTAAAATAATTTATGGAATATTGTATGTATATATTACTTAAACCCTTATGATATAACTATTTTATTTCGCCCGGTTTTCTTTGCCGTGTATAGATTTATATCAGCTCTTTTGATTGTATTTTTTATATTTTCATCTTTTTTATAGATTGTTGCTCCAAAACTACAAGTTAATTTTTTTATTGTCTCAAATTCATATTTTTCAATTACACTTTTAATGTGCTCTAGTGAGTTTTTTAGAGTTTCATCGCTAAGATTTTTCATCAGTAAAATAAACTCTTCTCCTCCCCATCTAACTAAAACATCATCTTTTCTAATGGAAGAGTTAATAATTTTTACTAAGGCTATTAAGGTAATGTCTCCAACATCGTGCCCATAGGTATCATTGACTTTTTTAAAAAAGTCAATATCAATAAGGCATAAAGCAAAACTGCTAGATGGATTTTTATTTGCATCATGGATAAACTTATTATTTATAATTTCAAAGTATTCTCTATTATAGGCATTTGTTAGTTTATCATGAATAGTTTTTTGTTGTAACTCTTGATTCATTAAAATAGTTTCTGTGATATCAGTAAAGCTAACTATATATAAAGAAGTTTCAAAACTATTAATAGTTACAGAAAAAGATTTCTTTCTTCCATTATTATCATTTATAGCTACAATTCTACTTGTTTGAGGAAGTTTTTGTAGTTCTTGTACCCACTCATTATGATTTTCTATTTTTGTTAGATTAAAGTAGTTATTATCTTCTAAAAATAGCTCACATATACAGTTGTAGTCTTGTAAAAAATGAGACAAGTTTCTATAATTAAAAAACTGAAAGAAACTTTTATTTGCAAATTGAAGTTTTTTCCCATCTGTAAGTATCACAATATTTTGTTGTAAATCGATAAATTTATATAGCTTGTCATAGGCATTTTTTTGTGAATTTATATCACTAATAATACCTTCAAGATATTTTTTATTATCTTTTTTCATAATTTTAAATCTATCGCTTACCCAAATTAAGTCACCAGATTTCTGTTTTAATCTATATTTTAAAGTAATAGGTTTTGTAGTATTACTTTTAGCAAGGTTTTTTAAAGAATACTCTACATGAGGTAAGTCTTCTTCATCAACTATTTGACTAAATGAGATTTTATTATTAAAAAGTAAATCTTCATTTTCATAGCCTAGGATGCTTTTTAAACTATTGTTTAAGTATGTAATAGTTTGTTGTTTATCAATCTCTCTTTTATAAACAATATCAGGTATATTTGATACTAAAATTTCAAACTCTTTTTTTGAATGTTCTGCTTCAATTTGGAATTTTTTTACTTCTGTTACATCCCTTAATGTACCAATTGAACGAATTGCTTTACCTTCATCATTTATTATGTGATGGGCTTCTTGTTCTATAAACTTTACTTTCCCAGTTGTTGTTGTAATTTTGAATTCAGTTTTATAATCAATTAAGTTCTTTAAAAACTCTTTATAAATGGTATTTATTCTTTTTAAATCATCTTTGTGAATAAATTTCATAAAGTTTTTATAAGAAGGTTTTACTTCATCTTTTCTTATTTCAAGAATTTCAAATAACTCTTTACTCCAAGTAAGTTTTTCTTTTATATTGTCTCTTTCCCAATATCCAATATGCCCCATCTCTTGAAGTTCACTTAAAATTTCATCTTTATGTTTTAATAATATTTTTCTTTTTTCTGATTTAAATAGAAAATAAAAGAATAAAGAGTTTAAAACTATAAAAAATATCATTGATATATTAAGTTTATTTATTGCACCTTGTAAGTTAGCATGTTCTCTTGTTATTATTAAGTAGGCAACTTTTTCTTTTGAAATTGCATTTTTAATAGGCAAGTATGTAGTTATATATCTTTTGTCTTCATATGTTGAAGTGAAATTAAATATTTTGTCACTATTCTTTTTTGCTAAAAATTTTTCTTTATTTGTATTTATATAGTTTGCAGTGATATCTTCTATTATAATATTTTTCTTCTTACTGATATTCTTCTCATGATAGTAATCACTATTTGTTTCGCAAACTCTATAATTAGATTTTTCAGAATTAAATACTTTGTTATCTACAACATCTTTTTTAATAATAAAGTCAATATCTGCTTTTAACTCTTTATTTAAAGATTTAATAATTGCATCCATAGAAACTGAAATTTCAACACTACCTAAATATTTCATTTTGTAGCTAAGAGGATAAACAAATCTATATCCATTGAAGATTCTACCTTCTTCAAAACCTTGAATAGCTTGTTGCTTTTCATTTGTATATTTTACTGTAGCTCTAATATTTGATAAGTTATCTCCAAATTTTTCTGGACGGTGAAATCTTAGAAAACTATCATTGTTTTTTAGATGAAAGTGAAGTTGTTTGATTTTAAAACTATACATATTTTCATACATATAAATAAGTTTTTTGTAAAGTTTTTCTCTTATCTTACTTTTTTGGAAATCATTACTTTCATAAGCATTAAATAATAGCTTTTTAACTTCTTTAGTATCAAGTTTGTTGAAGTATATAATATTTGCATTGGTTTTATAAGAGTCTATAATAGTTTTGTATGTCACATCTAAAATCTCTTTTTCTGATTCTAGTTGCTGTTCAATTTTATTATTTGTCAAATAAACAATAATAGTCACAAAAGTGACAGTTGTCAAAATAAAGGCTATAAAAAGTATCTTCAAATTATTATTCATATTTAATAACATTTCTTTTTATTAATTATAGCGTGAAAATACTTTTTATCTGTTGAAAAAGTATAATAAAAACTTATTAAAAAGTGTTTCCTAAAGAGTAACCTTTATTTGAATGATTTATTATAATTCCATAATATGTTAAGTCTCTAATTCTTTTTACAATATTTCTCATTGTAAAGATAGACATTTTTTTATTTTTCCAAACTTCTTTGTGAATTGTTTCGAAATCTATAATTTCACCTTTATTTTGTAGAAGCAGGTTAAATAGACCATGTTGTAGTTTAGTAAATTGAATTGCTTTACCATTTTTATCAAAAAGACAATTTTTTATTTTGTCATAATAAAAACCTTCTTCAAACATAACCTTACTATTTATTTGTTCATTAATTAATTGTTCAATAGTTTCTTCAAGTGGAAGTTCGACTTCTTGTGATTTTTCAGTTAAAAACTCTTCCATCTCTTTAGATAACTTAATAGTTATATCTTTGCTCATTTTTTTCCTCATAATACAATTAAAATATAATTATTATTGTAACATAAATCAATATTTAAAAGTTTAAAATAGAATAAAATTTTAAAATTTGTCACATAAATCACAAAAATGATAAAGTTCATTTACAAATTATTTTTGTCACTGGATAGTAATTATTCATTTGTACAATAAATATTGAAAAAAAAGATGTTAAAATAAACTATTATGAAAAAAATTATATTTACAGACTTAGATGGTACATTTTTAAATCACCATGACTATTCCTATAAAGAGTCTTTGAACTCATTAAATAGATTAATTAAGTATGATATTCCAGTAATCTTTACAACAAGTAAAACAAGAAGTGAAGTTGAAGAACTACATAAACAATTGGCAATAGATGAACCTTTTATTGTTGAAAATGGAGCTGCTTTATTTATTCCAAAAGGTTATAAAAATTTAAATTTATCTTTTTTAGAAAGTTTCAATGACAAATATTATTATTGTAAGATTGGTGAAGCTTATTCTCTTGTGTCACAATTTTACAAAAAGTACAAAGATGAGTTTAATCTTATAGGTTTTTCTTCTATGTCTATTGAACAAATTCAAGAGTTAACTTTACTTGACTATAAAAAAGCAAGCCTTGCTGCAAAGAGAGATTTTACAGAACCTTTTATTATAAAGGATGAAAAAAAAGTTGAACTTTTAAAAGAAAAGGCAATAGTTCATGGCTTAACTCTTACAAAAGGTGGTAGGTTTTATCATATAATTGGGGCAAAACAGGATAAAGGCAAAGCAGTAAAAAAAGCAATAGAAATTTTTGAGAAAGAGTTTAATTCAAAACTTTTTTCCATTGCTTTAGGAGATGGGGAAAATGATTTGCCCATGCTTGAAGTTGTAGATTTACCAATAGCAATTAAAAATCATAAAGGTTTATTTGTAGAAACAAAAAACAAAAAGATTTTAAAATCTACATATAAGGGCGCAAAAGGTTTTAAGGAGATGATTACAAAATGTCTAGAAAATTACTAAAAGAGCTTTATTTTACAAGTATAAATGAAGTAAAAGCAAAAGCTTTGATAAATAAAAATATCAAATTATTACTGAAGAGTATAAAAATAGTAGATAAAGAGTATAACCTTGATAAATATAAAAATATATATGTATTTGCCGTTGGAAAAGCCTCTTACCTTATGGCAAAAGAGTGTGAAAAAATTTTAAAAGATAAGATTAATGGTGGCTTGAGTATCTCTTTAGATGATAAAAAATTAAAATATATTGAGACCTTTAAATCATCCCATCCAATAGTTTCAAGAAAAAGTTTTAAAGCTGCAAATAAGTTAATAGAAAAATTTGAAACTCTAAATAAAAATGATTTAGTAATTTTTTTACTCTCAGGTGGAGCTTCTGCTATGATTGAAAAGCCAATTGAAGGATTAAATTTTCAAGATTTTGAAAAAGTCTCAACGGCTGTTTTGAAAAGTGGAGTTGATATAAAAGCTTTAAACTCTGTTAGGAAATCTATTTCACAAATAAAAGGTGGAAAACTAGCAAACTATACAGAAGCAAAATGTGTGAATCTTGTCTTAAGTGATGTTGTAGGAAATGATTTATCGACTATTGGTTCAGGACTTATGTATAACGAAAAAGTAGATAATTATATCATTGGAAGCAATAAAATAGCTTTGCAAAAAGCTAAAAAAAGTATTGAAACTAAAGTAAAAAAAGCAAAGATAGTAACTACTGTTTTAAATAAAGACACAAGTAAAGCAGCTCAATTTATAAAAGAAACAATACAAAAGTATGATAAAAAGTTTGACTCTTATGCACTATTTTTTGGTGGAGAAACTACTACGGAAGTAAAAGCAAATGGAGTAGGTGGAAGAAACCAAGAGCTAGCATTAAAGCTTTTATTAAATGGTGCAACAAAAGATAAAACAACTATTTTATGTGCAGGAAGTGATGGTATTGATGGAAATAGCAATTCAACGGGAGCTTTTTTAGATAATAAAATCTATGAAAAAATCCAAAAACAAAAACTTGACGCAAAAGAGTATTTAGAAAATTGTGATAGTAATAGTTTTTTCAAAAAACTAAAATATGATTTTACTATAGGAAAGACTGGAACAAATGTGATGGATTTTATCTTTGTACTAAAAAATGGAGGTGTATAATGGCAGATTTTTTTCAAAATGGGGCAATAACTACTTTACAAAATTTAGGTAATAGAAGTTTAGAAAGTATAGAAAATGAACTTGTAAAGTTTAGTAAAAGAAGAAGAATGGTATTGCTTTTGCCTGCACTTTACTCTGAGTTTCAAACTCCAGCAATGGCAAAGATTATTGAAGAGTTAAAAAGTGTTAAATATCTTTATAAAATTATTTTAGGTTTAGATAAAGCAACAAAAGAACAATTTGAAGAGGTAAAAGAGTTAATGTCAGTTTTACCTTGTAGGGTTGATGTTTTATGGAATGATGGACCGAATATTCAAAACTTATATAAAAAACTCGAAGAAGAAGGTTTTCTTGGGCTTCAAGACCCAGGAAAAGGAAGAAACGTTTGGACTATGATAGGATATGGACTTACAGATAAAGATGCCTACGCTTTTGCTTTACATGATTGTGACATTGTAAATTATAGTAAAGAAATACCTGCTAGACTATTTTATCCTATTGTTCACTCTGCCTTAGACTTTGAGTTTAACAAAGGCTTTTATTCAAGGGTTACAACAAAACTTCATGGACGAGCAACAAGACTTCTTTTTACTCCTTTAGTAAACTCCCTTGTAAAAGTTTTTGGAAGTAATAGATATTTAGAATATATGGCAAGCTTTAGATATTCTTTATCAGGGGAATTCTCATTTATAAGGTCACTTGGTAGAGGTATTGGTATTTCTCCTACTTGGGGATTAGAGGTTTCAACTTTAAGTGAAGTTTACAAAAATACTTCAAATAAAAGAATCTGCCAAACTGAGATTATGGAAACATATGAACATAAACATCAAGATTTAGGAAGTTCCCAAAGTGGTGATGGAATATACAAAATGGCAAATGACATTGCGAAAACTTTATTTAGGGTTTTAGCTCAAGAAGGAGTTGTCTTTTCTGAAGCTTCTTTTAAAACCTTACTTGCTACATATTTCCAAGAGTCAAGGTTTGAAATTTCAAAATACAATGCCCTAAGTAAAATAAATGGTCTTGAATACAATAGAGAAAAAGAGATAAAAGCAGTTGAAGCTTTTCAAGAAGCTATTAAACAAGCCTCTTTAGAGTTTTATGAAGACCCAATGGGAGTACCATCTCTTCCACCGTGGATTACAGTTAGGTCTGTATTACCAGACTTTTCTGATAAATTTTATTTTGCAGTACAAGAAGATAATAAATAATGCATATATCAAATGAAAAACATACTATTAATAAAAGGTTAAATAGACTTTATCCTCCTGAGATTGCCCAAAAAGCAGTAAATAGTATCATAGATTTAATATTTAAATATAAATCAAGAGTACATTCAAAAGAGTACAAATTAAGTCAAAAAGACGTTATTTTGATAACTTATGGAAACCAAGTTACAAGGGAGAGTGAACCTTCTCTTCAAACTCTAAAAGAGTTTATGGATAAACACTTAAAAGGCATAATAAACTCAATACATATTTTGCCCTTTTATCCATACTCTTCAGATGATGGCTTTTCAGTTGTAAACTATAATACAGTTGATCCACATATGGGTTCATGGAGAGAGATTGAACAAATAAGTCATGATTATAGACTTATGGTTGATGGAGTTATAAATCATGTATCACAGTTTTCTGATTGGTTTAAAGCTTATTTAGAAAATGATGAGTATTTTAAAGATTTTTTTATAGAAGTTGATCCAAGTGCTGATTTAAGAAAAGTAGTTAGACCAAGGTCAACTCCTTTGCTTAGTGAGTTTATTGATGTAAATGGAAGAGTAAAAAATATTTGGACTACCTTTAGTAGAGACCAAGTTGATTTAAACTACAGAAGTCATAGGGTTTTAAGAAATGTTCTTGATTCGCTTTTTTATTATATAGAAAAAGGTGCAAGAATAATAAGACTAGATGCCATTGCTTTTATTTGGAAAGAGATTGGAACGACTTGTGTTCATCTTCCCCAAACCCATGAACTAATACAACTAATAAGAGAAGTTATCCATGAAGTTGCTCCTGAAGTTATAATAATAACTGAAACAAATGTACCCCACAATGAAAATGTTTCATACTTTGGAAGTGGAGATGATGAAGCACAAATGGTTTATAACTTTGCCTTGCCACCTTTACTAATACACTCAATTTTAAATCAAAATACCAAAAAACTTACTTCTTGGGCAAAAACTTTGAGTTTACCTAGTGATAAAGTTTGCTTTTTTAACTTTACGGCAAGTCATGATGGAATAGGATTAAGACCTGTAAATGGGATTTTAAATAAAAAAGAAATAGAAAATTTAGTTAAAACTGTAAAAGAACATAAAGGTTTAGTCTCATATAGAACAGATGAAAATGGTGTTGAAAGTCCATATGAATTAAACTGTTCATATATAGATGCCTTAACTCATCCAGATGAAGATAGTAATATAAGATTAAAAAGAATGTTAGTAGCTCAAGCTACAGCTTTGGTTATGCCTGGAGTTCCTGGAATTTATTTTCATTCCCTTGTAGGTTCAAGAAACTACCATGATGGAGTAAAACATAGTGGACAAAATAGAACAATAAATAGAGAGAAACTGAACATTGATTGGCTAGAAACAAAGTTAGCAAAACAAGGAAGTTCTGTAAAAACTATGTTTGATAGTTATAAAAGATTGATTTCAATTAGAATTAGTGAAAAAGCCTTTGACCCTTTTGGTTCATTTAGATTTTTAGATTTAGGTTCTAAACTTTTTGCCCTAGAGCAAACTTGTACAGAGTGTGAACAAAGAGTCTTAGCTATTCATAATTTTTCAAATGAAAGGGTTACTTGCACTATTCCTGAAGATATATCATTGCCTTTATATGATATACTTTCATCAAATTTTACAGTTACAATAAAAGATAATAAAGATATATATCTTGAGCCTTATCAAATAGTATGGCTTAAGGGAAATGTATAAAAGGAGAAAAAAGAAGTGATAAAGAAGTGTTTATTTCCAGCAGCAGGATATGGAACTAGGTTTTTACCAGCAACAAAAGCAATGCCAAAAGAGATGTTACCAATTTTGACTAAACCCTTAATTCAATATGGTGTAGAAGAGGCTATGGATGCTGGATGTGATGTTATGGCTATTATTACTGGACGTGGAAAAAGAGCTATTACAGATCACTTTGATATTTCTTATGAGTTAGAACATCAAATTCAAGGTTCATCAAAAGAGAAGATGCTTGCTGATATCAGACATATTATTGATAAGTGTACTTTTACATACACAAGACAAAATGAGATGAAAGGTTTAGGTGATGCAATCTATAAAGGGAAAGCACTTTTAAGTGAACAAGATCCTTTTGCAGTAATCTTAGCAGATGACCTATGTGTAAATCCAGATGGTGATGGAATATTAGCTCAAATGGTAAAACTATATGAAAAATATAAGTGTTGTATTGTAGCTTGTATGGAAGTTCCTCAAGATGAGGTTCATAAGTATGGAGTTATCGAAGGAAATGAGATAGAAGATGGTGTATTTATGGTTTCAAATATGGTTGAAAAACCAGATAATGATAAAGCTCCTTCAAATCTAGCTGTTATTGGAAGATATGTTTTAACTCCAGATATCTTTGATATTATTAAAAATACAAAGCCTGGGAAAAATGGTGAATTACAAATTACTGATGCACTTTGTACACAAGCTAAAAATGGCATGGTAATGGCATACAAATTCAAAGGAAAAAGATTTGATTGTGGTAGTGTAGATGGTTTTGTTGAGGCTACTAACTATTTTTATGATTTAGAGAAAAAGAAAAAATAGTTTAACTCTCAAAACCTTTATTTACAAAAATATAAATAAAGGTAAAAAGATGGTAAGTTTTGAACAAAATTTTTATCCGAAAATTTCTAAAACAGGCAAGCAGACTTTAAAAAATAGTTTTGAAGCCTTAAAAAAAGAAAAAGAGTCTAAAAAAGTAGGGTACTATGAACTTCCAACAAATGGTTTAAGAACCATAAAAGAAGTCAAAACTTATCAAGAAGAGAATCCTTATTTAAAAAAGGATTCTATTAAAAATATTGTTGTAGTAGGAATTGGTGGCTCTAGTTTAGGTACTAAAGCAGTCTATGAGCTTTTGAAATTTAAAACTAAGAGTAAAATAAAATTACATTTTCTAGAAAATGTTGACCCAATAATTATTGGTGAAACTCTGCGAGAAATTAAAAAAGAAACTAGTCTATTTTTAATTATCTCAAAATCTGGAACTACTATTGAGACAACTTCTATTTTCAAGTATATTATTGAGAAGTACAAGTTTGATTTATCACTAAAAAAAGATGCAAATAGATTTGCTTTTATTACAGATAAAAACTCCTCTTTATCTAAACTTGCAACTAACTATGAAATAAAACAGTTTAATATTCCTAAAAATGTAGGAGGAAGATTTTCTGTACTCTCTGCTGTAGCAATTGTACCTTTAGCTTTATTAGGAATTGATGTAAAAGAACTTTTAGATGGAGCAAAAGGTTTGATTGACTCTTTTTTTGAGTTTAAAGAGAAAAAAATACTTAAAAAAGCCTACTTTTATTCAAAACTTGCAAAAAAATATCCTATTAATGTCTTGTTTTCTTATTCCTCTTTATTTACTTATTTTAATCAATGGTATGTTCAACTTTGGGGTGAATCTTTAGGAAAACATGATATGTTAGGAAAAAGTGTAGGGCTAACACCTGTACATCTTGTAGGATCTGTTGATCAACACTCTTTTTTACAACTTATTTTACAAGGTCCAAAAGATAAAACAGTAACAGTTATAAAAGTAGAGGACTTTAAAAAAAGAGCTAAAATTCCAGATATAAAATTAAAATATTTAGAAGAAACAGACTATGTAAACAAGCACTCTTTTAATGAACTATTAAATGAAGAGTGCAATGCCACTTATGAGACAATTTTAGAAAATAATATTCCAGCTGATATGATAGTCTTAGATAGAATTACAGCCAAAAACATAGGAATACTTATTGCTTACTATGAACTTCTAACTTCAAGTGTTGGTCAAATGCTTATGATAAATGCATACAATCAACCAGGGGTAGAACTTGGAAAACAAAAGTTAGTTAAAAAGTTTAAGCAACAAGCTTAGATTTTCTTCTCTTTATGAAGAATGTATTGTAATAATACCGTTACTAAGCAAGAGATTATAATAAAAAACCAAACCTTGAACCCAAAATTAACATCTTTTAAAATAGAGACTAAAATAGCAACCACAGCAGGATTTATATAAGTATATGACATGATAATTTTAGGATTTAAAACTACAGTTGCTTTTTGATATAAATATAGAGTAAATAGTGTTGTCATAACTATTAAATAAGCTATGTTTATAGCAAATTCTCCTTTTACTAAGTGCCAGTTTAAAGGTATATCAAATACTAACAAAATAATAGCCATCCAAAAAGAACCACCAAGTAAAATAGAAAACACCATAACAATAGGTTTTTCATCTTTTTGAAGAATCTTTAAGAAAATTGAATAAAAAGCCATTAAAAACATACTTGAAAAAAATACAAGGTCACCATTGTTTAAAGAAAAAGAAAGAAGTAAATCTAAACTACCTTTAAAAATAACTCCACAAGTACTTATAGCAGCTAAAAAGAAAATAGCATATTGCCTTAAACTAATTTTGTCTTTAAAGAAAAAAATACTAAGAAGTGCTGTTAATAAAGGCATAAGTGTATATAAAGCACCTGTATTTAAAGCTGTTGTTGTTTCTAAGGCAACAAGTTGTAAAACAAAGAAACCTGCATAAAAGAAGCTTAGTATGGCACCTTTTCCTAAACTTGGTATTATCATAGCTCTATTTTTTTTACTTGTTAAAACAAAAGGAGCTAATATGATAGCAGATACTATGAATCTAAGTAAGATAAGTGAAAATGGGTCAATAAGACCTGCAAGATTTTCCACAGCTATAAAAGAACCACCAATTAAAATTGTGGCTAGTAGAATATAAAGGTGACCTTGAAGAATAGAATTATTCAACTTCAATAGCTTTTTGCACACAAGCTTCTATTGAAGTATCATCTGCAATAAGTGGTTTTATGTCTTTTGGAAAATGTTTTGCAGTAGTTTGTCCAATAGAAATAGCATAAAAACTACTATCCCATTCAAAGTTTTTGAAAAAGTATTCAATAGTTGAAGGAGAAGAAAAAATTATCTTAGAACCTTTTGGGATATTTATTTTTTTATCAATTTTTTTAAAATTATTTTCATAAATTGATTCTTCATCACAGTTAATACCTTTTTCTCTTAAAATATCAACTAAATTTGAAATGGTTTTTTCTCCTCTTAAGTATAAAACTTTTTTATCCTTTAAATCTTGGGCAATCTCTTCGGCAAACTTATCTCCATGTTTTTCTTTTCCAATAAATTCTAATCTACCATTTAGGCTTCTTACAAGTTTTGCACTTTGTGGTGAGATAACATAAGCAGGAATCTTTTTCCATGATTTGTTAAAAGAGTTTATAGACTCAATTGCATTTTTAGAAGTAAAAACTAAGGCATCGTATTTTTCTAAATCTATATCTTTTTTAATAAATTTAATTTCAAATAATGGAATATTTTTAGCCCATTTTACTTTTTTATTGCTAAGTACAAAGATATTTTTTCTACTATTTTTAATATCTTCTGAAATTGAATTGTAGGCTCTTTTTATTCTTGACATAATTGAGTTTTTTCCATTTACAATAATAGCTTTATCAGGTAAAACATCAAATTGAATGTGTTTTTTTGATAAATAGAATGTGATTTTTGTGAATTCTCTTTGGGTGTGTTGGTTGCAGTATTTATGGTCAGGTTTGATAATATTTGTTTTTGGGTCATATTCGTAATATATTAAATTTAATGAATCAATTAACTTTTTAATTTTCATAATCAATTTTACTCCTACACACTAAATGTAATATATGTTTTTTCACTTTAAAATACTCTTAAACAGTTTATATTTAGGTTAGTTTAGCATTTAAGAAGTAGAAAAAATGATAAAAATCTAATAAAAAAGAAATAATTATTTAAAATTGTAATCAAAATTTTGAAAAGATTTATCTACTGAATCTTTAATGCTATTACTTGAAATACCTTTTATAATAGAACTGTAAGATTTTATAGTTCTATTTTTATATATAAAATCTATAGTAATACTATTTTCAGTAATAAAAATTCCTCTTGCATCTTTCGTTTGCAAAAATGAATCAATTTTTATTTTGTAGTTTCCATTCTTTTTAAATATAAAGCCTTCTTTTGTTAGAAAAGATTTTATTTTTGATGAAATTAGTGGGTAAGAGCCTTCATTTACAATATAAAAGCTTGTTTTATTTTTAAATTCTTCTTGTTTTATTTTTGATTCTTTCAATATTTTATAAAAGGATTCCTCTTTATATGAAGAGTCAAGAGTTTTTAAAATTTGAACTTTATTTATATATTTTGTTAAGTTTTTGTTTGTTTTTTTGTAGTTAAGATATTTTGAGTAGGGGTCTTTGTTTTCTAAAGAACTCTTTTTTATGTAGTAGTTACTTATAAGTTGTTTTATCTGTGTTTTTAGTGTTTCAATTAAGTTTGATTTTTTTATTTCTACTTCTACAAAGACATTTTTGTAGTCATTATAAATATTCTTAACCTTATAATCTTGAAAAATTAATTCTTGTGTTGAACTATTAATATTTTCAATATACTCTTTTGAAATATATTCTCTATATTTGAAGATAGATTTTTTTTCAAGTGTAGAGTTACTTTTTATTGATAAAGAGAGTTTAGATGAGATAGATATTAGTGCTGATTTTATAGCTTCATCTAAATTCTCACCTTCTGCTACTGCATAAAGGTACAATGAATTATTTGCAGAAGGTTTAACATACCAAGAAGGAAGTTTATTATTTGTTTTTAACTCTATTTTTTCTTTAGAAGAACAAGCAATAAAAAGAAATGATGCAAATATAATAAATAAAAAGTTTTTTTTCATCTAATTTTGCACTTGCTCTTTAACTATTTTATTGTTTGTGATTTGTTCTTTTATTCTTAAAATAGCTTTGTCTATAGCTTCATTTGGTTCAAGAACTAAATCATCTGCTTGCTCATATAATTGTTTGGCTAAGGAGTATTCTCCTTGAGCTTCTTTTACTACACCTAAATTATAAGCAGCAACAAAACATTTGTCTTTTGTACTTGTAAGTAAGTTACTTAAGAGTTCTTCTGCTTTATCTAATCTTCCATTTTTAATGTATTGCAGGGAATATTCAAGTAATTTTTCTTGTTCATCAGTATAATCTATTTCTGGACTGTCTAGTAATTCAATACTTACATATCTTTTGTTTGGAGAAATCTTTGAGATAAATCTTTGAACAATTGTATCTGATAACTTATCCATAATATATCCTTTTGTAGGAATATTATTAAATCTATCAACGCAGTTTGAGTAAGTTCTATCTTGAGAAATTGAATCAGCATAAATAATATCTCCAAACTGTACATCTGTAAGTTTTATATTTACACTTAAGTTGTAGTTTGTTCTTGTACAAGAAACATAATACGTTCTACTTCTTTTACACTCTTTATCAATACATTTACTTCTTAAGGTTCTGTAATAGTTTCTATTCATACTTGAATCAGCAACTGTTCCTGAAATAATACCTTCTACTCCAATTAATTTACCAACTTTTACAGCAGTTTTTTCATCTACTAATCCAGAATATTGTAATTTTTGTTCATCAATAATTTTATCAATTTCTTCTCTATTCATAACTGTAAAATATTGTGAACCTAAAACATTTTTTTTAGATAATTGAGTTTCAAGTTTACTTGCAAATCCAATTGAATCATTTTTGAATCTAAGTACTGCAATTTTTTTTACATCCGCTGCTCTTTGAATATTTGCAGGTTCAATCATTTTCACATTTACTTTTTGTGCACAACCTATAAAAAAAATACTGATAAAAATAAGTATAAATATATTTTTCATTTTTATTGAATATTATTTAAAGCATCTTCTGAGTTTCTTATTTGAATCTCATTGTCAATTGCTTTTTTAAAACTATTTGCAACATAACTATTTACGCTTTCTTTATCAACTGCTACTAATACAAAAATAGAATTATCTTTTGAACTTTGCCAATAACTTATTTGTTTAGAATCCGAAAGTGTCATATTTGAAGTTTGTTTAGTAACTGTAGTTACAACTTTTTCAACTTCTTCTTGCTCTTTTAGTCCTGCTGATCTCATATATGAATCTGCGTTTGTTTGTAAAGTAGCTTTTATTTTATTTACAAGATTTGTTTTTGCATTTAAAACGGCTTCATTTCTAGTAAAATTATGACCTAGCTTTGAATACGGTGCTGAACCAACTGCTACAAATCTATTTTCTTCTTCATATGAACCACAAACCCAAGCAGGAGCTTTTTCTCCTTGAATAGTACATTCAACTTCTAATTTTTTAGGAGTGTAAGCCTCTTTTTTAGAAGAGCAAGCTGTGAAATTAAGTATTGCTAATATTGCAAGTGAATTTAAAAATATTTTTTTATTCATAATATATCTTTCTTTTTTATTTTTTTTATTTTATCAAAATTTTGTGAAGATATAGTGAAATGACTTTATATAGTTATTATTTAATTTTTAATTTCAAGCTCTTCTTTTAAATCATTTTTATCATGAAACTTTTTTTTAGCAACTGTTGAAACAATCTTTTTTGCAATACTATCTGTTTCAATAGCAATTTCATTTGTTTTATTTGAAATAGCAGCATTTTGTTGGGTTTGTTCATCTAAAGAATTTATTGCATTGTCAATTTGCTCAATACCAAGATTTTGTTCTTTGCTTGCAGTTTCAACACTTGAAATAAGAGACAATGTTCTTTCAATATTTTCATTTAATCCACTATAACCATCTATCATTTTTGAAGCAATTTGTTTTCCTTCATTTGCTTTTTGTGTTGCATTTTCTACTATTATTTTTATTTCATTGGCAGCTGTTGCACTTCTACTTGCAAGATTTCTTACTTCTTGTGCAACCACTGCAAAACCTTTTCCTGCTTCACCTGCTGTTGCTGCTTCTACTGCAGCATTTAATGATAAGATATTTGTTTGAAATGCAATTTGATCAATAATTCCTATTGCATTAGTAATTTCACTAACTTGTTCATTTATCTCACTCATTGCTACTGTAGTTTTACTAGCTAATTTTTCACCTTCTTTTACTGAAGAAGTTAATTCTTTTGCATTTAGTGACATTTGAATAATATTTTCTGTACTATTTGAAATATTACTTCTTATCTCATTTATTGCAGCAGCTGTTTCTTCTAATGCTACAGCTGACTGATTGGCGTTAGTATTTAAAATTGATACATTTTCAATTAATATATTGCTACTTTTGTCTAAAGTAGTTCCATTTTGTTCATTTTCAATTAAAGTTTCTGTAATAGAATCTCTTACAGAGTTTATTCCATTTGCAAGTCTTAATAAATGCTCTTTTATCCCTTTTGTGTCAACTTTGTCTAAATAATTGTAGTTTGTGTATTCATCTAATACATCTAATATATTATCAATATTAAAACTTAAGTTTTTAGCCATATTGTTTAAAAGCTTTGTTAGTTCTTTTAACTCTGGGTTTTGTGTTGTTAAGGTTACTCTTTGATTTAAGTCTCCTCTTTCAAACTCTTTTAGTACTGTAATTGTTTCTTCTATTACTTCTCTATCTTCTTTCATTTTTTGATTAACATTTTTAATGTTTTCATTAACAACTTTGGACATCTTTCCTATTTCATCATTACTTTTTTCATTTAATAGCTGTATTTCCAAATTTTCTCTGTTTAAATATTTAAAAAACTGTAATAATCCATTTTGAAAAGCATTTAATGGAGCAATAATTCCTTTGTTGATAAACACATAAATAATAAAAGAAATAAATAATAATAGTACAAAAGAGATAATTGCAATTTTATTCTTTAATAAAGTAGGGGTTTCTAAAACTTCAGATTCATCTATTTCAGAAATTATAGCCCACTTTATATTTTTTGATATTTTTACTGTTGTATAAGATACGAGCTTTTTATCTATAACCTCAGTTTTTGATAAATCTGAAAAAGCATTTTTAACAGCTTTAGTTTTTTTATTATTAGAATTAGGATTTAAAAAAGATGCTTTTACATTGTGGGTTTTTGGATTAAGAAAACTATCACTTCTCATAAGATAGTCAGCTCCAACTAAATAATCTTCTTGAGAAGTACCATACCCTTGTCTTGATTGCATGATTTTATTTATATCTTCAGTCTTTATTTGAATAACTAAAACTGATAGCATTGTTCCATCTTCGTAACCATCTTCATATATTGGAATTCCTAAAAACATTGTAGGTTTGTTGTCACTTGGAGCATAAGTTTTCATATCAATAAAAGTTATACTTTTATTTTCAATAGTATTCTTCCAAACTAAGGCTAAAGCACTATCTTTTAATTTACCACTTTTAAGGTTTTCACCAAAGTCAGATTTTTTAGTAACGCTATAATATACATGACCTTTTTTTGCATCAATTAAATATATATCTTCATAATTATATCCTTTGATGTAGTTTTTGAAAAATCTTTCAGATGAAGAAATTGTATCAATAAACATAGAATCATCAATAGGGAATTTGTCATCTTTTTTGATATTAATTTGATAATAAAGACTTTTTAACTCATATGCTAATTGATCGACATTTTTACTTTTTGATAAAACTTTTATATCATTAGAAGCTCTTTTAAAAAATTTCTGAATCTGCTGAAGCTTATTATCTCTTGAAAAAGTCAAGCTATCATGACTTTTTTGCATTAAAGCATCTTTTGCTTCATTTACAGAAATAAAACCAAGTATTGTTGACATTATTAACAAACCAACAACAGAAATCATTATGATTTTTGTTTTTATATTAATATTATTGAACATTACTTACCCTTTGTAGACATTTTTGATTATGATAGCTAAGAAGTCTGGCTTAAAACTTGCAGAATTTAAAATTGTTTTTAAGAAATTTGGGTGGGTTAGAAAGAATATCTTATTAGATAATATTTGAATAAATGTATACATTATAAAAATTAAATGATAGTGTAATATGAAGACTAAAGTAAAGTCTTTAATTTTAGATTTTATATTGGTGGGATCTGGGGAATTGAAGAATACTATAAAATAGTAATTATTATATAATACCCATTAAAAAATTTTGATAAAAAAGATAAGGTACTTTCTCCAGACTCCTAAGTAATGCTTCTAAACCCTATTATTTAAGGGATTATTGAAATTTATAAAGTATCAATTAATCTACCAAAAAATAAAACTAACTACTATTTTTTAATGAAAAATAGCCTTGTTGTCTTATTTATTTCTATATAATAATACATTAAAATGCAATATTATCTTATTAAGTATTATATAGTTATCATTATAATCATTATTTTTAAATAGTGAAAAGAAAGAATGAGAAGTATTGATTATGTCTGATGGAGAATCAATTATTTACTATACCGGGGAAAGTATGTTTAATGATCGTATCAATGAGGTTTATAACAATCAAACAGTATTAAATTTTTATTTTGAACTGGAACAAAAGATCAGAACTAATATAACAAATGCACCTATTCTTACAGAATCAAGAATGATGATATTACAAGATTTACTTAGAAGCTTTCAATATTTTTTATTTGCTGCACATAGATTTGGAATAAGTGTTATAAGTACATATGAATATAGTGATTATACATTTGGCAATAAAAGACCTCATCATGAATATCGAAATTTAAATGGTGGAAATGTTGAATATAGATTTGCTCCATCAGAAATATATTTTGATTTTCAATCTTTAATTTTAGAAAGTTCTGCAATATTGGATAAACTAACTGTAGGACTTATTGAGTATAATGATAAGTATATAATGGAAAGAACAAACTCAACTGATAGAAAGTATGTAACAAATAGATTTAAAGCTTTATATAATGGTAGTAATAATGAAAAAGTGGATCAAGAATGTGGAAAGGTCCTAAAAAGGGTTTTACCTATTTATGAAGAAAAAGGATATTTTAGTAATTTTGAAAAAAGATTAAGGGATAGTTCATCTTTAGAATCGGTTAAGATCTTAGAAGCTTTTGAAGAATGTAAACATTTTTTTGATGGAGTATTGATTAATCTAGCTAGTGGTAAAACAAACTTGCGAAATGAATTTGCACACAATAGAAATATATTATCATTAAATAGTGATTTGTTTTGTGTTTATATTACAACTCAAGGTAAGTTATATTTAGATCATATTATTGATGATTTACCAATCATTCAAACTGCACAAAAACTTATAAATTCGACTTCTTATTTATTTATAAAGACAATGGCTATTTTATTTCAACATATTGAATTTAAAAGTTTTTTCAAACTTACTAGAACTATTGAATTAAATGATTTTAAAACAGTTTGGCAAAATCATTATGTCGATTATAGACCTTATCTAAATAATGGAGATACTAGAATATCACTTCATACAACAGAAAGGACAAAAGAACATTTTATTGAAAACTTTCAAGAGTTTAATGATGAGATTTTAAAACATTCTATATAAATAATAAAAGGTGATAAGTAATGGTAAAACTTGAAAATATAACTACAATAAATAAACTTACTGCTGCAATAAATCAATTAAACACATCAATATATATGTTTTTTGAAAGAAAAGATGATATATCAATTCATACTATTGTTGGTGCTACTAATGAAATATTAAGAACGTTAGTAAAAGTGCAAGAAAAGGATATTTCAAACACTATGCTAGAAAATAATCATACAAAAAGAATGAGTAAAAAAGAAGTATTTACTTTTATTAATGCGTTTAAAAACTTTTTTAAACATGCTGATAAAGATCATGATAAAACAATAAACTTTGATCCTATTATGAATCATTATCATATTATAGATTCAGTTATTCTATTAAGTAGATTAGGTCATAAACATACTCCTGAAACATTAACTTTTTTAATGTGGTTTGATTCTAAATATCCAGAATTGTTTAAATGGAATATAGATTTTTTGAATAATAAGCCTCAATACTTAATTTTAGACAGTAATGAGTTTGAACTTTTTAAGCATTTTATTGAATTATCATATAAAGATAAAGATCGAGATTATATAGATTATACATATAATGTTAATTGTAAATAAAGTAAGGACATATATATCCTTACCTATGTTGTTATTAAACTTGTTCCATCATATAATTAACAGATATATGTCCTAAGTCTTTAACTACTTTTCCTAATGCAGTTTGTAATGTAATATACTCTTCTCTTTAATAAATATGCTGTCCAGCTTCATCTCCAAATTAACCAGTTAAAAGAGCTATAGAACCTTTTATATTTGAATGTTTTATTAAATGTTTCTTTTTGTACTGTTGATTTTCTTGTACATCCAGTAATCATTAAACATACTGCAATTGCAACTAAAATTAAATTTTTTATTGCCATTTATTTCCTTTTGTATTATAAATTTATAAAATAATTACTTACTATATAGTGAAACTAAAAGGAATCATTTTTTGAATAATAATGAATATTCAATTATGAGGTATATTTTAAGAATGGGTCTATTTATTTAATTTTCAAATAAATCAGGTACAAGATAGTTAGATAATTTACTATTTAATTTAAATCTTAATTTTCCTCTAGGACTATCTGTTTGTAAGTAATCTTCTTCTAGTAACTCTTTTACAATAGCTATAGCCTTAGGAGCACTTACACCTAAGATTTCTTGTGCATCACCTCTAGTTACTTCTCCATGAACCAATAAATATTCTAATAGTTTATTTGAATTTTTTGGTAGAGGCTTGACATTATGAATTAGTTTTTTTTGTGAAAGCTCAACATAAGCTTTTATCTTTGTTGCCATAGAATCTAATTTTAAATATTCACTCATAAATAATACTTGATCTAATGCAATATCTAACATAAATTCTAAAAAGTTTTCAAGTCCTTTTAATGTTAATGGTCCTCTTCCATCATTATATCCACTAAACTTTTCATCTGCTAAAGACAGAAACTTCCTATACTCTTTTTGATTTCTAGCAAGTCCTCTTGATATATTCCATAATCCATAACCTTGGATATCAGAGTGATACAATAAGTAATCTAAATAAAGTCTAGATACTCTTCCATTTCCATCATAAAATGGATGTATATATGTTAATCTATGATGAGAACATAAAGCATAGATTAGTTTCATTGTGTGTGTAGAGTTCCTAGATTGATTATATAACATCTCAAATTCATTGAAGCAAGCTATTAATTCATCACTTTGAGGTGGGATATGTTCTCCAACTCGTACATAACCTTCTCTTAGTTTCCCAGGTATCATTTCTACTTCTAACTCACCATTTTTAATATTTAGTGCATATTTCATTTCTTCTTTACTATAAAATTCTTTATGAATCTCTAGTATTTTTTCTAATGAATATGCTTTAGATGAGATATCTAGTGTTGTTTCTAAATATTTTTGTACTTCAATATGTACCAATGACAATTGTTGCATACTTTTCTTTTTATCATCTTGTGAAAATTCATTTTTCATTGCACGTTCAATATCAATAGGATGAGTACCTTCTGATTCAATTTTATTTGAGTAATAAGAGTTTATAGTCCGTAAATTTTCTTTTATTGCATTAATTATATGTATATTTAAATTTCCTGTTAACTTAGCACTTTCAATTATAATACGCTCTGCTTTATTAAGTATCTCTTGCTTTAAAGGATAATGTTCAGTTTGTGGTATAGTTGGAGTTGTATACATTCGTAACCTTTTTATATAAAAAAGTATAGATTATCTATACTTTTTTTAAATTATTTTTTAAATCTTTTATTAGATTAAATATACCATAAAATAGATACTTATAACACTATTTCATTAAATTATATTATAAATTTTTTAAATTCTTTTTTAAATAAAGGAAATTGATACTTATTTTATCATTTATACGGTATCCATTTTTGAACTTTAGCAATTACCGTAATAAATCTTAGAAATTATTAAAAACTATAAGAATGAGATAGAATAATTTAGAATGTTAAAGTTCGATTATATCGAACCTTTTAGAATAAAATAGAAAGTATAATTATTAATATTGGTGGAGATGTGGAGAATCGAACTCCAGTCTTAAAACAGCTACTACCAGCGTCTACATGCTTAGAAGGGTTGAAAAATTTCACTTCACAATAGCTCAACCCGCAAAAACAATTGCGAAGCTAAGATTTAAAAGTGTCTCAAATTAGCCAAATCAACTCTAAGATGATAATCTATCTTGGGTGAACCCACTAAAATCTACTTAGATAGAATCAGTAGTGTGAGCCTCCGAGGTCTCAAGCCCTAAGGCGAGTCCTATAAGTTGTTAAACTTACGCAGCTTTTGCGTAAGCTGGAGCGTAATCAGTATTGTTTGCGTCTAAAAAAAATGAACCGCGTAACGGCATGTTCAGGCCGACATGCAACTGATCCTCACTGCTCTAATCGATACCAAGTCATCCCCATTAAATAAAGTGGAATCATAGCACTTTTTTTATATAATATTACTTATGAATTATATAGAATTAGACAAAAAGCATGCTTGGCACCCTTATAACTCCTTGCCAACGAAAACAAAAATATTGCCAGTAAAGAAAACTTTTGGACAAACTATTGTCTTAGAAGATGATACTGAACTAATAGATGCCATGAGTTCATGGTGGAGCGCTATCCATGGATATAACCATCCAAAGCTAGTAGAGGCTTTACAAAACCAAGCAAAAATCATGCCCCATGTGATGTTTGGTGGACTTACACACGAACCAGCAGCTTTACTTTGTGAAAAGTTAGCAAAACTTACTGGATTACCTAGTGTATTTTTAGCAGACAGTGGAAGTGTTAGTATTGAAGTTGCATTAAAAACAGCTATTTTATACCAAAAAGCAAAAGGTAAAAATGTAGATAAGTTTATATCTTTAGAAAATGCTTACCATGGAGATACCTTAGGTTGTATGGGAGTGTGTGACCCAAATAATAGTATGCACTCACTATATGGAAACTATTTACCAAACAATATCTTTACAAGTATTGAAAATATTAAAAAAACAATAGAAAAACATCACCATGAAGTAGCAGGTATTGTACTAGAACCAGTGGTTCAAGGTGCAGGTGGTATGAGAATTCACAATCCTAGTTATCTAAAAAAAGTGCGTGAATTATGTACAAAATATGATATAATTTTCATTGCTGATGAGATAGCAACAGGCTTTGGTCACACAGGTAAAATGTGGGCTTGTGAACATGCAGATGTGGTACCAGATATTATAACTATTGGAAAATGTCTAACAGGTGGCATGATGACACTTGCTGCAATGTGTACAACAAAACACATAAGTGATACTATTTCGAACTCTGAAATAGGTGTACTTATGCATGGTCCAACATTTATGGGAAATCCTTTAGCTTGTAGTGTGGCAAATGCTAGTATTGATTTACTTTTAGAATCAAACTGGCAAGAAAAAGTTTCAAATATCAATAAAATATTTACTCAAAAACTAAAGACTTTAGAAGAAGTAGAAATCGTAAAAGATATTAGAACAATTGGTGCAATTGGTGTTGTAGAACTTCATAGTCCCCATTTCGCTCAAGATATACAAGATGAGTGTCAAAATCAAGGTGTATGGATAAGACCATTTGGAAAACTGATTTATTCAATCGTTGCTTATACAATTACTAATGAAGAATTAAATAAGATATGTGATGCAATGATAAACGCAATTAAAAAAATAAACATTCAATTTAAAAATATGGAGCAGAAATAGATGAAAAAAGGTATTTTAATCATTGGTGCAGGTGGAGTAAGTAGAGTTGCCACAGTTAAGTGTGCTATGAATATTGATACATTTGAAAAAATTACACTAGCGTCAAGAACAATTAAAAAGTGTGATTCAATTGCAATGGATATTAAAGAAAAACTTGGAGTTGAAATTCAAACTGCACAAGTTGATGCTGATAATATTCCTCAATTAGTGGATTTAATCAAAGAAGTTAATCCAAAAGTTGTTTTAAATGTAGCTTTACCTTATCAAGATTTAACAATTATGGATGCTTGTACACAAGCAGGTGTTGATTACGTAGATACTGCAAATTATGAGCACCCAGATGAAGCTAAGTTTGAGTACAAAGAGCAATGGGCAAGAGATGAACAGTTTAAAAAAGCTGGAATAATGGGACTTTTAGGTTCTGGATTTGACCCAGGTGTTACAGGTGTATTTTGTGCTTATGCTCAACAAAATTTATTTGATGAGATTCACTATATTGATATCATGGATTGTAATGCAGGTGACCATGGATATCCTTTTGCTACAAACTTTAACCCAGAAATCAACTTAAGAGAAGTATCTGCAAATGGTAGATACTGGGAAGATGGTAAATGGATTGAAACAAAACCATTAGAAATAAAAGTTGAACATGATTATCCAGAAGTTGGTGTAAAACCATCTTATCTTTTATATCATGAAGAGTTAGAGAGTCTTTCTAAAAATATCAAAGGTTTAAAAAGAATTAGATTCTTTATGACATTTGGTGATTCTTATATCCAACATATGAATTGTTTACAAAATGTAGGTATGTTAGGTATTGAACCTGTAATGCACAAAGGTGTAGAAATTACTCCAATAGAGTTTTTAACTACATTATTACCAGACCCAGCTTCATTAGGACCAAGAACAGTTGGTAAAACAAATATTGGTTGTATCATTGAAGGTATTAAAGATGGAAAGAAAAAGAAAGTTTATATCTACAATGTTTGTGACCACCAAGAGTGTTACAAAGAGACAGGAGCACAAGCTGTAAGTTATACTACAGGAGTTCCAGCGATGATTGGAACTAAAATGTTATACAAAGGTATTTGGGATTCAAAAGGTGTGTTCAACATTGAAGAGTTTGATGCAAAACCATTTATGGATGAATTAATGACTCAAGGTCTTCCTTGGAAGATATTAGAGCTAGATTAATTCTTTTTTCCAAAAACTTCGTTTACAAAAAGATATAAAGAGAGTCATTTACTAAGAGTAAATTCCTCCCTTTATACTTTTCAAGCCTTGTTTTAGAATAAAATATCTTAATCTTCAGAAACAAGAAAAAACAAAACTTACTATTTCATAGGAAACAATCAAATGGAAAAACAAACTTTTAAGTCACTAGAAGAGTTACCAAGTCCAGCATTTATATGTGAAGAAGAGCTTTTAGAAAACAATTTAAAACTTTTAAAAAAAGTTCAAGATGAAGCAGATGTAAAAATCTTACTAGCTTTAAAAGGTTTTGCATTAAAGTCTAGTTTTGAACTTTGTAGAAAGTATCTTTACGGTTGTTGTGCAAGTGGATTACATGAAGCACTTTTAGCAAAAGAGGAATTTCAAAAAGAAGTTCATACTTATAGTCCTGCTTTTAAAGATGAAGAGATAGATGAGATTATAGATATTTCTAATCACTTAGTATTTAACTCATTTTCTCAACTTGAAAGATATGGTAAAAAAGCTTATGGAAAAACTTCTATTGGACTTAGAGTAAATCCTGAATACTCCTCTGTAGAAGTTGATTTATATAATCCTTGTGGTACATATTCAAGACTTGGAATTACAAAGAAAAATTTTCAAGCAGATAAACTAGATTTAATTGAAGGTTTACACTTTCATGCTCTTTGTGAGCAAAATGTAGATGCACTTCAAGGGGCATTAGCAAACTTTGAAGAAAACTTTGGTGAATATTTAGTAGGGATGAAATGGGTAAACTTTGGTGGAGGACATCATATCACAAGAGCTGATTATGATGTTGAAGGTTTAATAAAATTATTAAAAGAGTTTAAAGAAAGATATCCTCATTTGGATGTTTTTCTAGAGCCAGGTGAAGCAGTAGGTTGGCAAACAGGTTACCTTATGGCAACTGTATTAGATATTGTAGAAAATCAAATGCAAATAGCCATTTTAGATACTTCAGCTGAGGCTCATATGCCTGATACTTTAGCTATGCCATACCGTGCAGATATTAGAAATTCAGGTCTTGCCAATGAAAAAAAATACACTTATCGTCTAGGAGGAAATACTTGCTTAGCAGGTGATATTATCGGTGATTATTCCTTTGATAAGCCCCTAAAAGTAGGCGATAAAATTATTTTAGAAGATATGATTCACTATACGATGGTAAAGACTACGACCTTTAATGGAATTAAGTTACCATCTCAAGTAATAAAAAATAAGAAGGGCTGTTACCAAATTGTAAATAATTTTGGGTATAATGCATACAAATCAAGATTATAATTACAAATTGGAAAAATAATGGCGCAAGATAAAACTATAGAAAATGAAAAGACTAAAGACGAAGAAATAGATACAAAAAAAGATGAGAATCAAGTATCAATTAGTGACCCAGAGAAAAAAGAAGAGTTAAAAACTAAAAGTAAAAAAGTTCAAATTTGGGTAAAAAAAGAGACTTTAGAGTACGAAAAAGAGTTAACAAAACTTCAAATTGAGTTACTAAAATTTCAAAATCATGTAAAAGACAAAGGATTAAAAGTTCTTATGATTTTTGAAGGTAGAGATGCTGCTGGAAAAGGTGGTACTATCAAAAGAATTACAGAACATTTAAATCCAAGGGGTGCAAGAGTAGTTGCTTTAGAAAAACCAAGTGATGTAGAAAAAACACAATGGTATTTTCAAAGGTATACTAAACATCTACCTAGTGCAGGTGAAATTGTACTTTTTGACAGGTCTTGGTACAACAGAGCTGGTGTTGAACCAGTTATGGGATTTTGTACTTCTGAAGAGCATCATGAGTTTTTAAGAGAAGTTCCAGAGTTTGAGCAAATGCTTGTAAAATCTGGAATTATTCTTCTTAAGTTTTATTTTTCAGTATCAAAAAAAGAGCAAGCAAGAAGATTTAAGAAAAGAGAAGTTGACCCTTTAAAACAATATAAACTTTCTCCTGTTGATAAAGAGTCTCAAAAATATTGGGATAAATATACAGTAGCTAAATTTTCAATGCTTATGTCTTCAAATACAGATTTTGCACCATGGACAATAATAAGAAGTGATAATAAAAAAAGAGCTAGAATTAACTGTATTAAGCATATTTTATCACAAGTTAATTATCCAAATAAAATAGAAAATAAAGAGTTTAAAACTGATAGTAATATTCTAGTTCCAGGGAAAAAAGAGTTAGAATATATGGAAAAACAAAATAAATTTGCAAAGGCGTAGTTGTAATGAATTTAAGTGATTTTGATAAAACTGAATATAGTGGTTTATATATTTCAAAGGCTGCACACCCAACTTTTGGGAAAAAATATATTGCAAGGTTTCAATATAATAAAAAAAGATATGTAAAAGTATTAGGTTATACAAAAAAAGATAATCTTACAAAAAAAACTGCACTTACTTTAATGCAAAAATTCAAAGACTCAATAGTAGTTGAAAAAGAAGAAACAACTGTAGAGAAACCAATTACAGAAAAAAACTTTGATAAAAAATACCAACAATTATTAGAAGAGAATAAAAACTTAAAAGCTATTTTAGGTGATTTCAAAGATTTAGACCCAGAGACTTTAAAAGATGGTGTACAAAAAATTTATGATTTAGAAGAGTTAAAAAAATATCAAATTGAGTTAATTAAACTACAAAATTATCTTGAAGCAGAAAACAAAAGAATGATTATTCTTTTTGAAGGAAGAGATGCTTCAGGTAAGGGTGGGGCGATTAGACGAATTACTAGATATATGAATAACAAACACTATAGAGTTGTTGCTTTAGGTAAACCAACTGAAACGCAAAGAAATCAATGGTTTTTACAAAGATATATTCAACACTTCCCAACTGGTGGAGAAATGGTATTATTTGATAGATCTTGGTACAACAGAGCTATGGTTGAACCAATTTTTGGATTTTGTACAAAAGAAGAGTATGAAATTTTTATGGAAGACGTTGTGAATTTTGAGCAAGATTTAGTAAGACAAGGAATGATTTTAATCAAACTTTATTTCTCTGTTTCTAAAGATGAACAAAAAAGAAGATTTGATAGAAGAATCAATGATCCTCTAAGACAATGGAAATTTTCAGAAGTAGATATGCAAGCTCAAGATTTATGGTCAGAGTTTTCTGAGAAAAAATATGAGATGCTTAGACGTACATCTTCAAGAGCTGCTCCATGGCATATTGTTAGAAGTGATGATAAACATAAAGCAAGACTTGAAGCTATGAAAATTATTTTAAATTCTGTAGATTATGATGGAAGAAACTATGCTTTAAACTTTGATGCTGATGAAAATATTAATATCTCAGTACAAAGAGAATTAATGCAAATGAGAAAAACAGCTAACTATTAAACCCCTTTACCAAGGAGTTGAAGTATCTCCACTTTGCTCCTTGGAATCAAACTTTTTAAGCATAACAGGTACTTCTTTAGATTGTTCTAACTTTTTAAGCCATTTCTTTTCTTCTGCATCACTTAATTGATTTTGTTTATCTGCATTTTCTTGTTTATCTTTTTTACTTTTTTGTTTGTTTTTATCTTCGCTTTTTTCTTGACTATTTTTTGAGTCTTTATTTTTTTTATCTTTATCTTGCTTATCTTTTGAATTTTTATTTTTTTGTTTTTTATCTTTATTTTCATCTTGAGACTTGTTTTGCTCATTTTTATTTTGTTGGTCTTGTTTTTTGTCTTTATTTTCAAGGGCTTTTAAAACTGCTTCTAGATTTTCTTTAGTATCTTTATCATCTTTTATTTTTAAAGCTTTTTCATAAACTCTTTTTGCATTTTGTAGGTCATTTAGTTTTACGTATGAGTTACCCATATTATGAAGTTTTTTGTACTCTAAGTCTTGATTGGAAGTGACTACATTTCTATAGTGCATTAAAGCTTTTTTATATTCACCTTGTTTGTATAAAGCGTTTCCTAAATTGTAGTGAGACTCAGGTGTTTTAGCTACCTTTCTAAACTCTTTAGAAGCTTCTTTAAACTCTTTATTTTCATAATATTCATTTGCTTTATTTATTGTTTCAAAATCAAATTCAAAAGCTTTTAACGAATTATTTGAAAAGATTAGAACTAAAGCTAAAAGTACAGAGTTTTTATTTTTTTTAAATATTTCAGATAACTTTGGTCTAGATGAAAATGCTATTAATAAAATAAAAAGAGCTAATCCTAAAGGATAATAAAAAAGTTCAGTGTAGGTTTTAAAGTTTCTAGATTCTTGCTTTTGTTTTTTTGATGTAATATTTATATCATCAACAAGTTGTTTAATATCGTCATTTGAATTTGAGTATTTTATATATGCAGCATCTGTATTCAATGAAAGTTGCTTGATATCTTCATTTAGTTTAACTGTTACGATTGAACCATCTTTTTTAGAAAGAAAACTTCCATCTTGTAATTTAATAGGAGTTGGATTATTTGTAGCTAATCCTAAAGTATATATTCTAATATTGTTTTCCTTTGCATATTCAATTTCTTTTTCATAGTTTGATTTATTTGCTCCATCAGTTATCAATATTAGATTTTTATCTTTTATTTTTTTTAAAAGCTTTTTACTTACTTCTAAAGTTGAAAAAATATTTGAACCATTGTCAAAATTAAGTCCAGTATCAAGCCTATTTACAAGTATTTTTAAGGAGTTGTAATCTTTAGTAATAGGTGAAAGTATAAAAGCAGATTTAGCAAAAAGTACTACTGCAATAGAGTTTTGTTTTGCATAATCAATAATATCAAGAATCTTCTTTTTCCCAAGACTTAATCTATTTGGATAAATATCAGTTGCAAGCATAGATTTTGAAACATCTAATGCTATTACAAAAGAGACTGTTTCTTGGTCTATTTTATGTTCTTTTTCATTTATTACAGGTCGTGCAAGGGCAATAGTCATCAGTATAAGTGTTATGAAAAAGAGAATATTTCTTGTTGTTTTTGTCATATATTTATTTTTAATAGATAGTTTTGCTAATGCTTCTTTGTCAAAAAACTTTTGAAATTTATCTTTATTTGTTGTTATTAGAAACATTAAAATTATAATTGGAATTAACATAAAAAATAGTACATTTGGATAAAGAAATTGCAATTGTGAGTCCTCATAAAATCTTAGTTTTTATATTTTATATTATCCCAAGTAACTTTTAGATAAAATCACGACTAAAATTAAAATAATCGGAGTAGATTTAATGGAATTTAACGCACAAAGAGTTGACGAAGCTAATGCAGTTATCACTTCAACAATCTCTAAAGAAACAATTGAAAAAAACGTAGATAAAGTAGCTAAACAAGCTGCTAAAACTATGGATATTCAAGGTTTTAGAAAAGGTAAAGTACCAGTTTCTGTTGTAAAACAAAGATATGCAGATAAATTAACAGAAGATGCAGAAGGTGAAGCAGTTAGAGCTGTATTAACTGATGCTTTAGCAGAGTTAAAAATTGAAAATGCAGATTTAATTGGTGAGCCAACTTTTGGTAAATATGATAAAAAAGAAGATGGTTCTATTGATGTAGAAATCAAAGTTGCTTGCAAACCAGCAGTTGAATTAGGTGATTATAAATCATTAGTTCCAGCAGTTGATAAAAAAGAAGCTGATGCTAAAGAAGTTGAAGCAAGATTAGAAGAGATTGCTAAACAATCTGCACCATTAGAAAAAATCAAAAGAAAAAGAATGGTTAGAGAAGGTGACTTCGCAGTTATCGACTTTGAAGGTTTCGTAGATGGTGTTGCATTTGAAGGTGGAAAAGCTGAAAAGTACCCATTAGAAATTGGTTCTGGTGCATTTATCCCAGGATTTGAAGAGCAAATCATTGGTATGAAATATGAAGAGCAAAAAGATGTTGTTGTAACTTT
Organism: Arcobacter sp. CECT 8983; assembly: GCF_004118855.1. Classification (NCBI taxonomy): domain Bacteria; kingdom Pseudomonadati; phylum Campylobacterota; class Epsilonproteobacteria; order Campylobacterales; family Arcobacteraceae; genus Arcobacter; species Arcobacter sp. CECT 8983. Next base: position 85,353 of record NZ_PDKF01000005.1, on the reverse strand, counting down.
CCCAGAATCTTACCAACAAAAAGATTTAGCTGGTAAAGAAGCTACATTTAAAGTAACTTTACATGAAATTCAAGAAAAAGTTGCTCCTGAATTAAATGACGAATTAGCTAAGAAAATGTTACCAGGTGAAGAAGATGCAACAATTGAAACTTTAAAAGAAAAAATTGCTGAACAAATCACTGGTGAAGCTAAAGCTATTTATTATAGAGATGAATTAAAACCTGCATTCTTAGATAAATTAGTTGAAAAAATCAATTTTGCATTACCTTCTTCTGTTGTTGATCAAGAAGTTAACTACTCTTTAAATAACAAAGTAAGAACTATGTCTGAAGATGAAATTAAAGAATTACAAGAAGATGCTTCTAAAGTTGAAGCAATTAGAGATGAGTTAAAAGCAGATGCTGAAAAATCAGTTAAAGCTACTTTTATTGTTGATGCATTAGCAAAAGCAGAAGAAATTGATGTAACTGATCAAGAAGTTACACAAGTAATTTATTATGAAGCAATGCAAACTGGTCAAAACCCTCAAGAAGTATTAAAACAATACCAAAATGCAGGTTATTTACCAGCAATTAAAATGTCTATGATTGAAGAAAAAGTAATTACTAAATTATTAGACGAAAAAGCAGGAAACTAAAACCTAAATAGGATTAAAAATGAGTTATATACCATATGTAGTTGAAAAAAGTGGAAGAGGCGAAAGAAGTTATGATATTTATTCAAGACTTCTAAAAGATAGAATTATTATGCTAAGTGGTGAAATTAATGATCAAGTAGCATCTACAGTTGTTGCTCAGCTTTTATTCTTAGAAGCTGAAGATCCAGATAAAGATATCTATTTATATATCAACTCTCCAGGTGGGGTAATTACAAGTGGTATGTCTATTTATGATACGATGAACTATATTAAGCCTGATGTTTGTACTATTTGTGTAGGACAAGCTGCTTCTATGGGTGCATTTTTATTATCATCTGGAGTAAAAGGAAAGAGATACTCTTTACCTAACTCTAGAATCATGATTCACCAACCATTAGGTGGAGCTCAAGGTCAAGCTACTGATATTCAGATTCAAGCTAAAGAGATCCAAAGAATGAAAGATGATTTAAATAGAATGATTTCAGAGCAAACAGGACAACCTCTAGAGGTAGTTGAAAAAGATACAGATAGAGATAACTTTATGAGTGCAACTGAAGCTTGCAAATATGGTTTAGTTGATGAAGTGATTTCAAGTCATAAGTAAATAAAATGATTAGAGAAGTTTTAACATATCCAAATAAACTACTTAGAACAAAGTCTAGTGATGTAGAGAAGTTCGATAATGAACTTCATACATTACTTGATGATATGTATGATACAATGATTGCGGAAAATGGCGTAGGACTTGCTGCGATACAAGTTGGCATTCCTTTAAATGTTTTAATTATTAACCTTCCAAATGAAGAAGATATTCAAGATAAAGAAGATTTAATTGAAGCAATTAATCCTGTAATTACTCACAAAGATGGCGAACAAGTTTTTGTTGAAGGTTGTTTAAGTGTTCCTGGGTTTAATGAAGAAGTAAAAAGAGCACAACATATTATTGTAGAGTATTACAATAGAGCTGGTGAAAAGCAGACTATGGAGTGTGAAGACTTTTTAGCTGTAGCATGGCAACATGAGATGGAACATTTAACTGGACATTTATTTATTGAAAACTTATCAATTACAAAACGAAAAAAATTTGAAAAAGAGTGGAAAAAGAAACTCAAATCAAAAAAATAAAAATATTATGTATTTCATAATATAATACTCCTTTAAGGAGTATGTTATGAACCCTGAAAATAAACAACCTCAAATTCTACAACTACAAGAAAAGATAGAAAAACTTTCACAAGAAAATAAATCACTAAAAGAACAACTTTTTAGATTAGATTATGTTTATAGTTTTTTTAATAAGTATGCAATTACTTCAGAAACAAATATTGATGGAAATATAACTTATGTTAGTAAACCATTTATAGATATATCTGGTTATACTGAAGAAGAGTTGTTAGGTCAAAATCATAGAATAGTGAGACATCCTGATATGGAAGACAGAGTATTTGAAAATATGTGGAAAAATATTATATCTAAAAAAGTTTGGCGTGGAGAAATTAAAAATCTAAAAAAAAATGGTGGATATTATTGGGTTGATAGTATTATTTTTCCTATTTTAAATAAAGATGATGAAATCGAAGGTTTTAAATCTATTAGGTTTGATATAACAGATGCAAAAAAAACATCTGATATAGTTCATGAGATTTTAGATAAAGAAGATAATATATATTTTTAATAATATTAAATTTTATTTTATAGTACTTTTTATATAATCTATAAAATTATTTTAAAGAGTATATATGAAGATAATAAAATCTGCAACATTGGCAAATATAGATGCAAGTGAAGTAAGTGTAGAATCAACCTTTACAAAAGGGCTTCCTAGTTTTACAATAGTTGGTTTACCTTCTGATCAAATAAAAGAGTCAAAAGATAGAGTAAAGTCAGCACTTCTTACAAATGATTATAAATTTCCTCCAAAGAAAATCACAATTAATTTATCACCAAGTGAAATCAAAAAAACCGGAACACATTTTGATTTACCAATTTCACTTTTAATAGCTTTATATGAAGAGAAAAAAATAGATTTTAAAGATATTCATGTCTTTGGAGAATTATCTTTAAATGGTGAAATAAAAGATAGCAATAATATTTTTCCTATAATTTTGTCCCTTGCAAAACAAAGTAAAATAACAAATGTTTTGGTTTGCAAAGATAGTGCAAAAAAGATAAGTAAAATACCTAATATAAATATTTACTGTGTAAAAAACCTTTTAGAAGCAATAGAGTTTTTCCATGAAGAAAATAAAAACAAATATTTATACAAAAAAGAGATGTTAAAGTATGAAAAAATAAATATAAATGGAAAAGAGTTCTATTTTGAAAACTATTATGAAAATGATTTTTTTGATATAAAAGGACAAGAAAATGCAAAAAGAGCTGCACTTATTGCAGCAGCAGGTAATCATAATATCTTACTTGAAGGAAGTCCTGGTTGTGGGAAATCTATGATAGCAAAAAGACTACCTTATATAATGGCTCCTATGAGTTTAGATGAAATTTTAGAAATTGCAAAATTACAAGCCTTAGATTTAAAAGAGCCAAACTTTAAACCAGTACGTGTATCAAGGTCACCCCATTGTTCCTCAACAAAAGCTTCAATAGTTGGAAGTAGTAATAGTTTAGGTGAAATTGCACTTGCCAATGCAGGAGCACTTTTTTTTGATGAACTACCACATTTCCCAAGTTCTATCTTAGAGTCATTGAGAGAACCCTTAGAAGATAATTGTTTATTAATAAGTCGAGCAAATTCAAAAGTAAAGTATAACACTAAATTTTTATTTATAGGTGCAATGAACCCTTGCCCTTGTGGAAATTTACTATCTACAAATAAATCTTGTAGATGTAATGACTTAGAAATAAAAAGATATAAAAATCGTTTAAGTGAACCCTTTCTAGATAGGATTGATTTGTATGTAGTTATGAATGAAACAAATATAAATGATAAACCAAGTGTAGATTCAAAAAAATTACATGAACAGGTTATTAATGCATTTAAAATGCAAATTTTAAGAGGTCAAAATGAATTAAATGGAAAGCTTAATGATAAACAAGTAAATAAATTTTGCTCTTTAGATGAAGATTCAAGAACTATTTTACATAAAGCTACAAATAATTTCAACCTTTCATTTAGAAGTATAAATAAAGTTTTAAAAGTGGCAAGAACAATTGCAGACTTAGAAAGTTCTGCAAGTATAAAAAAGCAACATATTTTAGAAAGCTTAAATTATAGAAGAAGATAAGTAGCTTAGATATGTTATAATCCAAAAAAATAGTAAGGATTTGTATGACTAAATGTGGTTATGTATCTGTAGTTGGAAGACCAAATGCAGGAAAGAGCTCACTTTTAAACTGGCTAGTTGGTGAAAAAATTGCAATGGTTTCTCACAAAGCTAATGCGACAAGAAAAAGATCAAATATAATTGTAATGCATGAAGATAACCAAATTGTTTTTGTAGATACTCCAGGTATCCATGAAACAGAAAAACTTCTAAATCAATTTATGCTTGATGAAGCATTAAAAGCAATTGGTGATTGTGATTTAATTCTATTCTTAGCTCCAGTTACAGATAAACTTACTCACTATGAAAACTTTTTAGAAAAAAATAAAAAGAATACAAAGCATATTTTACTTTTAACAAAAATTGACAATGTTTCAAATAATGAAGTATTAGAAAAGATGAAAGAGTACGAACAATATGCCAACAAATATGAAGCAGTAATTCCAGTTTCAATCAAAAAGCAAACAAGACATGAAGATATTTTAGATGTTGTAACAAAACACTTACCAGAACATCCATATTTATTTGACCCAGAAATTATGACTACAGAACATCTAAGAGATATTTTTAAAGAGTTTATTCGAGAGTCTATTTTTGATAATATCTCAGATGAAATTCCTTATGAGACTGATGTTATTGTAAATAGAGTTGAAGAGAAAAAAGATATTGATGTTGTTAAAGCTACAATTATTGTTCAAAAATCAACTCAAAAGGGTATGATTATTGGAAAAGGTGCAACTGCCATTAAAAGAATAGGTAAAGACGCAAGAATCAAAATTGAAAAACTTACTGGAAGAAAGTGTTATTTAGAACTATTTGTTTCTATTAGAAAAGGCTGGACTAAAGATAAAAAAGGTCTAAAAGAGTTAGGGTACGACGTAACTTTTTAAAAAATAATAAAAAATAACATTTAATTAAACTTTATTAAATCTTTTTAATAATAAGATATATTATATTTTGTTATTAAAGGTTTAATATGGAAACTTATGAAATAAAATCTACTGAAGAAATTTCACAAAACCATTTAAAAAACTTTATTCTTACAAATTTAGAAAAAGAAGAAATTCTCCTTTCATCAAATTCTTATATATACGCTTCATTTTTAAAAGAATTAAATAGTTATCAACTGATTGTTTTTGATAAAAATAGTACTAATATTCCTGAAATATTTTCTCATAAATGTAAAAATGATAATGAACTTCTAATTACAGAAAGATATTTTTGTTTATATAAAGAAAAAAAAGTATATTTTTATCAAGAAATAAAAGAAAAATTAAATGAAAAACAGATTTTAGAATTTGTAAAAAGTAGTTTTAATATTGAAAAACTCTCTATAACAAATGAAATAAATAAAAATAAAAAACAAGAAAAACAATATAGTTTTATAGGATATAAAAAGAGTCATTTATTTAAATTTTTTCTTTTATATATTTTAGTTTTGTTTCTTGTGTTACTTTGTTATTTTTCTTCAAATAATAAAGTAGAAGATAAACTATCAATAGAAAATCTAAAAAAAAGAATTGAAACACAAAAACAAAATAGTGCTTATTCATTTGTTTCTTCAAAGATTGTAGATTTATTTTATCATGCTAAACAAAAAGATATAAAAATCCTTTCCATACAACTACAGAATAAATCCTTTTTATTAGAATTGTCCTCTTTACAAAAAAAGAGTATTTATGAGTTTTTTAATAACTATAAAACTTCAATTAATAGTTTTAAATATGATGAATTAATAGGAGGTTATAAAGTAAATGCAAATATTAGCTTTATTAGAAAATAGTTTTGAAAAAGCATCTAAAAGAATAAAAATAGAGCTTTTTCTTTTTCCTCTTTTTCTCATAGGTGCTTTAATATTTTTTTTAGAACAAACTAAAGTAGAAGGCTCAAAAGTAAATCTTTTTAGTGGCAATGTTTTTATTCAAAAAAAATCTATGGAAAAATCTTTGATTGATATAATTAAAGATATAGAATCTTATCTTTCGAAAAACTCTATTGAGTTAATAGAAATATCAAATATAAATGAAAAAATTCAAATTAAAGCAAAAGCAACTACTCTTTCAAGTTTGAAATTAATAAAATTTATTGAAGAATATAATAATTTTTCTTCCATTGAATCCCTAAAAATGGAAGAGGATAATCTTTTTTTAACTATAACTTTTAATAAATTATATATAAAAACTAGCAATAAAAAAGTACAATCAAAACTTGAATTCTTAAAAAAACATGAGAATCAAAGAAAAAGATATACTTTAAAAGCAATAGTAGGTAATAGTGTTTTAATAAATGATAAATGGCTAAGCTTAGGTGATAGTATAAATAGTGAATTTAAAGTCTCAAAGATAAATAAAGATTCGGTTTTAATAAAAAGTGAAAATATTCAAATGATATTAAGGCTTTATGATGAAACTATATAAATATCTTATTGATTATAATTATGTAAATTCTTTTAATATAGAAGTTTTAAAAAAGGCATTGGTATTACCTATAAAAGCAGATGGAATATATTGTAAATTTTTTGTTTGTGAAGAGTCAAATTTAAAGTTACTTGATTTAAGTTTAATAATAGAAAAGATAGAACTGCCCCGAAATAAAATAGAGTTTTTTTTAAGTGATTTTAATATAAGACTTGATTTATATAATAGTAGTGAAAAATTAATAAAACAAAAAGAGATAAATCCAAAATTGATGGAAGAGTTTTTTAATAAGCTTTTAAATAAAGCTTTATTTTGTAAAGCTAGTGATTTACATTTTGAATCTTTAGAAAACTCAATGGTAATAAGATTTAGAATAGATGGAGAACTTAACTCTTTTTATATTTTTAAAAAGGAGTTTTTTAAAACTATAAGCTCATATATAAAGATGTTATCAAAACTTGATGTAACAAAGATTAGAAACCCTCAAGATGGAAGATTTTCTTTTGTAAATGTTGACTTTAGAGTTTCTACTATGCCAACAATTCATGGGGAATCAATAGTAATTAGAATCTTAGATAATCTAAATGTAACAGATGATTTACAAAGTATGAGTTTTTCTTCTCATCTAATAGATTCTTTTGAAAATATAATTACACTAAAAGAGGGTTTAGTTTTAATAACTGGACCAACAGGAAGTGGTAAAAGTACAACTTTATACTCTTTAATTAAACAGTTAAATAGTGAAGACAAAAAGATAATAACAATTGAAGATCCTGTTGAGTATAAAATTGAACAAGTTCAACAAGTAAATATAAATGAAGATATTGAACTTGGTTTTAATAGTGTACTTAAAAATATTTTACGTCAAGACCCTGATGTGATTCTTATAGGAGAGATTAGAGATGCCTTTTCTTTGTCTATTGCTTTACAAGCATCTTTAACAGGTCATTTAGTATTAGCTTCTATTCATGCAAATTCAAGCATTGATACAATTTCAAGACTTATTGATTTAAAAGCAGATAGATTTTTATTAGCAAGTACTTTAAAGTATATTATTTCCCAAAGATTAGTATTAAAACTTTGTACTTGTAAGAGTGGTTGTGAACTTTGCAATTATAAAGGTTTTTTAGGAAGAGTTTGTATTGCTGAAAGTTTAGCTTGTGATAAAAATATAAAAAGCTTTTTAATGAAAGATGATTTTTTAATTCAAATTGAAAACTATTTAAAACAAAATAATTATAAAACTATTTTAGATGATGGTTTAAAAAAAGTACAAGAGAAAAAAACTACATTAAAAGAGCTCTATAAAGTAGTAAATTCTTAAGATGAAGTATAAAATAAAATATCAACAAGATAAAAAAGTAAAAACTTTAGTTTTAAGTGAAAGTGAATATCTAAAAAATAAGTTTCCTGAAAATATTATAAGTATAAAAAAATGTCTTGATTTAACAAATCTATTTAAATCTAAAAAAACTATTTCTAAGAAAGCTTTATTAAATATCTTAAATGAATTAAATCTAATGCTTGAATCAAATATTTTATTTGATGAAGCTTTTGATATTTTAATAAATTCTAATAATGACAAAAATATAAAAGAGTTTTTAAATAAGATTAAATACTCTTTTTCTAATCATTTAGACTTAGAACAAAGTTTAAAAGAGTTTAGAGTTGATAGTTTTGTTATCTCATTATTTAAAATTATACAAAATAGTGGAGAACCCAAAAGGCATATTAAAACTTTATATGAAATATTAAAAGAAGAAGATGAAGTAAAAAAACAGATTAAAAAAGTTTTTGCATATCCTTTGATTTTAGTAAGTTCTTTTTTATTTGCACTTATTGGTATTTTTAATTTTGTTGTACCAAAGTTTGAGAATATGTTTTTACAAAATGACATGAAATTAAATCTTGCTACAAAGTCACTATTTTTAGTAAAAAATATATTTGAAAACTACCTTTTTTTAATTTTGGCACTAGTGGTTACTGTAATCTTTTTTGTATATTTGCTTTATTCAAGAAGTAAGAAAATAAAAATTATTGTTCATAAGATACTTTTTGAAAATCTATTTTTAATAAGTAAAATTTATAGATATAGGTTGATGTATAGATTTTTTTATATAGTAAATAGTTTGTTACAAGGAAGATATGAGTTTCATGAAACTATTATTAAGAGTAAAACTTTAATAAACAACAAATACTTTTTAGATAAAATTACACGAATTGATAGTTCACTAAAAAGTGGTAAGTCTATTTATCATAGTTTTGAAAAGAGTGGTATTTTTGATGAGCTTGTTTTAAATATAATTAGAACAGCCGAAATATCAAACTCAATAGAAAAAACAAGTTATGAAATAAGAACTATCTATAAAAAAAGATTTAATGAAAAAGTAGAAATATTTTCTATATTAATTGAGCCTATATTTTTTATATTGATTATGTTATTAATTGTTTGGATAATTATGGCTATATTTGTTCCTTTATGGAGTATAGGAGATATTTTAAAAATATAAGAGGAATTTTTATGAGTAATGAGCTAGAGTTTGAGAACTCAGTTAAAAATATTTTAGAGTATATAGGTGAAGATGTAACTAGGGAAGGTCTTGAAAAAACACCTAGTAGAGTTAGAAAAGCTTTTGAATTTATGTGTGGTGGATATAAACAAAATCCAGAAGAGATTATAAATTCTGCACTTTTTACAAGTTCAAATGATGAGATGGTAGTTATTAAAGATATTGAGTTTTATTCAATGTGTGAGCATCATATGTTACCAATTATTGGAAAAGCTCATATTGCATATATTCCAAATGGAAAGGTAGTTGGGCTTTCTAAAATTCCTAGAGTTGTAGATGTTTTTGCCAGAAGATTACAAATCCAAGAGCAAATGACTGAACAAATTTGTGATGCACTTCACGAATCTTTAAATCCAAAAGGTGTTGCAGTTATGATAGATGCAAGACATATGTGTATGGAGATGAGAGGGGTTGAAAAAATTTGTTCAACAACTGTTACTTCTGCACTAAGAGGATTATTTAAAAAAGATAAAAAAACAAAAGATGAGTTTCTTTCAATAGTTGCTCAATCTTTGCATAAATAAAAGTAGGCTTTTAAAGCTTACTTTTAAAGTAAAATAACCTTTGCAAGCATTAAGAAACTAAAGAAACCTACAATATCAGTAACAGTAGTAAGTAGTACTGTACTTCCTATAGCTGGATCAATATCAAGTTTTTTAAGAAAAAGTGGAATTGAAGCTCCAAAAAAACCAGCACTAAATAAGTTTATTACCATGGCCATGGCAATGACCACCCCAAGCATAGCTTTATCAAACCAAACCCAAGCAATTAGTCCTATAACAATTGCAAAAACAATACCATTAAAAATAGATATGAAAACCTCTTTTTTAATTGCACTTTTACTATTGTCAAAATCAATATCACCTAAGGCAAGCTGTCTTACCATAACGGCTAAAGTTTGTGTTCCTGCATTTCCACCCATAGAGGCAACTATAGGCATTAAAATAGCTAATGCAACATATGATTGAATAGTTTCATCAAATATACCAATAACCAATGAAGCTAAAATGGCAGTTCCTAAATTTAAAAATAACCAAAAGCCTCTTTTTTTAGCAACAGTTAATAGATTGTCATCTTGCTCAAATTCATCATTAACCCCTGCTAATTGGTACATTTGTTCAGTTGCATTATCTTCAATTACATCTAAGATATCATCAGATGTAATCCTACCCATTAACATACCTTGATAGCCAGTAACTGCAACAACTGATAAGTCATATTTTTCAAACTGTTTTGCTACATCATCAATATCATCTTTATCTTGTACAACAAAGGGTTTAAATTTATTATCTTCATGGGAATTTAAAATCTCTTCATACGTTTTTGAAAAATCAAAAATAATTAAATCTTCAAGTAATATTGAAGCAAGAAGTTTTTTATCATCATTTATAATAAAAACTTGATGAATATTTTCTAGTTCATCACTCTCTTTGCCTTCTTTTAATCTATCAATTGAACTTTGAATAGTATCTTTGATATTTGCAGAAAAAAGCTCAGTCTGCATGTATGAACCAGCTTCATCTTGGTTATATCTTTTAAGCCAAGTGATCTCTTCTTGATATTCTTCTTCTAGCCCATCAAAAACTTCTTTAGCTTTATCTTGGTCTATTCCTTCAATTTCTTGAATAATATCTGTTGCATCATCTGATTCTAGTTCATCTACTGCTTCTGTTAGTTTTTTAATTGACAGTTCTTCATAAACATCTTCTCTAAGATATTCAGGAAGTTCAAGAATTACTTCCCCTAAATAGTCTTCAGGGATTTTTTTTACAGTATCAAAAAAATCTTGATTGTTTTCTGCATGTATCTTTTTTAAAGAGTAAGCTATATCACTTGGGTGAAGATCTTCAATTCTTTTTAGAAGTTCTTCTGAGTTTGTTATAACTATCTCTTCAGCCATTAAATATTCCTAATTGTAATTGGTGTACTTGATAGTGAGTCTTCAAGTTTAGTTGGAATTAACACATTTAAATCTTTTGTACTATTTTTAAGTCTATTTGACATAGTTTTAGCATAGTTAATGAATACTCTTTTTTCTTTACCTTTTAGTTTACTCTTAGTTACCTTTATAATTTTTAAAGGATCAATAGCTCTACCATTTCTATAAAGACCTAAGTGTAAATGAGGTCCAGAACTAAGTCCTGTACTTCCTACATATCCAATGTGTTGACCTTTTTTAACTCTACTTCCTGATCTTAATCCACCTTTAAATTTGTATTGGTGTGCATAAAGAGTTCTTAATCCATTTTTATGTTGAATAATAATAGTGTTTCCATAACCACCTTTTCTACCTCTAAAAATGATTCTTCCATCTGCTGCTGCATAGATTTTTCTTCCTCTTGGAGCTGCGTAATCTACTCCTAAGTGAGCTCTGTATCTTTTTAAAACTGGATGGTATCTTCTTTTTTGAAATCTACTTGAAATTCTTGTATATCTAACTGGTGTTTTAAATGTAAAGTTTGTTAAGCTTTTCCCATGAATATCATAATATTGGCCATCTCTTTCATGTCTAAATATAAAGTTATTGTCTCCATTTACTTCAACCATTGCTGCAATAATTTCTGGTTGACCAAAATATTTTCCAAGTCTAATTTTTTGTTTATATTTAATAACTACAAAATCACCTTTTTGCATTCCTCTGAAGTTTACACTTGATTTAAATGCACGAATTAGTTCATTTGCAAGATCTTTATTATTAGTTTTATTCATAATATCAAGATAAGGAGAATGAGAGGTTTCAAGTACTAATGTTTCTTCTATTTCTTGGTAAGAAATAGGAAGAGTTTGGAATTTGTATGTTCCATCTTTTTGTTTTGCTATATGTAGCTGAATATCTTCAGATACTGGGATTAAAACTTGTTTTAGTGAATTGTCTTCGTCAAGCAATAAATGAAAAGAAGTACCTTCGTTTATTTCTGAACATAACTCTTTATCTTCTTTGGGTAAATTATAATACAAGGACTGTGAAATTCCATATTGTTCTAAAAATGTTAAAAATGTTTCACCTCTTGGCCAAGACAATTCTTGCACCTCTTTTGCAAATGCAAAAGTACTTAAAAATATAAAAACTAATAAAATGATTTTCTTCACATGACTTCTTTATACTAAAATTAGAAAAATTATTATACAATCCGCAACTTAAAGAGTTAATAAAATATTTGGGGAATTGTATGAAAAAACTATTACTTCTATTATTCTTTATGGCCACTTATTTATTGGCAGATTTAGTTGATATTTATAGAAATCAAGGCTTAGAAGCAGTTAAAGCTGAATTAGAAAAAGAACTTACAAAGAAAGAATACTGGGAAAATTATCTAAGTAATAAAAATGTTGAGTATGGTTATTATGAGTCAAAAGAGTTTTTAATAATTGCAGAAAAACAAAAAAAAGAGATAAAAGTATTTAAAGTAGAAAAAGATAAATATAACTTACTTTTAAAAGATAATATTATTGTTGGTGAAAAAGAGGGCGATAAACAAGTTGAAGGTGATTTAAAAACACCTGAAGGTGCTTATATGCTAACTAAAAAACTTACAAATTTAGATGAATTTTATGGACCACTTGCTTTAGTAACTTCATATCCAAACACTTTTGATAAGACTTTAAATAAAAATGGTCATGGAATATGGATTCATGGTATGCCTTTAAATGAAGAAAGAGAAAAGTTTACTCAAGGATGTATTGCTTTAGATAATGAACAGCTACAAGAGATTGACAAGAGTATTTCCCATGAAAAGTCTATTTTACTTATAAGTGATGAACATCTTCCTAAAACTTCGAAAGAAGAGATAAGTACAATTTTAGCTGCAATATATAAGTGGCGAGAAGCTTGGAAAAAATCTGATATTGAAGAGTATTTAAACTTCTATTCTGAATCTTTTAAAAATGAAAGAGGAATGAGTTTAGAGGAATTTGCAAAATACAAAAAAAGAATTTTTGCTAAAAAAGAGGAAAAAAAGATTGTCTTTACAAATATAAACATAGCACCATATCCTAACTCACTAAATAAAAATATGTATAAAATTCTTATGGATGAAGATTATAAAACAAAATATTATACTTTCGTAGGTAAGAAAGAATTATATATAGAACTTAAAGATAATAAAGTACAAATCTTAGCAGAGGGTTAAAACTAATACTAAGAGCTTTTTTTGTATAATCGCCTTTAATTAAAACTACCATAAATTTAAGGGCGAAGATGCAAAAAGAAGAGATGAATCTTGAAGAGATAGCACTTGCACACTCTTTAACACTTGAAGAATTAGAAAATATCAAAGAAATTTTAGGAAGAGAACCAAACTATGTAGAAATTGGTATTTTTTCTGCAATGTGGTCTGAACACTGTTCATATAAATCTAGTACAAAATATTTAAAAGGTTTCCCAACAAAAGCTCCATGGGTTATCCAAGGTCCAGGTGAAAATGCTGGTGTTATTGATATTGGTGACGGTTATGCAGCTGTATTTAAAATGGAATCACATAATCACCCATCTTTTATTGAACCATATCAAGGAGCAGCAACAGGTGTTGGTGGAATTATGAGAGATGTATTTACAATGGGTGCAAGACCTGTTGCAAGTATGAACTTAATTCAATTTGCTGGAATTGAAGGTGATAGTGAAACTGCTAAAAAGCATAGATATTTACTAAGAGGTGTTGTTGCTGGTATTGGTGGATATGGTAACTGCATGGGTGTTCCAACTATTGGTGGACAAACTAACTTTGAAGAGTGTTATGCAGGAAATAACCTTGTAAATGCATTTAACTTAGGTATTGCAAAAGCTGATGAAATCTTCTATGGAAAAGCAGAAGGTATTGGAAACCCAGTAATGTATGTGGGTTCTAAAACTGGACGTGATGGACTTGGTGGAGCAGTTATGTCTTCAGCTTCATTTGATGAGGATTCTGAATCTAAAAGACCAACTGTACAAGTTGGTGATCCCTTTACTGAAAAACTATTATTAGAAGCTTGTTTAGAACTATTTAAAGAAGATTTAATTATTGGTATTCAAGATATGGGTGCTGCTGGACTTACTTCATCTTCATTTGAAATGGCAGGTAGATCTGGAAGTGGTATGATTATGCACTTAGATAAAGTACCAGCTAGAGAAGAGGGAATGACTCCTTATGACTTCATGTTATCTGAATCACAAGAGAGAATGCTTATTTGTGCTAAAAAAGGTAGTGAACAAAAAATTATTGATATTTTTGAAAAATGGGAACTAGATGTTGCTGTTATTGGTGAAGTAACTGCTACTGGAAATATGGAATTATTCTGGCATGGTGAAAAGTGTGCAGAAGTTCCAGTTCAACCAGTTTCTGAACAATCTCCTGTATTAGATAGACCAGTTGCTAAACCTGCATATTTAAATGATATTGAAAATATTTCTTTAGATAAAGATATTTCAAATCAAGAAGCCTTTGATAAACTATTTTCAGATATGGAAGTAGTTGATAAATCTTGGGTTTACAATCAATATGACTCAATGGTGCAAACAAATACTGTAAAAGGACCTGGTAAAAATGATGGTTCTGTAATTAGAATTAAAGAGACAGGAAAAGCTTTAGCTATGTCTGCTGATTGTAATACAAGACAGTGTTATGTTAACCCTGAACTTGGAGCTGCAGCAGCTGTTATGGAATCAGGAAGAAATGTTGCAATGACAGGTGCTACACCAAAAGCAATTACTGATTGTCTAAACTTTGGTAACCCTCAAAACCCAGAAGTAATGTGGCAATTTGCTCAAGCTTGTGAAGGTATCAAATCTGCTTGTAAAGAGTTAAATACTCCAGTTATTGGTGGAAATGTATCTTTATACAATGAAACAAATGAAGTAGGTGTTTTCCCAACTCCAGCAATTGCAATGGTTGGTGTAAATGATGATGCAAATAAAGTTTTACCTGCTTGTTTACAAGAAGATGGAAACACTTTATATCTTTTAGGTGATACTAAAGGAGAGTTTGGTGCTTCTTTATATCTTAAAAAGTTATATGGAAAAGTTGCAGGAGCTCATCCAGAAGTCGATTTTGCAAAAGAGCTTAACTTATGGAATACAGTAATTGAAGCAAATAACCAAGGTTTACTTAAAGCAGCTAAAGATGTTAATGTTGGTGGTTTAGCTATCGCATTAGCAAAAATGGCAGTTGTTGGAAACAAAGGTTTAGAAGCAAATATTAAATTAGCTGATGAAAAAGATTTATTCTCTGAAACATTAAGTAGAGCTGTTGTTGAAGTAACTCCTGAAAATAAAGATGCCTTTGAAAAATTATGTGCTTCTAAAGGAATGAAAGTTACTGAATTAGGATTAGTTGGTGGTGGAAGAATTGCTATCAATGATATCTATACAGAATTATCTGAGGCTAAAAATATATACTTCAATAGATTTAAAGAAGTAATTGAGCAAGACTTATAATAAAGGTTTTAACATGGAACAATATATTAAAGATTCTTCAAAAAGCGTTCAAGAGGTAGTAGATACAATTTGTGAAAAAGCATCAAACTATAAGTTTGGTGTTTTACATATTCATAACGTAAAAGAGACTCTTAACTCAAAGGGTGTAGAGTTTGATGATGAGTGTCAAATTCTTGATGTATGTAATCCTGGTGTTGCAAAAGATTTTTTAACTGCAAATAGAAACTTAGCAGCAATAATGCCTTGTAAAATATCTGTTTATAGTAAAGAGGGACAAACTACTGTAGTTATGAATCCTGTTGAAGATTTAGTTAGACCAATAGAAGAAACAGTTTTACCTATAGCAAAAACAACACAAGAAACTTTATATAAATTAATAGATGAAGCTATCTAAGCTTTATCTATTAAACACTATACATAATCTGCGATATAAATATAATCATAATAACTAAAATAAATGGTAATCTATGACCTTTAAATACAAAAGGTTGAATACCAAAAAATACTTGTAAAACTCCTCTTAATCCTAACCATAATCCTAAAAAAGCTTTTAAAGAAAGTAAGATTTGAAAAGTTGAAAAACTACTATCTTGTGGAATACTTCCAAAGCTAATATAAAATAGATATATTCCTGATATTACAGCTACTATTAATGCTTTAGGAACAATAGCCCGTGTTAGTTTTGCAAAGTATCCTCTAACTTCTTTATACTTTTCTTCACTTAGAGTTTTTTGCATTCTCATTAAAATAAGATTATCTGTAAATAAAAAACCTGCATAGATAAATACTGAAAAAATATGAATTAGTTTTACAAATAAAAAGCTCATTAGAAACCACCTAACCTCTGTTTTACATGATCTTGTGCCATTGATATGTTCCATACAGGCTCCCAAACAAGCTCAACACTTACAAGCTCAACCTTAGGAAGTTCTCTTAAAACAGCTTCTTCTACCCATTGAACAATTAATTGATGTAAAGGACAAGCTTTTGTACTAAGTGTCATAGTTACAAGAACTTCCATTTTCTCATTACATTTTGCATCATAAATAAGTCCCATTTCCACAAGATTAAATCCAACTTCAGGGTCAATAACAGTTGAAATAGCTTCAAAAATTTCTTCTTTAGAATACATATGATTCCTCCTTTATTGTTGCCATATATAAGATATCTTTTAATAAAAAGATAACACCAATAGTTAAAAAACACAAACCACTTTTATATATTTCATCTATATTCATCACTAAACCTATGGTTACAATAATAGTTCCAAAAGAAGATAAGATAAATTGGAAACTTGAGCTTTTTTTGGGTATTAAATCAGTTAACATAGGTACTTGCTTTTTTCCTACAAATATTGAAAATCTTTCATACCAAACTAAAAAAGGAACAATTTTATACAGATGTCCTGCAATTAAAAAGCCAATAAAACCAATAAAAATAAGCCATGAGGCTGAAATTAATAGATTGTCATTTCCATAAAAAAAGTATGCAATAAAAAGTATAAATGATACAAGTAAACTAAGATATGAAAAAATCATACTTTTAAAATAGATATCAACTTCAACTCTTACTCTTTTTTTATAGATTACAAATATCTGAACAAAATATAAAAGTAGTGAGATTATACAAAATGTATAAGCTATAGTTTCAAAAATATTAATATCTAAAAAACTAAAAATTAGCATTGAAATAATACTTGAACATAAAATATAAAAAGCACTTTTTACGTAAATCCAAGAAAAACTATGACTTAACCAAAACATTGGAAGTAGTATTAAACTCATACTCATAATAGTAGTTCCTACATATCCAAAGAAGACTAAGAAAATATGTGATTTTAAAAGTTTAAAAGAATCAATAGATACAATACCAGAGTGGTTAAGGGCTAATGCAATTCCAAGTATTAATCCAAATAGTAAAAATATATTTGAGATGATAATTGTACTTATAATAAAGTTTATCTTCTTAACTTTTAAGATTGTTAAAAATGTTTCAAGTAAGAATATTGCCATTGCTATAAAAATAGCTGTTCCTCCAAAGGGAAGTAAAATAGGAAGAGTATAAAAGCCAAAAGCCATTAAAATAGTACCTACTATAATTAGAGGATAAATTGCATAATACAAATCAACTGCACAATGACCAACTTCTAAAACCACAGGAACAAGTTGAGCCATTGCTCCTAAAATAATAAGCATTACAAATGAAAGTAAAAAGATATGAACCCAAGCTAAAGTACTGCTATTTAAGTAGTGTAAATTTTCAAGTTCAAACCCAAACATAAGTAAAATACTTATTGCAAAAGTTATTACACCTAAGATAAAAAAAGGTGCTACAAGTTTAAAAGGTGGAGCAAAAGCAGTTGAGATATTCATTAGTGATTACACCCTGAACCACTACAACTATTTTGAGTAAAATTAGTTGTATTCTTAGAATCTATTTTTTTTCTAAAAACAACTTTTGCAAAACCATTGTCTAATTCTTCAACATCAAAAGTGAAATCTTGTTCAATTCTTGGGAAAAGTCCTGCAGGAGATTTGTGGTTTATCATAACTAATTGACTATTTTCATCTAGTAATTGTAATCCTGCCATTGCATTTACCATAGGCTCTGGAGGGGCACATTTACTTGTATCAAAGTGATAAGTTGTTAATCCATTTTCAATAGATTTAAAAAAATCTACACTAGCTCCTATTACTTCTATTTTTTCCATTTTTCATCCTTTTGTTTTTTGAAGTTTAACCTCTTTAAGGATTTGATTTATTGATGCCAATCAATAAAGAAAAATGGAAAAATTATATTTAATAGCAATAAACCCTATTTCTCCCTAATTTTTTAGCTTGATATAGTGCATCATCTGCATTTTTAAATACATCATCAAAAGAGTTATTTGAAGCTTTAAAGCTACTCACTCCAAATGAAGCTGTAACTTTTCCTACTTTAGTAAATTTTGTTTTTTCAATGTCAAGTCTTATTTTTTCCGCAATATTTTGTACTGCATTTAAACTTGATGTATTTATAATTAATATAAACTCTTCTCCACCCCATCTTGCAAAGATATCATCAAGTCTAATTTTATTACCAATTACTTCTGCAAATTCACTTAAAATAATATCTCCAATATCATGCCCATAGGTGTCATTTATTGTTTTAAACTTATCTATATCAGCAATAATAACAGAGTAATTATCTCCATAAGGTTTGCGTTTCATCTTTTCTAAAAAACCTCTACGGTTTAGAACCTTTGTTAAAGAATCAAAATAAGCTTTTTTATGAAGTGAGCGATTTGATTTTTTTAAGTTTTCATTTCTTTCTTTTAACATATTTAAAAGATAATTAAAAAATTTTGCAACAATTCCTACTTCTGTATCTCTTTCTTCATATATTTTTTTGTTAAGATTCCCTGTTTTCATAATACTAACAATACTTTCAATAGTTTCTACCCAAGGAAGCTTTGCATTATGTTCACTAGTATTTAAACCAATAACTTCATTTCTTTTTTTAACTCTTAAAAATTTGTATTTATAAAGAATTAAAAATAAAATAATACCTAGGGTAAATGAAAAAATAAAAGCAACAATCACACCTAAAGATTGAACTATAAAAAACTCTACAAAAGATAAACCTTTTGGTGAAGCAGTAAATAAAGCAAGTGCTATAGTTCCCCAAGCGCCAGCAAAACCATGAATACCAATGACACTTAAAGGATCATCTATTTTTAGTTTTTTTGTTATAAAATCATTAGATACATGCATAATTAAAGTTGAAATAAATCCCACAACAGCTGCTTCATAAATAGTAAATAAATGACATCCAGCAGTAATTCCTACCAGTCCTGCAATAATACCAAAACTAAACATTTCTACTTTGGTTTTTTCTTTATTTACAAAGGTTAAAAGCCAAGCTGCAAAGCCACCAAATATGGCAGAAATAAGAGTATTTAGAAGTATTAATGTAATCTTTAAATCAAACTTTAAAAGACTTCCTGCATTAAAACCAAACCATGCAAGAAAAAGTATAAAAACACCAAATACAATAAAGTTGTGATTTGATGGAGCAAAATATTTAATTTTCCCTTTTCTAAATTTTCCAAGTCTTGGTCCTAATACTAAAGTTCCAGCTAAACCTATCCAAGCTCCAACTGAGTGTACTACTGTTGAGCCTGCAAAATCTACGAAACCTAATTTAGCTAACCAACCATTTTCATTCCAAGCCCAATGTCCAAATATTGGATAAATAAAAGCTGCAACAAAAATTGCAACTATAATGTAGGCATTGAATTTTATTCTTTCTGCAACTGCACCTGAAACTATAGTAATTGCCGTTGCTGCAAACATTGATTGAAAAAAGAAAATTGCATTTTGTTCTAAGTTTGTTCCATCTATTAAAAAACTTGAAGTTCCAAATAAGCCAAAAGAGCTGCTTCCAAACATAAATCCAAAACCTAATAGCCAAAAGAACATAATCCCGAAGACTGTATCTATTAGGTTTTTCATTGCTACATTTATAGTGTTTTTTGTTCTAACTGTTCCTGTTTCAATTAAAGAAAAACCAAATTGCATTAAAAAAACTAAAAAAGCACTTAATAATATCCACAATAAATCTAAACTACTCATAAACGCTCCTTTAGAAAAATTATAGCACCAAAAATAACTTTAAAGTGTATATAACTTATATAGAAAATAGACAATTTTACTCAAGCGACACATAATTACTTTTTTAGTATAATCACGTTTACAATTACGAGTGAGGAAATAAATTGAGAGCATTAATTAGTGTAAGTGATAAGAGTGGTGTTGAAAATTTTGCAAAAGAGCTTGTAGAATTAGGTTATGAAATCATCTCAACTGGTGGTACATATAAAAAACTTCAAGAAGCAGGAATTGCAGTAATTGAAGCAAATGAAGTTACAAAATTTCCTGAGTGCTTTGAAGGAAGAGTAAAAACTTTAAACCCATATATTCATGGTGGTATTTTACATAGACGTGATAAGCAATCTCACCTTGATCAAGCAAAAGAATTAGGTGTAGAAGGTATCGATTTAGTATGTGTAAACCTATATCCTTTTAAAGCTACTATTGAAAAAACTGATGACTTTGAAGAAATCATTGAAAATATTGATATTGGTGGACCTGCGATGGTTAGATCTGCTGCTAAGAACTTTGATTCAGTAATTATTGTAACTAATGTTGCTGATTATGATACTGTATTAAATAATCTTAAAAACGATACAAATACGGTAGAGTTTAGAAGAGATATGATGATTAAAGCATATGAGCACACAGCTGCATATGACTCAATGATTGCAAATTATATGAACAAAAGATTCAATGGTGGAATGGGTGAGAAACAATTCATCGTTGGTGAGAAAGTATTTGATACAAGATATGGAGAAAATCCACACCAAAAAGGTGCATTATATGAGTTTGATAAACACTTATCTGAAAAATTCATTCCAGTAAAAGGTGAAGCATCTTTCAATAACATGGGTGATATTAGTGGAGCTGCAAAGATTGCTGCTAATTTTGGTGATGATAATGCTGTATGTATCGTAAAACATGGTAACCCTTGTGGTTTTGCTATTAAAGACACATTATTAGAGTCTTATACAGAAGCACTTAAATGTGACCCTGTGTCTGCATTTGGTGGAGTTGTAGCAGTTAACGGTGTAGTTGATGGTGAACTAGCAGCTAAAATGAACGAAATCTTCTTAGAAGTTGTATTTGCAGCAGATTTTACTGATGAAGCAATTGAAGAGTTTAACAAGAAGAAAAGACTTAAACTATTCAAACAAGGTACACAAAAATTAGACCTTGCAAATGATGATTTCAACTTCAAAATTGTTGATGGTGGATTTGTTTACCAAGACTCTGATGTAGTAGGTGTTGATGAAGTTAAAAATGCTGAGTTAAAAACTGAAAGAACTGCAACAGAACAAGAGAAAAAAGATATGGAAATTGCTGTTAAAGTAGCAGCAGGAACTAAATCTAACTGTGTTGTTTATGTAAAAGATTCTGCAGTAGTTGCAATTGGTATGGGTATGACTTCAAGAGTTGATGCAGCTAAAGCAGCACTTAGAAAAGCAGAAGACATGGGAATTGATGTTAGTGGTTCAGTTCTTGCTTCTGAAGCATTCTTCCCATTTAGAGACTCAATTGACGCAGCTGCTGAAGCTGGTGTTAAATGTGTGATTGAGCCAGGTGGTTCAGTTAGAGATGATGAAGTTATTGAAGCTGCAAATGAGCACGGAATGGCTTTATACTTTACAGGTGTTAGACACTTCTTACACTAATTGATATTATAAAAGAAAGATTACCTTAAAGGTAATTCTTTCTTTTTAATTCTTCATTATTTTTTTTATTTGTTTTTCTTTTAATATTGAAGCTTTTAATGTAGTTTGTAATAATATAATAATTATATAAATAAAAGGTGAAAAAATGAAAAAAAGTATTTTCTTTTTCTTCTGTTTACTTATCTCTTTTGTTAGTGCAGATGAACTTAAAAATAATAAAATAAAAGAGCTTCTAAAAACTACTAATACTATTGATATTAGCAAACAGTATGCTGATCAAATTATAGTCCAGTATAAAAAGATGTTTCCTACTGTTCCAAACGAAATGTGGGATGAATTTGCAAAAGAGATTACAAATAAAGATTTTGAAGCACTTTTAATTAAACTTTATGATCATAATTATACTGAAAAAGAAATAGATGCTTTACTTACTTTTTATTCGAGTGAAGAAGGGCAAAGCATTATTAAAAAAATGCCTATTGTATTGAGTAAAAGTATGCAAATAGGTGCGATGTGGGGAAAACTTACTGCAAAAAAAATCTATGATAAGATAATTGCAAAGGGCTATAAGCCAGTAGAAATATAATTTAGATATTAATTATATTTTCTATGCTTACTATTAACCCCTTACTTCTAAAACGTGGAATTAAGTTTAGTAAAGACTCTTTTCCATGTTCATTTATATGATTTAATATTAAATCTCTTTTTGTATCTGAGTCTAAAATTAGTTCTTCAACTTTTAATGCATTGTTTGTTTTTATTGCTTGTAAAAGTTGAGTAGATGCAGGGATAAATGTCATTTATATTCTCCAAAATAAAAATTTATGGAATAATGACAAAAAAACACTTAGTAAATATAGGTTTTTGTGTTACCATTTTGTAACTATATTTTTAATCCTTCTAAAAAGCAGTTTTTAATATATGAGGTAAACTCTAAAAATAGTTTACTTTGATATTTGTCTTTATGGTAAACCATAAATAGCTCCCTTTCAAAGTTTAATTTTTTTATTTTAACCTCAAAGAGTTTTTTATTTTCTAACTCTTCTTTTACCGCAAGTTTGGAGATACAAGTTATAGTTTCTTTATTATTTAAAAGGATATTTTTTATTTCCTCAAAGTTTGATATTTCCATTGAAATATTCATTTCATCTTGGTATTTTAATTTACTTAAAAACACTTCTCTTGTAGCAGAGCCTTTTTCTCTTAGAAGCCAATTATATTTATATAGTTGGTCTATGTAATAACTTTTTGTTGTAAGTTCTTTATTTGATGAAACAATTATAAGTGAATCATTTGCAACTTTTTCTTTTATAATATTTGCTTCATTAAAATCACTTTCTACAAAACCTATATCAATATTTGAATTTAAAATAGACTCTAAAATCTCTTTGGTATTTATAGAATGTTTAGTAATATGAATCTCATGGTTTGAGATAAACTTATAGATACACTGTGATAGGTTTATACTGTTAAAAGTTTTACTTGCAGCAATTTTTAAATTACCTTTTAATCTATCTGAACTAAAACTTTCCTTTGCATAAAGTAACTCTAAAAAAGGCTTATAAGATTTCTCTTTAAAGATTCTTCCTCTTTCATTTAAAATAAGTTTTCTTCCTATTCTATCAAAGAGTTTTTCCTCCAGTTTTTTTTCAAGGGAATTAAGGCTAATTGAAATAGCTGACTGTGTCATATTTATTTTTTTTGCCACATTTGAAAGATTTGTTTCTTCACAAAGTTTGAAAAATATATCTAGTTCTTTAAAAGTAATCAAAATATTTCCTTATAAAAAATATTTATGATTATATCAAAAATAATTAATTTTACAAATATTGACTAAATTACTATAATTTCAAAAAGGAGATTAAATGCAACGATTTAAAGATAAAAATTTTTATATAGCACTTGCTACAATATTTGTATTAACAATATTTGCAGACTATATTTCGCAGTTTGATTTTTTTAATAAGCTTGGATTATCTTTATTAATTATATCTATTTTAATAGGAATGATTATAACTAATATTTTTAAAATCAGATTGCCTAAAACTTTTGATAGTGCAATAACTTTTTGCACAAAAGAGTTATTAAGGTTTGCAATTATTTTTTATGGATTTAGATTAACTTTTAGTGAAATTTTAGAAATTGGTTTTGATGGAATAATCATAAGTTTTTTAATTGTTTTTACAACATTTACTTTAGGATTTTTTATTGGAACAAAGGTTTTAAAACTTGATAGAGAAATTACTATTTTAACAAGTGCAGGTAGTGCTATTTGTGGGGCAGCAGCAGTTTTAGCAACAGAAGGAACTTTAAAAAATAAAGCTTATAAAAGTACTATTGCAGTTTCAACTGTAGTATTGTTTGGAACTATTTCAATGTTTTTATATCCATACATGCTAAAAGCTGGACTTATAACTTTAAATGAAGAGCAAACAGCTTTATATATTGGTGGAACACTACATGAAGTAGCTCATGTAGTTGGTGCAGGAAACAGTTTTGAAAGTGAATTAATACAGGAAAATTCTGTAGTTGTTAAGATGCTAAGAGTTATGCTATTAGCCCCATTTTTAATAGTTGTTTCACTATTTTTAATAAATAAAAAAGAAAAGAAAGGAAAAGGTAAAATTCTAATTCCTTGGTTTGCTGTATTTTTCATTTTAGTTGCAGTTTTTAACTCTTTTAATTTTTTGCCAAAAGAGTTTGTTTTTACTATAAATGAAATAGATATTTTTCTTTTAGCTATGTCAATGATGGCTTTAGGATTAAAAACAGATTTAAAAAGTATAAAACAAACTGGATATAAACCAATATTATTAGCAACAATACTTTTTATTTGGCTTATATTTGGGGGATTATTTATTATTAAAACAATTACTTTATAAGCAAAATAACCTTACTTTAGTACTTTTAAGTTAAAAAAGCTATTTCTTTTTATATAATAATTTAAATTCTTAAAAGGGTTATTGTGAATGTAAAATTACAAAATATTATTATTTTATTTCTACTTTTTAATTCTTTAGTTTATGCAAAAGAGTTAAAAAAGGTAACCTTACAACTTTCTTGGTTTGATCAATTTCAATTTGCAGGTTATTATGTAGCAAAAGAGCAAGGTTTTTATAAAGATTATGGTTTAGACGTAGAAATAAAGCCTTTTAAATTTGGAATAAATGTTTCCCAAGAAGTTGATACTAAAAAAGCTAATTTTGGTGTTGATAGAGAAACTCTTATTTTAAAAAAAGTTAATGGTAAAAAACTTGTAGCCTTATATGCACTTTTTCAAGATTCTCCTTTAATTCTTATCTCTAAAGATGATGGCAAAATAAATTCAGTTAAAGATTTTATTGGCAAAAAGGTTATGACAACAATAGATGATTCTAGTGAAGTATCAATAAAAGCAATGCTTCTTTCTAAGAATATTAGAATGGATCAAATAAATTTTATGCAACATTCTCATAATGTTAATGATCTAATAACTTCAAAAACCGACCTTATGTCAGCATATTTATCTAAATCTCCATATGAACTTCAAAAAATGAAAGTTAATTATAAAATCTTTAATCCAAAAGATTATGGCTTTGATATGTATAGTGATTTTTTATTTACAAATGAAGATATGGTTGACTATGATTTACCTACAGTACTAGCTTTTAAACATGCTTCTTTAAAAGGTTGGCAATATGCTTATTCTCATATTGATGAAACTGTAGATTTAATTTATGATAAATACAATGAACAAAAACTAACAAAAGAAGAATTAAAGTTTGAGGCTAAGGTTTTAAAAAAACTCTCTTTTTCAAATACAGAGGAGTTAGGTTTGATAAAGCCTGACAAAATGCAAAGAATATATGATTTATACAATGTTATGGGATTAATCCCTAATAAAATAGATTTGAATGAGTTTGTTTTATATGATAATTTCAATGAAAAGTTAGAATTAACAAAAACTGAAAGACATTATATAAAGAATAATAGACATGTAAATACTTGTATTTTACAAGAATTAAAACCTTATAGTTTTTTAGAAAATAATACTTTTAATGGTTTTGTTTCTGATTACTTATCTTTAATTGAAGAAAAAACAGGATTAAAATTTGATCTTGTAAAAACAAAAAACTTTAACGAATCTTTATCCTATGTGAAGAATGGGCAATGTGATATTTTAGCTTCTGCTCAAGATGTCAAAGAAAGACGTAAGTTTATGACTTTTACTGAGCCTTTTTTAACTACGTCTTTAGTTTTAATTACTAAAAATGAAAAAAACTTCATAGATGATATTGATATTTTAAAAGATAAAAAAATAAGTATTTATAAAAGCTATTCTTTCAACAAATTATTAAGAAAAAAATATCCAGATATAAATTTTATTGATGTAGAAAACTTAGATGAGGCTATAGAAAAAATAGAAAATGGTGAAATTTTTGGGCATATAGATTTTTTATATACTGCTTGGAATAAAATTCATAGTTTAGATACTATTGGTTTAAAAATTTCTGGAAAATTAGATGAAAATGTACCTTTATCAGTTGCAATAAATATAAATAAAACATATCTAAACAGAATCCTTCAAAAATCAGTAAAAAGTATTGGTGAAGAAGAGAAAGAAAGACTTCTTAAAAAGTGGGTAGCAATTGAGTATAAAAAGAAGTTTGATTATAAAACTTTATATCAAGTAGTAATTGTGTTTATAATTGTTCTTGTAATATTTATATATAGACAAGTACTTTTAAAAAATATGAATAATAAATTGAAAAAAGCTGTTGATGAGAAGACAAAAGAGTTACTAGAAATAAATCAAGATTTAGAGAAAACTATTCAAGAAGAAGTACAAAAAAACTTAAAAAAAGATGCATTATTAACAAAACAATCAAAAATGGCAGCAATAGGTGAAATGCTTCAAAATATTGCCCATCAGTGGAGACAACCATTATCTGTTATAACTACAGGAGCTAGTGGGTTAAAACTACAAAAAGAGATGAATGGAAAAATTGATGATGAATTTTTAGATGATACTTTAACAAGTATAGTTGATACTTCTGTTCATTTATCTACTACTATTGATGACTTTATGCATTTTTTCAAACCTAATGAAGAACAAAGAGTATTTAATATAAAAGATACAATAAATAAAACTTTGAATATTTTTGATTATAACCTACATAGTGCAAAAATTACTGTTGAAAAAGATATTGAAGATGTGAAACTAATTAATTATGAGAGTGAACTTATTCAAGTTATTATGAATATTTTAAGTAATTCAAAAGATGCTTTTGTAGAAAGACAATTAGATACAAGGATTATTTTTATAAAAACAAGAGTAAAGGAAGATTCTATATTTATTACTATAAAAGATACAGCAGGAGGAATTCCAAATTCAATAGTAGAAAAAATATTTAATCCTTATTTCACAACGAAACATCAATATCAAGGGACGGGAATAGGGTTATTTATGTGTCAAGAAATTATATCAAAACATATGAATGGAGATATTTCTGTTTCAAATGAAAAGTTTACTTATAAAGACAAAGAGTTTATTGGAGCCCAGTTTATTTTAAAGTTTAGACTTAAGTAGTTTGAAGAATTAAAGAAATGATAGAGTAAATTATGAAAAAGAAACAATTAAAAAAACTTTTAAAAAACTTACCTCAAGAACCAGGGGTTATGGCAAGGGATAGATTTTTTAATTCAGCGGTATTGATTCCTTTAGTAAAAATAAAAAAGAAATACTATATTTTATTTCAAAAAAGAGCAGCTCATATCAGACAAGGGGGAGATATATGCTTTCCTGGTGGAAGATATGAACCTGATGATATTTCATATATGCAAACAGCTCTTAGGGAGACAAAAGAAGAGTTAGGCATTGAAGCAAATGATATAAATATAATAGGGCAATTAGATACATATGTTGCACCAATTGGTGCAGTGGTAGAATCTTTTGTTGCAAAAATAAAGAAGAAAGCTTTAAAAAATATGCAAATAGATAAAAATGAAGTAGATAAAACTATTTTAATTCCTGTTTCATTTTTTAAGAAAAATAAACCTAAAGAGTATACTTTAAGGTACGAAGTTCATCCTTATTCAATAGATGAAAAAGGGGATAAACAGATACATTTTCCAGTAGAAGAATTGAACCTTCCTAAAATGTACCATAAACCATGGGGTCATAAAAAACATAAAGTATGGGTTTATAAATATAAAAAAGATGTTATATGGGGACTTACTGCTGTTATTTTAAATGATTTAATGAAAAGGTTTTAAAGGAAATATATGAATTCAATATTAATTAATCAAAAAGAGATTTTCCCTTCAAAAGTTGTTTGTATAGGAAGAAACTATGTTGACCATATAAAAGAGTTAAATAATGAAACTCCTGATTCTATGGTTTTTTTCTTTAAACCAAATTCTTCTATTTCAAAAAACCTTATTTTTCCAAAAGGAAATAAAAGTTGCCATTATGAAGCTGAAATATCTTTTCTAATTGAAGAAAATAAGATTTCAGCACTTGCATTTGGTTTAGATTTAACATTAAGAGAAGTTCAAAGTAAGCTAAAAGAAAAGGGTTTACCTTGGGAAAGAGCAAAAGCTTTTAATCATTCAGCTGTATTTTCAGAGTTTATAAGTTTTAATGGCAATTTAGACGATTTAAGTGTTGAATTGTATATTAATGATGAGCTTAAACAAAAAGGTGGCGTAGAGTTAATGATAAATAAGCCAGAAGAAATCATTA
The DNA here is from genome assembly GCF_004118855.1 of Arcobacter sp. CECT 8983. Lineage (NCBI taxonomy): Bacteria > Pseudomonadati > Campylobacterota > Epsilonproteobacteria > Campylobacterales > Arcobacteraceae > Arcobacter > Arcobacter sp. CECT 8983. Next base: position 57,023 of record NZ_PDKF01000005.1, on the reverse strand, counting down.
ATGAGCTATTAAAGTTTTCTTCCTTTGAAGATGGAGATGTACTTATGACAGGAACTCCTAAAGGTGTAGGAGAGTTTAAAGTTGGGGATATTTTTTTAGGAAAAATATTATATAAAGATAAACTGTTACTTAAGCAAAGATTTGAAGTTGTTTAAGAGACAAAATTATTTTGATTTTTTATTTAAAGATTTTTCACATTTAGCTACAATCATCAAATATTTTAAAGATGAGGTTCTAAAATGAAATACAATGAACTAACTGAAGAAGAAGCTTATGTAATTGAAAATAAAGGTACAGAAAGACCTTTTAGTGGAAAATACAACGATTTTTATGAAGATGGACTTTATAAATGTAAAAAATGTAATGCTCCTTTATATAAATCTAGTGACAAATTTTCTTCAGGATGTGGTTGGCCAAGTTTCGATGATGAAATAAAAGGTGCAGTAAAAAGAGTTTTAGATCCAGACGGAAGAAGAGTCGAAATTGTTTGTGCAAACTGTGATGCACATTTAGGTCATGTTTTTGAAGGAGAAGGTTTTACTTCTAAAAATACAAGACATTGTGTAAACTCTATTTCTTTGAAATTTGAAAGTAGAAACTGCGATTGTAAAGAGCATGCAGTAGCATATTTTGCAGCTGGTTGTTTCTGGGGTGTTGAATACTATTTTCAAAAATTAAAAGGTGTTCATAGTGCTGTTTCAGGATATATGGGTGGTCATTTTGAAAATCCAGATTATGCTGCCGTTTGTACAGGAACAACTGGACATCTAGAAGTTGTGAAAGTAGAGTATGATGAGTGTCAAATTCCTTTTAAAGAGTTAGCAAAACTATTTTTTGAAATACATGATTTTACTCAAACTAATGGACAAGGTCCTGATATTGGTCCACAATATTTATCTGCAATTTTTTATGTTGATGAGAAACAGAAAAATACTGCTTTAGAATTAATTGATGAATTAGAAGATATGAATTACAAAGTTGCAACTTCTTTACACGAGGCTAGTAGATTCTATAAAGCTGAAGATTATCATCAAGATTATTATGAGAAAACAGGAAAAGTTCCCTATTGTCATTCTCATAGAAAAATATTTAAATAAAATAGAGGAAAGCCCTCTATTTTATACAGTACCTAAAATATAATAAACTTCTTTTCCATCTAATTTTTTTAAGTTTACATTATATTTTTTTGCCCAATGATTTACTTCTTCATGAAACTCTTCTAAAATCTCATCAGCATCATTTTCGTCACATTTGATTTTTAAATAACTTGTAGAGTTTGATAATGCAACATATGCGTTCATTTTTTTAAGATGATCATTTAAACTAATTAAATGTTTTGAAAATTTATTAAAATCTTTTGTTTGTGCCATAACCTCTTCTGCTTGTTTAAGAGATGTGTCACTTTTTGAGTAACCTAATTGTGAAAGTAAAACTTCAGGTGATACTTCTAAATGCATGTTTATTCCTTTTTATAATATTAAGATATCTTATCAAAAAAATTGTAAATTTGAATTAAAAAATACATATTATATAGATAAATTAATTATTGAATTGAAAACTCTTTTTTCATATTTTCACTTAAGATTCTTAAGTTTTTAAAATCATTTTTTGTTTTAGCATGTTTTGTTAGTTCATCTAAATTATTATGGAATTTTTTAAAAAAATCTTTCATTTTTGGATCAATTTTATTTGTGTTATTTACATGGGCTAATTCTTCAATCATACTAATTACAAGATCATATTTTCCCATAAATACTGCGTAGTTTATTGGTAAAATTCCATATTTATCTGCAATATTAATAACACTATTGTCATAAGAATGAATAAGCTTAAAGGTTTTTGTACAATCTTTCCAAACAACATTATGTATAAAAGTTCTTCCATTATTGTCAACACTTTTATAATTTGGTTTTGCATCTAATAAAAGTTTGATTGTATAGATAGAACCATTTAAAATAGCTTGGTGCACTACTGTTGAACCTGTATTGTTTTTTGCGTTTATATCAACACCAAGATTAATTAGGTTTTGCATAGTTTTTAAATACAATTTTTGCTTTGCTGCTGTTGAAGTATCTGCATTTTCAATTAAATAGGAAATTACATTATTATGATTTAAATCTTTTTGATTAATATCTATTCCATTCTCTTTTAAAAGACTGAAAAGTTCAAAATTGTAGTTAGCAATTACATCAAAGAATATTGGTTTTGAATTTGAATTAAAATTGTTTAAATTAACTTTTGTATTTCTTAATAGATATTTAAGTACTTCGAAGTAGTTTTCGTCTGAGGAAGCTTTTTCAAGTAAATGTGAATCTATTTTTTTGTGGTTTTTATAGTGCAAGATTAACTCTATTAATTTTTCAATTATTGTTGCGTTATTATTATCCCTAATATTAACATCAGCTTTATTATTTACTAAAGCTTTTATTACACTTAAGTTTTTAAAACCTTTTAAACACGCTTCCATTAATATAGTTTCACCATAATAGTTTTTTTGATTGATATTGATATTTGGATGACTTAAAAAAAGGTTTATTAATTTTAAATCTTCTTCTTTTATTGCTTCATAAAGAACACTCTGTTCTTTTTTGTTTAGATTATTTATATCAACATCAAACTCTAATAACTTTTTTATAATTTTAAAATATGAAAGGGCAGTATTTGAGTTTCTTTCTTTTAAATAATTCTCTACTGCATAGCTTAAAACTGTATCTTTGTTTTTATTAATACAGTTGATATCAACATTTTTATTATTTAAAACATCATCTAAAACTTCATCACTATTACTTGAAACCGCATGAAAAAGAATACTATTACCATAAAAGTCTTTATTATTTATATCTTCAGTTTTTTCTAATAGATATTTATAGGTTTTACTTTCTAAAAGAATTGCTTCTTGTAAAGGTGTACGGTTGTAAAAATTTTTGTGATTTACATTTGCACCTTGTTCTACAAGATATTTTACTGTAAGAAGATTATTTGATTTTACTGCATAAAAAAGTACAGTTTCTTTATCTTCTGTTTGAGCTTCTAGACTTAGACCTTTATTTAGTAGCCATTTTATAGATTCTAGATAAGCAAATTTTGCACAAAGATGTAATAATGTTTCTTTTTTTTCTGTTGTTTTAAATAGATTGATTTTATTACTATAGTGAAAGTCAATCTCATCAGGATTAAATATTTTATTAAATAAGGCATTTTTAAAACCTTCAGCAGAAGGTTGTTTTTTATTAAAAATATTTTTTAGCATTTTTTTGTCTTTTATCTAATATATAGATATTATATACTCAATAACTAAAATAATAATAAAAGTTTAACTTAAAAGGAAAAATATGAGTGTTTTGTTAAGTATGGCAATGTTTCCCACAGACCAAAAAGAGAGTAAAAGTGAATATGTGTCAGAAGTAATAAAAGTTATTAGAGATTCAGGCTTTGATTATCAGTTAACTTCAATGGCTACAACAATAGAAACAAATAAGATGTCAGAAGCTTTAGCTATTGTACAAAAATGTTATGAAAAGCTTGAAGAATTAGGTTGCAATAGAGTTTATTCTACTTTGACTTTTGATATTCGAAAAGGTAAGAACAATAGATTAAAAACAAAAATCCAATCTATTGAGAATAAAATAGGAGAGGTATCAAAATAAGCTTGGCTGATTTTGATCATCTACTCCTTTTAGTTTGAAACTATATCTGTGTTGCTCACATCTTCCAAACTCTTTGATTGCTTCTACATGAGCTTTTGTTCCATAACCTTTGTGTTTTTCAAATGAGTAGTTTGGATATTTAGAAGCAATTTCACACATATATCTATCACGGCTAACTTTTGCTAAAATTGAAGCGGCACTTACTTCTTGAACTGTAGCATCAGCTTTTATTTTGTGTTGAAGGGTATCAATTCCAAAAGAGGTATTTCCATCCATTAAAAATTCAGTTGTTTCCTCTTTTAAATTATTTATAATCTCTTTTATTGATGATTTTAAACAAGCACTTAGACCTTTTTCATCAATTGTTTTAGAATCAGTAAAAACAATATGGTAAGAACAGTTTTGTTTAATTATTTCAAAAAGTTTTTCTCTTTTCTTTTCTGTAAGTTGTTTAGAATCATTTAATCCTTCAACTTCTTTTTTTATAATTGCTCCTGCAACAACAAGTGGTCCAGCAATAGGACCTCTTCCAGCTTCATCAATTCCACAAAGTGACATATTTTAAAATACTCCAAAAATTAAATGTTTTTTTGTATAATAGTAGATTATTTATTAAAAAGTGGGAATAGAAATGTATAAAGTCTTAGGGTTGGTTTTTATTTTAGTTACATCTTTTTTAATATATTCTAATTTTACAAATAATAATGAAATAAAAATTGGTTTTTTAGGTGGTTTAAGTGGAAAATATTCAAACCTGGGACACTCTTTATTAAATGGTATGACTTTAGCTTTAGAAGAAGAGAATTTTGAAATAAATAAAAAGAAAGTAAGAATTATTTCAAAAGATGACAAACAAAGAGAAACTGCTGCAAAACTAGCAATATCAGAATTTAAAAAAGAAAAAATAGATTTGATTTTAGGCGCAGGTACAAGTTCTATGACTGAAGTTGCATTAGAATCTTTTGATAAAACATATATGCCTACACTAATTTCTGCTTCTGCTAGTTCTAATAACTTTTCAAAAAAAGATGATAACTTTATTAGAACACAAGTATCTCAATCAGAAAAAAGTTTTGATAAACTTAGCAAATACCTTTTATCTAAAAACTTAAAAAATATATATATTATTTTTGATCCAAATAATCGTGCATATAGTGAAACTTATGCAAATAATTTTAAAAAATCATTTCATAAATTTAAAAGTGACTCTTTAGTTTTATTGAAGGAGTTATCAAAGGATTTTTCATATATAACTGAAGATATAAAAAAAAGAGATAATATTGATGCAATTCTTATTATTGCTAATACTCTTGATACAGCAAGATTAGTTCAGTTTTTAAGAATTAGTGATGTTGAAAATAAAATCATTGGTTCAAGCTGGTCTAAAAATTCTGAGTTACTTGAAAATGGTGGCAAATATGTAGAAGGAATGATTTTCTTAACTTCTTATAATAATAATTCAAAAAATAAAAAGTATATGGATTTTGTTGAAAAATATGAAGAAAAATATAAAACAAAACCTTCTATATATGCTTCTCAGTCTTATGAAACTACAAAAATTATAATTGAAGTATTAAAGAAAAATGAAAATATAAAAGAGTTTAAAAGTACACTTTTAAGTATAAAAAAGTTTGAAGGACTACAAGAGGAAATCGAGTTTGATGAGTATGGGGATATAAAAAGAAATTATATACTTATGGAAGTTATAGATGGTCAATATAAAGTTATTTAGGGATATATCATGAAAAAGCTTTTGATTTTATTTTTAGCAATAACTATTTTTATAGTAACAGTATCAATAGTGTTTTTTAAAGAAGAAAAGATTCTTAAAATAGGTTTTATAGGTGCTTTAAGTGGTAAATACTCTATATTAGGAAATGCAATGGTAAATGGAATACTTCTTGCATTTGAAGAAATTGATTATGAAATTAATGAAAGAAAAATTGAAATTATTTTTAGAGATGATAAGCAAGATGAAGATTTGACAAAAAGTATTATAAAAGATTTTATAGCTGAAGATATAAAAATCATTATTGGGAATGTTACAAGTTCTATGAGTAAAGTATCTATGTCTATAATAAATAATTATGATGATATATTTATGATTTCAGCCTCTTCTGCAAGTAATGAATTTTCCCAAAAAGACGATAACTTTTTTAGAGTACATGCAGCAAATAATTCAGAAAGATTTGATTCCTTTACTGATTTTGTTATTAAAAATAAATTTAAAAGAATTTATGGAATATATGACCCCTATAATGAAACTTATACAAAAGATTATCTGACAAATTTTGAAAAAAACTTAATTTCAAAAGGTGAGCAAGGTCTTATCTCTTTTTCTAAAACAAATACAAATTTAGATTTATTAGTAGAGGATATAAAAGAAAAAGAACCAGATTTAATATTTATCTGTGCAAATTCTGTTGATTCTGCAAGGGTAATTCAATATATTAGATTAAAAGGATTAAATACACAAATTGCCTCATCAGAATGGGCAAGAACTCCATCTTTTATTGAAAATGCAGGGAAAACAGCAGAAGGTGTTATTTTTAATATTGATTATGATGAACACTCTTCTGATAAAATATATAAAGAGTTTGTTCGTAAATATAAAAAGAAATATGGGATTTATCCATCTATGTATGCATCAAAAGCTTACGAATTAAGCAAAATAATAATTGAAATGTTAAAAAAAGGCGATGAAACACAAATAAAAAGGAATCTACTTTTACAAAAAGAGTTTGAAGGGCTACAAGGTAAAATAATATTTGATAAATATGGAGATGTGATTAGAGATTATAATAATTTTAGAGTTAAGAATGGGGAGTTTATAAAAATAGATGAATAAAATAAAGAGTTTAAAAAAAGAGATACTTCAACTTTTAGTTCTGTTTTCAATTTCTGTAATTATTATTGTTGGTATTTTAACAATATGGAAACTATATAACTCAAAAATAGAAATCATAAAACATAATCAAAATCTTGTTTTAAAGCAAGTATCTATAGAAGTTGAACAGATATTACAAGAAATAGAAGATATCTCTTTATACATTTCTGAAAACTACTCTTATAACTATTTAGTTCTTAAAAATATTGTAGAAACAAATAAAAATATATCTTCTATATTAATATTAGATAAAGAGGGAATAATAGAGGATTTCTATGCTGTTTCAAACTTAAACATATACAAAGGTTTTGATTACTCTAATAAAAACTATTTTAAAAAGGTAAAGAACTATAAAAAATATTATTGGAGTAATGTCTTTTTATCTTCAGTAGATGAAGAACCAACTATTTCATATAGTTTTAAAATGCAAGATAAAATTGGTGTAATTATGATTAAATTAACAGAGTTATCAAACTTTATACAAAGATTTAAAAATACTGATAACTCTCATATGTTAAGAATTTTTGATGAAACAGGAATTATGATTTTAAATCCCGATTCAAAGCAATTTGTTCTTCAACGATTTAATGCAAGTTCACTTTCAGTTTTTACAGATTTAATTAATAAAAAAGATCCTTTTACTCAAGCAATTTTTAATGGATTTACAAAAAAAGGAAAACAATTAGGAGCTTATGTAAAAGTAAAAAAAACAGCTTGGAGTATATTGGTTCGACAAAGTCACGATGATATTTTAAAATCATTAACTTCAATAATTGTTTCAATAGTTTTAGTAGTTCTTTTTTTTAGTGTTATAGCTATTTTCTTGTCTATAAAAATTTCTAAAAAAATATTTAAATCCTTTGATGATATGCAGTCAATAACTTCACAAATTGCAGATGGACATTATAATATAAAAGTAAATCAACTGCATTATGAAGAGTTAAATAACTTACTTGAAAGTTTTAATAAAATGCAAGTTGAAATTGATAAGAGAGAAGATAACTTGCAAAAATCATTAAATAGTTTTAAAGGGCTTTTTAATTCAACTATGGAGTCTATTGTTTTATCAAAAAATGGAATAATAATTGACATAAATAATGTTAGTCTAAAACTTTTTCAAGCAAATAGTAGAAAAGATTTTGTAAATAAACCAATGTTTAATTTTATAGATGAAAAATATCATAAGATAGTAAAAACTAATTTGATAAAAAACACTGAACCTTATGAAATAGAGTTAATAAAATTAAATGGTAAAAGATTTCAAGCTTTAGTTCAAGGAAAAATAATAGAGTTTGAAGGTGAGGATATCAGGTTAACTGCTGTTATAGATATTACAGAATTAAAACAAAAAGATCAACTTCTATTTCAACAAAGTAAAATGGCATCAATGGGTGAAATGATAGGTAATATTGCTCACCAATGGAGACAACCTTTAAATACAATAAGTACTTGTGCTAGTGGAATAAAGTTTGAAAAGGAGTTTGGTGTATTAGACAATGACAGGGTAGCTGATACAATGGATATAATAGTTGAAAATACTCAATTTTTGTCAAAAACAATAGATGATTTTAGAAACTTTTTTAAATCAGATAAAAAGACAGAAAAATTTGTTACAAAAATTGTAATAAAAAGAGCTCTAAAACTGTTAGATGCAAGTTTGAAAAACTATGAAATAGAACTTTTTGAAAATTATTTAGAAGAAGAATTATTATATGAAGGTTTATCAAATGAGTTTATTCAAGTATTTGTAAATATTATAAATAATTCAAAGGATGCTTTTATTGCAAATAATGTAGAAAATAGAGTTATATATATAAATGAAAAAGTAGAATCAAACAATTATATTTTAGAAATTAAAGATAATGCAGGCGGAATACCAGAACATATAATAGATAAAGTATTTGAGCCATATTTTACAACTAAGCATAAAGCACAAGGAACAGGTATAGGTTTATATATGTCACACCAAATTATTGTTGATCATATGCATGGAAGTATAATAGCTGAGAATATAAATGTTAACTATGAAAACGAACATTATCTTGGTGCTTGCTTTAGAATTTCATTACCTTTAAATAAGACTACTTGACAATAAATCACTCAAGTGCTATAATTTTATTAGCAGTTATTGATAAGGAGTGCTAAAAATGAAACAATTATTTGAAAAATTAACAAATCAGATGGCAGAAACTATTGATTCGTCAGTAGCTTTAGCTTTACATAATAAAAATCAAGAAGTAGAAGTTATTCACTTTTTATGGGCTTTACTAACTAATACAAATTCAGTGTTAAATCAATTATTAAATAGAATAAATGTTGATAAAGCTAGTATTGAATTAGAAGCAAAATCTTATGCAGCAAGGTTAACTACAGTTTCTTCTTTAACAAAAGAGAATATTAAACTTTCTAGAAACTTTGTAAACTCTTTAGAGAATGCACACGGTCAAGCGACTAAACAAGGCGATAAGTTTATAGCAATAGATACTTGGCTTGTAGCAAACTTCCAAACAAATGAAGTAAAAGAGGTTTTAGGCAAATATCTTGACCTAAGAGAAGCAGTAAAAGAACTTGAAGCTATGAGAGCAGGTGCTACAGTAGATAGTGCAAGTTCTGATGAAAACTTTGATGCTTTAGAGAAATATGGAATAAATCTAAATAAAAAAGCAATCGATGGTGAGCTTGACCCAGTTATTGGAAGAGATGAGCAAATCAATAGAATGATGCAAATTCTTATTAGAAAAACAAAAAACAACCCAATTTTATTAGGTGAACCAGGAACTGGTAAAACTGCAATTGCAGAAGGACTTGCACAAAGAATAGTAAATAAAGATGTTCCAACAAGTCTACAAAATAAAAAAGTAATTACTCTTGATATGAGTGCAATGATTGCAGGGGCAAAATATAGAGGTGAATTTGAAGATAGATTAAAATCAGTTATTGATGAGGTAAAAAAAGCTGGAAATATAATTTTATTTATTGATGAGATTCATACTATTATTGGAGCAGGGGCTAGTGAAGGAAGTATGGATGCAGCAAATATCTTAAAACCTAGCCTTGCAAGAGGTGAACTTCATACAATAGGTGCAACTACACTTAAAGAGTATAGAAAGTATTTTGAAAAAGATGCAGCTATGCAAAGAAGATTCCAACCTGTAAATGTAGATGAACCAAGTGTAAATGAAGCTTTACAAATACTAAGAGGGATAAAAGAAAAATTAGAAACTCACCATAATGTAACTATTAATGATAGTGCTTTAGTTAGTGCAGCAAAATTATCAAATAGATATATTACAGATAGATTCTTGCCTGATAAAGCTATTGACTTAATTGATGAAGCAGCAGCAGAATTAAAAATGCAAATTGAGTCTGAACCAATTGCATTATCAAATATAAAAAGAAAAATCCAAACTATTAATGTAGAAAAAGAAGCATTAAAGATGGAAAAATCTAAGAAAAATAGTGAAAGATTAGAAGAGATAGAAAAAGAGTTAGCAAACTTAAATGAAGAAAAACAGTCTTTAGAATCAAGATTTGAAAATGAAAAACAAACATTTAATGCCCAAAGTACTTTAAAAGCAAAAATTGATGAACTTAAAACTAAAGCAGCAAGGGCAAAAAGAGATTCAAACTTTGAAGAGGCAGCTTCTATAGAGTATGGAGAGATTCCTCAATTAGAAGAGAAAATAAAAGAGAATCAAGAAAAATGGTCTAAAATGCAAGAAGAGGGTACTCTTTTAAGAAATTCTGTTGATGAAGAAGCAATAGCAAGTATTGTTTCAAGATGGACTGGAATTCCTGTAAATAAAATGATGGACTCAGAAAAACAAAAAGTTTTAAAAGTTGAAGAAGTTTTAAAAAAAGATGTTATAGGACAAGATGAAGCACTAAAAGCTATAAGTAGGGCAATAAAAAGAAATAAAGCAGGATTAAGTGAAGAGAGCAGACCTATTGGTTCATTTTTATTCTTAGGACCAACAGGTGTTGGTAAAACAGAGAGTGCAAAAACACTTGCAAGGTTTTTATTTGATGATGAGAAGTCTCTTATTAGATTTGATATGAGTGAATATATGGAGAAACATGCAGTATCTAGACTTATTGGTGCAGCTCCTGGTTATGTTGGATATGAAGAGGGTGGTCAATTAACAGAGGCAGTTAGAAGAAAACCTTATAGTGTAATTTTATTTGATGAGATTGAAAAAGCTCATCCAGATGTATTTAATATTCTATTACAAGTATTAGATGATGGAAGATTAACAGACAACAAAGGTGTAACTGTTGACTTTAAAAATACAATTATAATATTGACTTCAAATATAGGAAGTTCTAAGATAATTGAGATTGATGATAAAGAAAATAGAAGAAAAGAAGTACTAAATGATTTAAAATCTCACTTTAGACCAGAGTTTTTAAATAGACTTGATGATATAATCATTTTTGAACAATTAGGATTAGATGCAATTACAAACATTGTAGATATTATGTTTGATTCGATTAAGAAAAAAGTTGAACAAAAAGATATCAATATTTCATTAACTCCTAGTGCAAGAGAGTATATTGCAAAAATTGGATTTGACCCTGTATATGGAGCAAGACCATTAAGAAGAGCAATATATGAAATAGTTGAAGATAAGTTAGCAGATTTAATTTTAGAAGATGAAATTACCGAAGGTTCGGCTGTTGAGTTTGATTTTAAAGATGAAAAAGTTGTAGTAAATATAAAATAGATATTTTGAAGCACTTAAACTAAACAAAATTTAAGTATAGTTTAAATATAATACGCGACTTAATTTGTGAATAGAGGACATAGAATATGAAAAGAACATATCAACCACATAACACGCCAAGAAAAAGAACGCATGGTTTTAGAATCAGAATGAAAACTAAAAACGGTAGAAAAGTTATCAAAGCTAGAAGAGCTAAAGGTAGAAAAAGATTAGCTGTTTAAGTAAATCGCACCGTCTTAATAATTCAAGAGATTTTAATCAACTTTACAAAAGCGGCAAGAAGTGGCATACGCACACTTTTGTCGCTTTTTTTTCGTCTGGTGAAAATTTTAACTTAGCATTTGTAGCTTCTAAAAAAGTTGGAAATGCAGTTAAAAGAAGTGAAGCGAAAAGAAAGCTTAGAGCCCTGTGTTTAAAGTTTGAAGATAAACTAAAAACTGGTAAATACATTTTTGTAGCAAAAGAAAGACTTTTTGAAAAAGATTTCAAAACTTTAGAAAAAGATTTTATGTATGCTATGAAAAAACTTCAACTACTAAAAGCAGATGAATAAAATAATTAAGTATTTGATAAAGTTTTATCAAAAATATCTATCTGTAATATCTTTTGGGTCTTGTAGATATTACCCAACTTGTTCTAATTATGCCATTTGGCAATATGAAAACAATACTTTTTTTAAGGCAACTTATTTTACAATATCACGGATATTAAAATGTAATCAACTTTTTGCTGGTGGATTCGATTATCCAGTTGTAAAAATTGTTAGACATAACAATATCAATTTTAAAAAAATTAAAATTAAATATTGGCTAGTTCCAATAGACAATAACAAATACCTCATAGTAAAAAATCGGGAGTGGAAAAACAATAATGGTGAACAACAGTATGAACAATAATAACGGTATGCAAAAAAGAATGCTTATAATGACACTTGTAGTGTTTGTATTTTTTATAGCTTATGAATTTTTAGTATTAAAGCCTCAACAAGAAGCAAAAACAAAACAACAACAAGTAGCAAAAGAGCAACAAAAAAATACTGCGCCAGATATAGCAGTTAATGCAGATGTTAATTCAATCTCTCAATCTCAAGATAATACTGATAATTCAATTTCAGCTTTATCAACTAAAGCAATAGGTTCTTCTAATATTTTAACAACAATAAAAACTAAAACAAATATTATTGAAATTGATAAATTAGGTAGAGTAGCTCAAGTAACATTAGAAGATGTAAAGTATAAAGATGAAAATAGTGATCAAATTAAACTTTTTGAAGCAAATCAATTAAGACCCTTAGAAGTTAGATTTGCAAATGCAGATATTAATGATGAAGCCTTTAAAGTAAATTATGAAACTACTGCAACAAATGTTGATGCAACAAGAACAGCTCAGAAATTTATTCTTGTTCAAAAATTATCAGGTCTTACTTTAACTAAAAACTTTACAGTTTATCCAAATGGTCATTATGATTTAAAAATCACATCAAGTAAAAAAGATGAACAATATTTTGTAACAAATGGATTTAGACCAAATGTATTAGCTGATATGTATGCTGACCATGGTTTATATGTAAAACAAAATGATGGAACTATGGATTTAACAAAAGATGAAGACCTAGAAAAAGTTAAAACTTATACTGGAATCAAATTTGTTTCAAGTTTTGATAGATATTACGCAACTGTAATTTACAACTTCAACAACTCTTTACAAGTTTCATTAATGCCTGATGCAAATAGTAATCCTCAAGGGTTTATTCATGTAAAAGATAGTATTAATTTTTCTGGATACATTGGTCCAAAGAACTTTAATGATTTAAAAGCTTTACATCCTGAATTAACAGATGTTATTGAGTATGGATGGTTTACATTTATTGCAAAACCTATGTTCAAATTATTACAATTTATTCAATCATATGTTGGAAACTGGGGTTGGACAATTGTTATTTTAACAATTTTAATTAAACTTGTTTTATATCCTTTATCATATAAAGGTATGGTTTCTATGAATAAGCTAAAAGAATTAGCTCCAAAAATGAAAGAAATCCAACAAAAATATAAAGATGACAAACAAAAACAATCTATGCATATGATGGAACTTTATAAAAAACACAATGCAAATCCAATGGGTGGTTGTTTACCATTAATTTTACAAATTCCTGTATTCTTTGCTATCTATAGAGTACTTTTAAATGCAATTGAGTTAAAAGGTGCTCCTTGGATTTTATGGATTCACGATTTAGCAGAAATGGATCCATATTTTGTATTACCAATTTTAATGGGTGCTTCTATGTGGTTACAACAAAGAATTACTCCAAATACAATGCAAGATGAAATGCAAAGAAAGATTTTCCAAATGTTACCAGTTATTTTTACGTTCTTCTTCTTATGGTTCCCAGCTGGTTTAACTTTATATTGGTTCGTAAACAACGTATTTACAATTTGTCAGCAATATTATATTAATAAACTATTTGAGAAACAAAGAGCTGCTAAAAAATAGGAGTCTATAATGAAAAAATTTGAAGCTAAATGTTTAGAAGAGGCTTACGAGCTAGCAACATCAGAATTTAAATGTTCTATAACAGATTTAGATATTGAAATTATTCAACAGCCAAGTAAAGGATTTCTTGGCTTTGGTAAAAAAACTGCTATTATTACTGCAACTTCAAGAAAAAGAAAAAGAGATAATAGAAGACAAAGAGAACAAAGTTTTAGAAAAAAAGATATCAAAATTGAAGATGTTTCTAAAAGAATTGAAGATTCAAATAGAAATGAAAATGAACAAAAAGTTTCAAATACTAAAAAAGCAGAAAAAAAATTAAGAGATGTTCCTAATGTTGATTCAAAAGAAAAGATCTTTGATAACTTCTATAGTGAATCAGAAAAACAAAGTGAAATCTCAAAAATCATTGTAAAAAAAGAATCACAAGAAATTTTGCGAGAAGTTAAAGATGGACTTAATTTGCTTTTTGCTGATACTTGTTATGGTATAGACAATATAAAAGTTGAATTTTATGATGAAAACACTCTTTATATAGAGTTCACAGGTGCTGATAGCGCTTTACTTATTGGTAAAGAAGGTTATAGATATAAAGCTTTATCATATATTTTATTTAACTGGATTAATGAAAAATATGGACTTATGCTAAGACTTGAAGTAGCAGAATTCTTAAAAAATCAAGAAGCTGCAATTCATACTTACTTAGAGCCTGTAATTGAAATAATTAAAGAAAAAGGTTCTTATAAAACAAAACCTCTTGACGGTATTTTAGTACATATTGCACTAAAAAAACTAAGAGAAGAATTCCCTGATAAATATGTGGCTGTGAAAACAAACATCAGAGGAGACAAATACGTACTTGTAAATGAGTACAGAAGCAAAGAGCAATAAAATTGTTTGATGATAATACAATTGTAGCCATTGCAACTGCAAATGGTGTTGGCTCAATCTCTATCGTAAGAGTTAGTGGTAAAGATGCTTTATCAATAGCTCTAAGACTTTCAAAGAAAAAAGAACTTAAACCAAGAGTTGCAACTCTTGGAACTATTTATAATACAAATGATGAAATCATAGATGAAGCACTTTTAATTTATTTTAAAAATCCACATTCTTTTACAGGTGAAGATATTGTAGAGTTTCAATGTCATGGTGGAATTGCAATTTCTAATATTATTATGGAAGAAGTTTTAAAATGTGGGGCAAGACTTGCAAATCCAGGTGAGTTTTCTAAAAGAGCTTTCTTAAATGGAAAGATTGACCTTACAAAAGCAGAAGCTATCGCTAAAATTATAGAAGCAAGAAGTGAAGATGCGGTTAAATTATTAGCAAAACAGCTAAAGGGTGAATTAACAGATTTTGTAAATGATATTAGAGAAGATTTACTTTTTATGCTTGCATATACAGAAGTAAATATTGATTATGCAGAAGAGGATTTACCAAGTGATATTTTTGAACAAATTCAAAATAAGCTTAATAAAATAGAAGAAAAACTATCAAATACCCTTGACGCAAGTAAAAGAAGAGAAGGTTTAATTGAAGGTTTTAAAGTTGCTATTGTTGGAAAACCAAATGTTGGAAAATCTTCACTTTTAAATAAACTTCTAAATTTTGATAGAGCTATTATTTCTGATATTGCTGGAACAACTAGGGACACTATTGAGGAGTCTGTTAAAATTGGAACTCATATAATCAAAATAGTTGATACTGCTGGTATTAGAGAAGCTTCTGATGTAATTGAAAAAATTGGTATTGAGAAATCTATTGAAGCAGTAAATGAAGCAGATATTGTAATTGCTCTTTTTGATAATAGCAAAGTTTTAGATGAAGAAGATAGAAAAATTATTAATCTTTTAGAAGAAAACTCTCATAAAGAAATAATTACTGTTTTAAATAAATGTGATTTAGAAAACAAATTTGAAAAAAATAGTTTAGAAAATTATGTTAGCCTAAGTACTAAAGAAACTATTACCCCTTTAATACAAAAAATAGAAGTAATATTAGACTCAAATACTCATAGTGATGATATGACTTTAGTTTCAAAAAGACAAGTAGATGAAGTAGAAAACACTTATTTTCATATAAAACAAGCATTTATACCATTGCAAACTGGGGAGTTAGAGTTTTTTGCACACCACATAGATGAAGCTTTAGCTTCTATTTCAAATATTACTAGACCATATGAACATGACCAGATGTTAGATGTTATGTTTGGTTCTTTCTGCTTAGGAAAATAATAGAAGTATTTCTTTTGATGATTTCTTCGTTATTATAAAAGTTTATAAGTCACATACTTTTAGTATGCTCCTAGCTAAACTTTTATTTCTAGCCTTGAACTAACCTAAAATAGATACTTCTATCTATACAAATTACAGTTAATGGGAAAAATTTAAATGAAAACTAATTACGATTTAGTAGTCATAGGTTCAGGGGCTGCTGGTATGATATCTGCAATTGTTGCAGCAAGAAATGGCAAAGCTGTTCTTCTATGCGAACAACAAGAGAAACTAGGTCCTAAATTAAAAGCTACAGGTGGAGGAAGATGTAACCTTACTAATACTCTTTCAAATGAAGATTTTATGAACTCATTTGGAAAAAATGGTAAGTTTATGTTTGATGCACTTAAAGATTTCAATCATCAAGACCTTATAAACTTTTTAGAACAAATTGGTGTAGAAACACATATCCCTGATGGTTTTAAAGTATTTCCAGTTACTCATAACTCTTCAACTATAATAAAAGCTTTAGAAGAAGAACTTTTTAATGTAGGAGTAGAAGTTGCTTATAGTACAAAAGTAGATGATATAGTTTTTGAAGATAACTGTGTTAAGAAAGTTTGTACTTCAAAAGGTGAAGTTAGCACAGCAAAAGTTATTGTAGCTACAGGAGGTTTAGGTTATCCTAAGCTTGGAGCAAATGGTGATGGTTATACTTTTGCAAAAGCTTCAGGACACAAAGTAACTTCTTTACATCCTGCAATGACTCCTTTACTTACAAAAGAGACTTGGGTTGCACAATGTCGCGCTGATACAATAGCAAAAGCACAAGTTAGTATAAATATAAAAAAATACAAAAACCTTAAAAAAACAGGAGATTTAATCTTTACAAACAAAGGTGTAAGGGGTCCAGTTGTTTTAGATTTTTCAAGGGAGATTACTCCTTTACTTGAGAAGTATGGAGAAGTTCCTATTTTAATAAATATGCTAAAAGGTAAAAATGAAGAAGAACTTTTTTCATATATAAAAAAAAGAACATCAAAAAATCTAGATTTCAATATTTTAGAAACTTTAAATCCTTTATTACCAGATTCTGTTATTAAAGAGTTGAGTAAGTTAGTCCATGCTGATTATGAATTAAAGTTTAAAGAATTAAAAGGTGAAGTAAGACAAAATCTAGTAAAGATTTTAGTAAATACACCTTTAACTATTACAAATCACTTAGGTTTTGAAAGGGCTATGATTACAAGAGGAGGAATAAGTTTAAAACAAATAAATCCAAAAACAATGCAAAGTAAGCTTGTAAAAGGTTTATATTTTTGTGGTGAAGTTGTAGATTTAGATGGTCCTTGTGGAGGTTACAACTTGCAATGGTCTTTTGCAAGTGGAAACCTTGCTGGAAAACTTTTAGATTAATCAGGCTTTATGTGATAGCAAAGTTTTGCATTTGAAATATCAATAGAAGTCCAAGAATTACAATCAAACTCTATTTTTAAGCCCTCTCCCATAAGTATTTTTTCTTTTAAACCAACAAGATTAACACCAAGTGCGGTTAGTGATGGGTTATGTCCAACTATCATTAGTGTATCTACATCATCAAAAGTATAAGTGATTGATTCAATTACTTCATTAACAAAGGCTTGAAATAGTACTTCGTTGTACATAATATTCTTTTCATAACCTAGCTCTTTTGCAAGTATTTCAGCTGTTTGTTTAGTTCTAAGAGCTGGACTTGCAACTAATAAATCAGGTAAAACATTTTTTGCTTTTAATTTTTTTGAAACATTTTCTACATCTTTTAAACCTTTTGGGGTTATTTGAATGTCATAATCATCTATATTTGGATTTGAAGTATCCTTATCTGCATGTCTCATAATATAAAGTGTTTTCATTTATTTACCTAGCAATTAATTGTAATTAATCAATTTTAAATACTTTTTACTTGAAAAGTAATAAAAATAGATAGAAAAAGTAAAAGTTTTAATACTTTTTTTTAGGATATTCAAAAGATATTAGTTTTGCACTTTTTTTATTAACTTCTCTCCATGAATCACAATCAAACTCAATTTCAAGAACTCCACATGTTGGTAAGTTTTCATTGAAATCAACAAAATAAAATCCAAGCATATTTAAAGTGGGATTATGACCTATTAAAAATACAGTATCATAATCATCATTTATAAAGTTTATAATTTCAAGGGATGTTTTTAGTGAAGCCTCATATAGATGTTCATCAAAAAGTATCTTGCCTTTAAAGCTAACACCTTTTTTTATTATTTTTGCAGTTTTTTTTGTTCTATATGCAGGGCTTGATATTATTAAGTCTGGATTTGAATTTTTTTGTTTTAAAATTGTTGCCATAAAAGGAGCATTTTCTTCTCCTCTTTTATTTAAAGGTCTGTCAAAGTCTTCTAAATTTGGGTTTGACCAATCAGATTTTGCATGTCTTATTAAGTAAAGCTTTTTCATCTTTTCTCCTAAGAGAGTATATTATATCTTTTTTTGTATAATTGTCAAAGATACAAACTGGAGTATATTTTGGGTTATGATTTAGAAAAAAAATTAGTTATTGCAATCTCTTCAAGAGCTTTATTCAATTTAGAAGATGAAAATGAAATTTTTGAAAACAAAGGTCTTGATGAATATTATAAACATCAAATTGAGAAAGAAGATGAAATTATTCAAAAAGGAACAGGTTTTAGACTTGTAAAGAATCTTTTAAAAATTAATGAAGATTTTCCTGAAAAACAAGTTGAAGTAATTATTCTTTCAAGAAATAATGCTGCAACTTCTTTAAGAATAACAAAATCAATTGAAAAATATGAATTAGATATAGCTAGGTCTGCATGGAGTGGAGGAAGTGATATTTCAAAATATCTTAAACCTTTTAAGGTAGATCTTTTTTTATCTGCAAATGAAATAGATGTACAAAATGCCATAAATGAAGGAATTGCAGCAGCAAGAATCTTACCATATCAAGAAGATAAAGATAATTATTCAAATCAAGTAAAAATTGCATTTGATGGTGATGCTGTTCTTTTTTCTGAAGAGTCTGAAATTATATACAAAACTCAAGGTTTAGAAGCATTTTTAGAATACGAAAAAAAGAATGCAACTAATGCTTTACAATCTGGTCCCTTTGCTCAATTGTTAAGACTTATTTCAAGTTTACAAGATAAGTACCCTGAAGAACAAACACCTATAAGAACAGCTTTAATTACTGCTAGAAACTCTCCAGCTCATGAAAGAGTAATTAGAACACTTTCTCAATGGGGAGTTAGACTAGATGAGTCATTCTTTTTAGGTGGAGTTGATAAGTATGAAGTAGTAGAAGCTTTTGGTGCTGATATTTTCTTTGATGACCAAGACGTTCATTTAGAAAGTACTTCAAAACGAACGCCAAGTGCAAAAGTTCCTTACCACGATAATTCCATATTAAAAAAGTTATAATTATTTAAAATTTATTAATAAATAGATGTTAAAATAACAAAAACTATAAGGATAAATATGGAACAAGCAAAAACAGTATTTTTGTTAGCTCTTCTAACAGTATTATTTGTATTTATAGGTTACTCTTTTGGAGGTTCAAATGGTATGCTTATTGCTTTTCTTTTAGCAGGGGGAATGAATTTCTACGCCTACTATTATTCTGATAAGCAAGTCTTAAAGCACTATAATGCAACCCCTATAGATGATGTTTCACATCCTGTATATAGAATAACACAAAAGCTTGTGGAAAAAGCAGACTTACCAATGCCAAAGGTTTATTTAATACCAGACCATACACCAAATGCCTTTGCAACAGGAAGAAATCATGAGAATGCAGCAGTTGCAGTTACTATGGGTTTATATGAAATGTTAAATGAACAAGAGTTAGAAGGAGTAATTGCCCATGAATTATCTCATATAAAACATTATGATATTTTAATTGGAACTATAGCAGCGGTATTTGCAGGTGCAATTGCAATGATTGCAAATATTATGCAATTTGGTGCGATATTTGGAGGGAATAATAGACAAGGTGCTCATCCAATTGTTATGATAATTATGGCTATAGTTTTACCATTAGCTGCTTCAATTATTCAAATGAGTGTAAGTAGAAGTAGGGAATATATGGCAGATGAAGGTGCTGCAAGAATGACTAAAAATCCAGCAGGTCTTCAAAGTGCTTTATCAAAATTAGAAAATTATGCAAGAAGAGGGTATGAAATAAACAATGCAACTGAGCAAACAGCTCATATGTTTATTGTAAATCCTTTTTCAGGTAAAAAAACTTCATTTGGTGATTTTTTTAGAACTCATCCAACAACTGAAGATAGAATAGCTAGGTTAGAAGAGTTAAAATATGAATTTCAATAAGAGTTACCTCTTATTGAAATATATCTACTAATTTATCTTCTGTTATTTCTGCTTGTAATATTGGATAAATTCCCTTAGCAATTAAAGAAATTTTTAAATCATAATCTACATCTTCAAGTAAGAAATAGTTTGTTTTATAATCATATAAAACATCTGGCAATACGTTGCATGCAGCTTCATCTTCATTTTCAAACATTGGATTATTTATACAGTTTGAAGATTTAAGTTTATAATCTTTAATAAAATAAATCCAGATATATTTAGCAGTTGCATCTGCATATTCTAATTTTGTATTACTATTAGAGCATACTGCAATATGAAATTCATTTTTGATTTCATGTACTTTAATATTACTACCTGTAATTAATGCAAGGGAAATTTTTTTTCTAGCACTTTTAATAATTCTTGCAAAAGTAGCTCTTGATACGTTCATCTTTTTTGCAGCATCCTCTTGATACATACAAAATGAGTCCATTAAATGAATTGCTTCAAGCTCTTCATGTAGTAAAATTACATCTTGTTTAGCCTTATGATCTTTAGGTCCAAAATACTTGGACACAGGCTTTAGTTCAAGTTTTCTTTGAAGTTTTTCTCTAGCCATTTATTACCTTGTATTTTATATAATTTGATTTTAGCATAAAATATTTAAAATATACTTGACATATGCTCAAAAAGTTGTTATAATTCGGTCATATGTTCATTAAGTGATATAACATTCATTCCTACATATTTGTAAAGTAAGTTTGTGTGATCTTCTTTTTTAGTGTGACCTTTATTGGTTTCCTTATTTTACAGATTTAATATATTATATTTGCTTATATGGAATATATTTTTAAACATCAGTTACAATTGGAAATAAAAATATATAATTGTCTTTTCCCTAGTCATTACTTTTTTTCACTCTTTCTTTTTGTACTGATGTTTTGAAACTTTCTTAAATTATCCATCTATTAATAAAAAGGATCTGCTATGAATAGAATAGTATTCCCTACAAATGAAAATATGAGTTACTTATCTAAAGTAGAAAGCTCATTTGAAGAATCTAATTATCTCACTGTATTAGATGTTACAGGACAAAATATAACAGAAGTCAAGTTAATCAAAAACACTCATCCTCATACAAGTGATGATATCATAAAAGAGTGTAAAGAAAACCATTTTAATGTATTAATTCTTCCAAATAAAGAGAATCTACCTATAGAAGAGTTAAAAGAGAATGGAACTTCAGTTTTTATTGCTACAGAACATAAAAATGTATTAAGTACATTTAGTGATTTTGTGCAAGATAAACTAATAAAAGTAAAATAAATCATTAATAATAAATTTTGCGACGATTCTCTTTTTTTATTTCCAATGGAGATATTCCAAATTGTTTTTTAAATATTTTGCTAAAATGACTTGAACATTTATATCCAACTAATAAAGAGGCTTCATTTATATTTATTTCATTAAATTCAAGAAGCTCTTTAGCCTTAAATAATCTATATTCTTGCAAAAATCCATAGACTGTATTCCCAAAAACTTGTTTAAATCCTTTTTTTAATTTAAATTCATTTATTGCTGACTTATAGGCTAACTCTTTTAATGATGGAGGGTTGGTTATATTATTAATTAGAAAATTTTTAGCTCTATTTAAAGATTCTATATCTTGTGCACTTAAGTATATATCATTTATTTTACTTTGTACTTCTACAGAGTTAACACTTGCATAAATAAGTTCTAACAGTTTTGATTCTAAATATAAAGTTTGAAGTTTATCTTCTAATGAAGATGTAAGAAGTAAATCATTAAGTAATGTTTTTTGATGTTTATTAATATAATTATTAAAATTCACTTCAATAAGTTCACTTTTATATAAAGGTTCAATATCTTTATAATATTGATTATTTTGTATAAAATCTTTAAATAAGTTATTATCTAAACCAATATAATGCATTATAACTTGTTGATTTTTTTTGTGTTTAGAAAAAGATATATGCCCTGAATGTTGTTCTCCGTTTAGGCAAATATTTGAATCCCATTGCATTTCATTTTTAGTAAAGGAATCTTTCATATAAATAGTGTTTCCTGTATTAAAACTTAGAAAAGATGAATTATATGAATTACAATTTTCAAGTATGGTGTCTTCATAAAAATTTGCAACAAAAGAAGAATAGATAATTCCAAATCCTGTACTAAAATGGTTAACATTTATTTTTCCAAAATCATCATTTATAAAAATATTATTTTTCCCTCTATTACTGTTGGGATAACACAACTTTTTGCAAATAGTATCCCAAAGTTCATTTGATGAAATGTATCTACTCATTTATTACCTTTAGTCATAAAAATATTCCTTTTAAACATATATAAATATTGATAATTAGTATTAATTAAAATATAATAATACTTAAATTACTATTAATATAGGAGAATAGATGTATTTAAAAAAAGAATTAAAAATCTTTTTATTTGTATTAATTAATTGTCAAGTTATTTTTGCAAGTAATTCAATTAATAAACTAGATGAGATCACAGTAACTGCTAATAAAGTAGAAGAAAATATTAAAGATGTACCTCAAAGTATCACAATAATTGATGAAGAGAGTATTGAAATGCAAGGTATAAAAAGTGTTTCTGATGTAATAAAGATAATTCCTAATATGTATATGAATCCTGAAAACCATGGAGGAGCTATAAATTTTAGGGGTTTAAATACTTCAATGTTTACTAATTCAAATCCAATTGTAATTTATGTGGATGGCGTCCCAACAAGTAGTAGAAATGCATTTGAGATTTCTATGGAAAACATAGAAAAGATTGAAGTATTAAGAGGACCACAAGGAACCTTATATGGAAAGGATGCAATTGGAGGAGTTATTAATATAATAACAAAATCACCATCTAATGAAATAAATGGAAGTATTGGCTTTGAATATGGAAGTAATAACTATAATATAGAGACTTTTAATCTAAATACTCCAATACTTAAAGATAAACTTTTTCTAAATTTAAATTCTCAATTATCTTCTGATGATGGTTGGATTACAAATAGTTATGATAATAATGATAAAGCTGCAAAAGAAAGAAGTTATAAATTCGGCTCATCTTTATATTTTAAAGTTACTGATAACTTTTCTACAAAATTAGTAGTTAAAAAGGAAAAAACAAAAAATTATTGGGGAAATTATAGCGTCTTACAAAATGTAGTGAGTTTAGATCAATTTAGTAAGAAATCTGTTGAAAATAGTAACTTTGATATGCCTACAATTGAAAAAAATGAAATAGATACTCAGAGTTTAAATTTAAAATATGAAACGGATAATTATCTTTTTGAAGCTATTACATCACATAAAAATACAGATTTTAAAAGTACTTATGATATTGATTTTACAGCTAACACCACTCTTGATGGCTCTTTTATGACTAGAAATACTAATACTGAGACTTATTCTAATGAAATAAGAGTATCAAATAAGGGTGAAAATATTAAATGGATAGGAGGATTGTATTATGACTCTGACAAAATTGAAGAAGACCCTTATAGTCAAACCCTTTATATGTCAGGAGTAAAAGCTGCATATGCAAATGCAATTTCAACTAGTAATAATGACACTAGTGCAATATTCTCCCAAATGATTATACCTTTAAATAATAATATTGATTTTACACTAGGAGGTAGGTATCAAAGAATAAAAAAAGATATAGATATGAAGGTGAATAACGGCACTTCAAGTTTTGATTTTAATGCTGATAAGACTTGGGATGTCTTTATTCCAAAGGGTGCTTTGTCTTATAAAATAAATGACAATTTTACTACTTATTTTTCTATTTCAAAGGGCTATATGGCAGGTGGATTTAATAGCTTTGCCTCTTCTTCAAATGAAAAGAATAATAGGTTTGAACCACAAGAATCTATAAACTATGAAATTGGAGTAAAGAGTATTTTTGATGATCTTATCTTAAATGCATCAATATTTAGAATGAATATTAATGATATTCATATTTATAAACAAGTATTAGGAAATTATTATACAGATAATGCCAATAAAGCTCATTCTCAAGGTATAGAGTTTGATTTTACTTATCTTCCAACTGATACAATAGAGATAAATGGAGCATTTGGTTTTATAGATACGAAGTATGATTCATATGATGCAGGTGATTATAATTTTAGTGGAAATAAAATAGAAAATACTCCTTCTCATACAGCAAGTTTAAGTATTACATATTACAATCCAAATGGTTTTTATGCAAGAGGTGATATAAAAAATCAAGGTTCTTTATATTTTTATGATGATAGACAAAAAGAATTTTTAAAAAATAAAGGCTATACGACATTAGATGCTAAAATTGGTTATAAATATTCAGGTTTTGATATTTATGCTTTTGCTAAAAATTTAACAAATGAAAAATATATAACATATTATCAATCAAGTTCACTTGTCTCTCTTGCAACATATGCTGATGAGAGGGTTATTGGAGTAGGAATTAAGTATAAATTCTAAATAGGATAAAATACAAGCAAAGTATTAGTAAAAAAAGCGGGCAAAACCCGCTGTCCTTTCAACTTGACCAAAGTAAAGGATTAAATAAATACTACAAAAAGAATCTTAAAAAATAAGTAAATCATCTAATTAATTATAAACTTTTTTAATATTTTCAATTTTACTACTCATATTTAATAGTAACATATCTGCAATAACTAAAGACATCATTGATTCAGCAACAACACTTCCTCTTATAGCAACACAAGGATCATGTCTTCCTTTTAATTCACAATCAACTTCATTGTTGTTTACATCAATAGTCTCTTGTTTAATAAAAATAGATGGTGTTGGTTTAAAATATACTTTTGTATCAATATCTGCACCAGTACTAATACCACCTAAAATACCACCACTATGATTAGTTTTAAAACCATCAGCTCTCATTTGGTCATTATTTTCATTACCTTTTTTAGAGCTTGATTCAGTTCCCTCTCCAATTTCAACAGCTTTTACAGCATTGATTCCCATCATAGCATTAGCAATTTGTGCATCAAGTCTGTTGTATAGAGGTTCCCCAAGACCAGCAGGAGCATTTTTAACTCTTACAAAAGCAACTCCACCAACTGAGTTATGATCTTTTTTTGCATTTATAATAGCTTCTTTTTGGAACTCTTCTTTATTTTTGTCTAAAGTGTATATTTCCGATGTTTTAGCAAATTCAAAATCAAGTTTTGAAGATTTGATACCATCAATTTCACAAATACCACTTACAACTTCAATATTTAATTCTTTTAGTAAAAGTTTTGCAATAGCACCAGCTGCAACTCTTGCAGCTGTTTCTCTAGCAGAACTTCTTCCTCCACCTCTGTAGTCTCTAACTCCATACTTTTCAAAATATGTAAAATCCGCATGACCAGGTCTAAATAGATCTTTTACATTTGTATAATCTCTACTTTTTTGGTTTTCATTAAAAATAACCATAGAAATAGGAGTACCTGTTGTTTTACCTTCAAATACACCACTTAAAATTTCTACTTTGTCTGACTCTTTTCTAGGAGTTGCATAAGCATTTTGTCCAGGCTTTCTTCTATCCATTTCTGCTTGAATAAAAGACTCATCTATATTAATCCCAGCAGGAACTCCATCAACAATACATCCTAAAGCTCTTCCATGACTTTCTCCAAAAGTAGTAAACTTTAGTTTATTTCCAAAACTATTCATTAAACATTTCCTTTTAGCTTATCAATTGCTATTTTTGCAACTGCTTGTTGGGCTAATTTTTTACTTTTTCCTATGGCTTTACCATAAGATTTTCCATCAATCCAAATTGATACTTCAAACTCTTTTTTATGATCAGGTCCATAAGAACCTTCAATCTTATATTCAGGAATTGTTCCAAATTGTGCTTGAGTAATCTCTTGTAAAGCAGTTTTATAGTCACTAAATAGTACATCAAGATTGATTTTGTCATATGATTCTTCTAAAAGTTTTAAAATAATAGGTTTTAAAACCTCTAAGCCTGATTCTAAATATATTGCACCCATGATTGCTTCAAAAGCATCAGAAAGAATAGAAGCTTTACTTCTACCTTTGTTTCTTTCTTCTGCATTTGAAATAAAAATATAATCACCTAACTTAATTTGATTGGCAAGTTTTGTAAAACCTGTTTCATTTACTAAACTAGCTCTTATTTTAGAAAGTTCACCTTCATTTGATTTAGGGAACTTTTTAAATAAATATTCTCCAACTATTAAGTTTAATACAGCATCTCCTAAAAACTCTAGCCTTTCATTGTTATAAGGCTTTTTATAGCTTTTATGAGTAAGTGCTTCGATTATCAGATCCTTGTTTTTAAACTGATAATCCAAACACTTCTCTAATTTTGAATAATCATCCATTATTCTCTCCTTTTAATTTTTCCGCTTCAGTTCGTGCAAGTATATCACATCTTTCATTATGAAAATGTCCTGCATGCCCTTTAACCCAATTTGCTATTATAGTGTGTTTTTCTGAAACATTTATATATTCTTGCCATAATTCAACATTTTTTACTGGTTTTTTTGCAGAAGTCTTCCAATTGTTTCTAACCCACCCATTTAACCATTCATTTATACCTTTAACTACATAAGTAGAATCTGAAATAATATTAACTTTACAAGGCTGTTTTAAAGCCTTAAGTCCTTCAATTACACCTTTAAGTTCCATTTGGTTATTTGTAGTATTATCTTGAGCTCCACTAAGCTCTTTTTCAGTTCCTTTGTACTCTAAGATTGTACCCCAGCCACCAGGTCCTGGGTTTCCTAAAGAGGAACCATCACTGTAGAGATTGATTTCTTTCAACTAAATCCTTTGTTAGATGGTGTTTTACATCAAATGTTAATATACTTTGGCAGTTTGGACATCTAGCTTCAAACATAGGATGAATATGTTTACATGAAGAACAAATAAACTCAAAATCAATTGTTGCCGGAATTTTATGTTCATGATTATTAAGTGCAATCAAAATATCAAAAACAAAATCATCACTATGATTTATATTGTTTAAGTATCCTTTTGCATTAAATAGTTCTGTTAAAAATTTATCTTCTGAAATCTTTTCAAAATCTATGTCTTCAAAATTTAAATACCACATTAAATCAGTTAGTTTTGTAGTATCAAAAAGTTTTATATTTTCCCAAAAGAACTCTTTATTATATGTTAGATAAAACTTAGCGATTAATCTTTGAACTTGTGGGGTTTCTTTTAAAACATCAAATAGTTCCATGCTCTTTTTTTCAAAAGATTTTACTGGGTCATTTATTATTATCAGAGTTTCAATAAATAGTTTATCATTAGAGATTGTTTCTCCAAGTTCATCTAAACAATCTATGATCTCTTTTGCACTTTTATAGTCATTTAGTTTTTCATTTACAACAAGTAAATATTTTAAAGCATGGGTATTTCTAGGTGAAAACTTTAAGATTTTTAGAAAAATCTCTTTTGCCCTTTGCATAAAACCACCTTTAAAATAAGTGGTTCCTAGTAGCTCTAAAAGCTCTTCTTTTTTTACTCTATCTGTAACATGTTCTAAAAGTGCAAGATAAACAGAAATTGCTTTATTGTAATTACCTTTATGAATAAAAGTTGATGCTAATAAAATAATAGAATCAAATGGTAGATTATAGGTTTTATATAGATGTACATAATCCTCTTCTTTTAGTTTGCCTATTTCAAATCTTTTAAGAAGTTCTCTATAATCTTTTCTTGCTCTTCTTTCTTTATAAAGAGAGAAAGAGTATGTTATAAATGAGATGGTAAAAATTAAAGTAAAAAATATAATTACACCAAATAAAGGGTCCCTATATTCAATAATAAAACTATCCAAGAAATGCCTTAATTATAAAATATTAAATATCATATCATAAAAGCACATATACTATTATAAATTTTTGGGTATAATCCCAAAATGATAACAAAAGAGTCAATTGAAAATTTAAAAAATCACCTAGATGTTGTAGATGTAATATCTCAGTTTTTAGAATTAAAAAAAAGTGGTGCAAACTTTAAAGCTTGTTGCCCCTTTCATGGTGAAGACACTCCTTCTTTTGTAGTTAGTCCTCAAAAGCAAATCTATCACTGTTTTGGATGTGGAGTAGGTGGTGACTCAATAAAGTTTGTAATGGAGTATGAAAAACTTTCTTATCCTGAAACTTTAGAAAAATTAGCTTCAATGTATAATGTTACTTTAACATATGATAATGTTAATCAACAAAGACAAGACACAAAAGTTTTAGAAGAAGCAAATAAATTTTATCAAAAGCTTTTTGTTTCAAATCAAACTGCAAAAGAGTATATAAAAAGTAGGGGAATTTCAGAGTTTTCAGTTGAAAAATTTGAAATTGGCTATGCTCCTTATTCCAATGATACAATCAACTTTTTAAAAAACAATCATCTTAATCTTGCAGAAGCAAAAGATTTAGGTCTTATTGATACAGGGCATAATGGTTTATATGCAAGATTTATTGAAAGAATAACTTTCCCTATTTATTCACAAAGTGGCAAAGTTGTTGGTTTTGGTGGAAGAACAATCTCAGGACACAATGCAAAGTATATAAATTCTCCCCAGACAAAACTATTTAACAAATCAAAACTTTTATACGGCTATAACTTAGCAAAAGAGAATATTTATAAAAAAAATAGAATGATTGTTACTGAAGGATATTTAGATGTAATTATGCTTCATCAAGCAGGATTTAATACAGCAGTTGCAACTTTAGGAACTGCACTTACAAAGGATCATTTACCTCTTTTAAGAAGAGGAGAACCTCAAATTATTTTAGCTTATGATGGAGATAAAGCAGGATTAGCTGCTGCATATAAAGCGTCTGTTATGCTTTCTCAAGGAAATTTTGAAGGTGGAGTTGTTATCTTTGGGGAAGGAAGAGATCCCGCTGATATGGTTAAAGAAGGTAAGATAGAAGAGTTAAATAAAATTTTCTCAAATCCTCAAAACTTTATTTCTTATACTATTGATTATATAATTTCAAAATATGATATAAATATTCCAAGTCAGAAACAAAAAGCATTAATAGAGACAAATGATTATTTAAAAACTTTAAGTGAATTGTACCAAGATGAATACAAAAGATATTTAGCTCAAAAGCTAAATGTAAGAGAAAATCTTATTAAAGTTAGTTCTGATGTAGTTAGACGAACTGATGTAAATTTAAGTAAAATAGATATTGCAGAACTTTGTATTATTAGGTCAATATTAGAAAATCCTAAGAGATTAGATATGGTACTTGATATTGTGGATATATCTATGTTTGAATACCATAAAAACGAGTTTGAACTTTTAATAAGTGATCCAGAAAATATATCTTTAAATGGGATTTTATTAAATGATAAACTTGAAGTTTATGATGAGCAAAGATTAAAAGAAGAGTTAATCGTATTACTTTATACTTTTTATACCAAAAAATTGACTTCTTTAAAATATGATCAAACATTAAATTTGAAAGAAAAAGGTTTTAAACTAAGAAAAGTGCAAGACAATTTAAGACAATTAAAACAAGGTAAACTTGTAAGTTACAATCTTTAATTAAATATTTAAGAAAAAAGTATATAATTTTTCTAAATTTAAGTTTTTAGGAAATATAGATGGAAAAAATCAACTCTAAAAAATTACCAGCAGCAATTGGTCCTTATTCTCAAGCTGTTAAAGCAAATGGTCTAATTTATACTTCAGGTCAAGTACCTTTAGATGTAGATGGAAATATGGTTGAAAGAGATATTAAGGTTCAAACAAGACAAGTATTTGAAAACTTAAGAAATCTACTAGATGACGCATTATGTGGTATGGATAATGTAATTAAAATAACAATTTATTTAGAAAATATGGAAGATTTTGGTGTAGTAAATGTTCTTTGTGCTGAAGCATTTGGTGAACACAAACCTGTAAGAACTACTATATCAGCTAAAGGTTTACCAATGAATTCAATGATTGTAATTGATGCAATTGCTCAACCATACGATTATTATTAAAATAAACATTTACGCTTAAAGAAACTTTAAACTACAATTGGATAGTATTTCGTCCCGTTAAAGCAAAAAGTTAATAAAGAATTGATAAGTTAGAGGAATAAATATGTACGCAATTATTAAGTGTGGTGGTAAGCAGTATAAAGTGACTGAAGGTGATGTTTTAGATATCGATTATACTGGTCAAGCTGCTAAAGAAACTCTTGAAATCACTGATGTTTTAGCTGTTAATGATGGTGAATTAAAAACTGGTGATGCTGTTTCTTCTGCAAAAGTTGAAGCAGAGGTTGTATTAGATGGAACTGGTGTAAATAGAGCTAAAAAAGTTATCATTTACAAAAAAAGAAGAAGAAAAGATTCTAAGTTAAAAAGAGGTTTCAGAAAGAGCTTCACTAAAATTAGAATTACTAAAATCGCTGCATAATTTAAGGAGATAAGAAATGGCTCACAAGAAAGGTCAAGGAAGTACTCAAAATAATAGAGATTCAGCTGGAAAAAGACTTGGTGTTAAAAAATTTGGTGGAGAAACAGTAAGAGCTGGTAACATCATTATTAGACAAAGAGGTACAAAAGTACACTGTGGAGAAAATGTAGGAATCGGAAGAGATCATACAATTTATGCACTAATTGATGGTGTAGTTAAATTTGACGTGAAAAGTAAAACTAGAAAAAAAGTTTCTGTATACGCTTCATAAAAAGTTTAATTAAAACAATTTTCTCAAAAGGGTGTAGTGCATTTTGCCTACACCCTTTTTTAATATAAAGAAATTATAGGTTCCTTGTAAGATCCCTTCTTAATAATGGGTTTTATAAGGAGCCTTATTTAGTAAACATTTAAAAAAGGATTTAATGTGTTTGTAGATAGTGTAAAATTCACTGTAACCTCAGGAAAGGGTGGACAAGGTTGTTCTTCTTTTAGAAGAGAGAAGTTTGTTATCAAAGGTGGACCTGACGGTGGAGACGGTGGAAAAGGTGGAGATGTAGTATTTCTTGTTGATAGTAATACTGACACTTTATCTTGGTATAAAGGAAGAAAAATTTTAAAAGCCGAAAATGGTAAGCAAGGTGAAGGTGGTAGAAGAACTGGAAAATCTGCACAACCAATGGTTTTAGTTGTTCCTCCAGGAACACAAGTAATTGATAATGAAACAGATGAAGTATTATTAGACCTTTTAGAAGAAGGTCAAAGAGAAGTTTTCTTAGAAGGTGGAAAAGGTGGCTTAGGTAATACTCACTTTAAAAACTCAAGAAATCAAAGACCTACATATTCTCAGCCAGGATTACCAGGTGAAAGTAAAGAGATTAGACTTGAGTTAAAACTTATTGCAGATGTAGGGTTAGTTGGTTATCCAAATGTTGGAAAATCTACACTTATTTCTACTACATCAAATGCAGCTCCTGAGATTGCAAATTATGAGTTTACAACTTTAACTCCAAAACTAGGAGTTGTTGAAGTTGGAGAATATAATTCATTTGTAATGGCAGATATCCCAGGAATTATTGATGGTGCAAGTGATGGAAGAGGTTTAGGATTAGAGTTCTTAAGACATATTGAAAGAACAAAAACTTTATTATTTACTATTGATATTGCTAATTATAGAACAGCAATAGAACAGTATGAAGTTTTAAAAGAAGAAGTTAAAAAGTTCTCTGAAGAACTTAGTGGTAGAAATTTTGCTATTGCCTTAACTAAAACAGATGCTTATTATGGAGAAGATTTAGAAGCTGATATTAAAGATTTTATTGAAGAAATAGGATTAGAAGTATCAAAAGAGAATTCATATGGTTTTGATAAATCCTTACCATATTATGTACAAGATTTAACTTATTCAAAATTTGATGAGAATAAGCCATTTTTCGTGTTACCAATCTCTTCGGTGACACATTTAAATACAGAGTCAATTAGATTTGCTCTATATGAATTACTAGGACAAAATAAATAATGAAAAGAGTTGTTATTAAAGTAGGAAGTGCTGTTTTAAGAGAAGGCAGTGTTTTAGCAATTGAAAGATTAAACAATTTAGTTGATTTAATAGCAAAACTAAAAAATGAAAAAAAATTAGAAGTAATTTTAGTATCTTCTGGTGCAGTAGCAGCAGGAAATACTGCTTTAGATTTAGACCGTACACAAATTTTAAATAGACAAGCATTGGCAGCTATTGGACAACCTTTATTAATGAAACATTATAAAAAAAGGTTTAGAGAACATGGTCTTAAGTGTGCTCAAATGCTTTTAGTTGAAGAAGATTTTGATTCAAGAAAAAGATCAGCAAATGCAAAA
This sequence comes from Arcobacter sp. CECT 8983, assembly GCF_004118855.1. NCBI lineage: Bacteria > Pseudomonadati > Campylobacterota > Epsilonproteobacteria > Campylobacterales > Arcobacteraceae > Arcobacter > Arcobacter sp. CECT 8983. The sequence goes on along the minus strand of NZ_PDKF01000005.1, from coordinate 24,430 downwards.
GGGGTTATGGAAATACTTTTAAGTAATGATATTATCCCTATTTTAAATGAAAATGATGTAATTGCAAATAAAGAGCTTTTATTTGGTGACAATGACCAATTAGCAGCACATGCTGCACATTTCTTTGATGCTGATATTTTAGCAATACTTTCTGATGTAGATGGTTTATATGATTCAAACCCTCATGAGAATCCAGATGCAAAAATGAGAAAAATTGTAAACTTTATTGAAGATGATGAACTTGAGATGAAACATACTCCAAACTCAGAATTTGCAACAGGTGGTATAGTTACTAAACTAAAAGCTGCACACTTTTTATTAAAAAGAAACAAAATGATGTATTTATCATCAGGTTTTGATTTAACAAATGCTTATGATTTTTTAGTTGATGAAAATCATAAAAGTGGAACTTTATTTAAAAAACAAATCTAATTTTTAATAAATATCTTCTCTTTTAGAAGATTATAAAAGGATAGTAATATGTCTAAACGAATTGTGCTTATGGGAACACCAGACTATGCAACAAAGATATTTGAAAGACTAATTAATAGTTCTTATAATGTTGTTGCTCTTTATACTCAACCAGACAAACCTGTAGGAAGAAAGCAAGTTTTAACTGCTCCTCATATTAAACAGTTTTGTTTAGATAACTCTTTAGATATTCCAGTTTTTCAACCTTTAAAATTAAGAGCAAATAAAGAAGTTGAAGAAGAGATTAAAGCTTTAGCTCCTGATTTTATAATTGTTGCTGCATATGGACAAATATTACCAAAAGAGATTTTAGATATTGCTCCTTGTATCAACCTTCATGCCTCACTTTTACCAAAATATAGAGGGGCAAGTCCTATTCAAGAATCATTACTAAACGATGATGAATATACAGGTGTAACTTCTATGCTTATGGAAGAAGGACTTGATAGTGGTGATATTTTAGGTTTAGAGTATTTAAAAATCACTCCTACTATGGATGTTGTTGAGGCTTTTTCAAAACTATCTGATATTGCTGCAAGTTTAACTATTACAACTTTAGATAATTATGAAAAGATAAATCCAAAAAAACAAAATCAAGCGCAAGTGAGTTTTTGTAAAAAGATTAAAAAAGAACATGGCTTAGTAAATCTTTTAGATGCAAAAAAACTATATTTAAAATATAAAGCATACTCTTTTTGGCCAGGTATTTTTTTAGAAAGTGGCTTAAAACTAAAAGATGTAAAACTTGTAGAAGAAGAATCTTTTAATGAAGAAGGTAAAATCCTTGAAATAAATAAAGATTCAGTTGTAATAGCTTGTAAAAAGGGTTCTATAGAAGTTCAAACTTTACAAGCACCTTCAAAAAAAGCTGTTAGTGCAGTAGATTTTCTAAAAGGAAAAAGAATATCTGTTGGTGATATTTTACAGTAAGTTTACTATTATCCAAGATAGTAGTAAAAACCTGTAACACTTAATAATGATAATAATACCCCAATAACTAAAGCATTAATTGCTAATCTCTCATCAAGTCCACCTTTTATAGCTAAAACAACCGCCATAGTCATAGGAGGCATAGCAGCTTCTAAAATAGTTGTTTTACTCCATGTATCATCTAAAGTATAAAAAATAGAAAAAGCAAATAATACAATTACAGGAACAACAAACATCTTAATAATAATTGCTGATGTCACTACATTTAGTTTGTAGAAGATATTTTTTAGCTCTAATTTCATACCAATAGCAATCATTGCAATTGGAACAAGTGTAGCTCCAATAGTTTCCATAGTATTCATTATAAATTGGGGCATTTCAAAGTTTTTTGCAAATACTGTTAAAAAGAACATTATAATTGGTGGGAAAAAGATAACACTTTTAACTATTCCTTTAAAGTTAACATGTTGACCACTTCCCCAGTTGATAATAATCATTCCTAAGCTAACAAGTAGAAGAAATGAACCAAATAAATCATAAATAAGTGCATACACTACATAATCTTGACCATAAAATGTATTAATATATGAAAGTCCTATAAATGATGTGTTTCCAAAAGTTGCAATAATCATAAATGTAGCAAGTACTTTTTTATCAAGTTTGAGTAGTTTCCCTACAAAATAAGCTAAAATCAAGTTTCCTAAAATAATAGTATTGAACATAAATATTAGCTCTAATGTCTCATATGTTAAATCTAAAGGGTAAATTTTAGCAAATACAATAGCAGGAAGGGAGAAGTAGATGATAAACTCTACTAGTTCTTTTGAATTATCTTTAAAAAAGATTTTAAATAAATAACCAAAACCTAAATATAAGGCTATAGGTAAAACAGGATCAAGCATAGTGTTCTTCTTTTTTAAGTGATTATATTTAATAATGTCTTGAAAAATAATTATGTATAATCATTTATGAAAATAATAAATTTAAAAGAAGTCGATTCAACTCATATTTACTTAAAAGAACTTATTAAAAAAGAAGGTTTCACTTCTGCTTTATGTGTTAGTGCAGATCATCAAAGTAATGGAATTGGTAGTAGAGGAAACTCTTGGGAAGGTAAAGAAGGTAATCTTTTTTTCTCTTTTGTAGTTTCTAAAAATGATTTACCAAAAGATTTACAACTACAAAGTGCCTCTATATATTTTTCTTATATATTAAAACAAATTTTGCAAAGTCAAGGTTCAAAACTATGGTTAAAGTGGCCAAATGATTTTTATATTGATAATAAAAAAATTGGTGGAACTATTACAACAGCAACAAAAGATTTAGTTTATTGTGGCATAGGAGTGAATTTACAAAATGTAAATAACGAATTTGGAAGACTAGATATAGAAATTGACAAAAATCACATATTAAAATTATATTTCAAAACTTTGGAAAAAAAATCATCTTGGAAGGAAATCTTTAACTATTTTCAGATAGAATTCCATAAGAGTAGAAAATATAAAGCTACAATTGAAAATAAAAAAATTTCATTGGAAAATGCCATTTTAAATAGTGATGGCTCTATACAAATTGACGATAAAAAGGTTTTTAGTTTAAGATGACTGAAGTTATTGCAATTGCAAATCAAAAAGGTGGGGTAGGAAAGACTACTACTGCTGTAAACCTAAGTGCTGCACTAGCACTAGAAGGTAAAAAAGTTTTATTAATTGATGCAGATCCACAAGCTAATGCAACTACATCATTAGGTTTTCAAAGAGATACATATGAGTATAATATTTACCATGTGATGCTTGGAACAAAAGAGTTAACAGAGATAATCCTTGACTCGGAAATTGAAAACTTAAAAGTAGCACCATCAAATATTGGCTTGGTAGGAATTGAAAAAGAGTTCTATAAAAATATGAAAGATAGAGAGTTAGTTTTAAAAAGAAAAATTGACCCTGTAAAAAAAGATTATGATTATATAATTATTGATTCTCCTCCTGCATTAGGACCAATCACAATTAATACATTAAGTGCTGCTAATTCTGTTTTAATACCAATTCAGTGTGAATTTTTTGCACTAGAAGGTTTAGCACAATTATTAAACACTATAAAGTTAGTTAAGCAAACTATTAATAGACAATTACAAATTAGAGGTTTCCTTCCTACAATGTATAGTGCTCAAAATAACCTGTCTAAGCAGGTTTTTGCTGATTTGGCGCAGCATTTTGAAAGTAAACTATTCAAAATAGATGAGAGTTCTTATGTTGTGATTCCTAGAAATATCAAGCTTGCAGAAAGCCCAAGTTTTGGTAAGCCAATCATGCTTTATGATGCAATGGCACCAGGAACAAAAGCATACACAAATCTAGCACGTGCAATTGCTGGATAATTTATTTAATTTAATATTAGGATTTTAATATGGCATTAGGTAGAGGACTTGGAGAATTATTAGGTGAAGTAGAAACAGCTTACGGAAACTCAAATAGTGAATCTAAATATGGAAGAATTATTGAGTTAGAAGTTGATCAAATTAAACCAAACCCAAATCAACCTAGAAAGATATTTGATCAAGAAAAATTAAAAGAGTTATCTGACTCAATTGTTGAACATGGTCTTATTCAACCAATTACTGTTATTGAAGAAGAAAATGGTTATATATTAGTTGCAGGTGAAAGAAGATTAAGAGCTCATAAACTTGCAAACTTGGATACTATTAAAGCTACAGTTGTAAATATTGATGATTTTAAATTAAGAGAATTAGCTTTAATTGAGAATATTCAAAGAGATGATTTAAATATTATTGAATTAGCTTTCTCTTATGCACAACTAATCAATGAACATAATATTACCCATGATGAATTATCGAAAAAAGTATTTAAGAGTAGAACATCTATTACTAATACATTAAGACTGTTACAATTATGCTCATATGTACAACAACTTTTAGCTAACGATAAGATTACAGCAGGTCATGCAAAAGTAATGCTTGGACTTGATGATGATACACAAATTAAAGTTGCAGATTCAGTTATTGGACAAAAACTTTCTGTAAGAGAAACAGAAATTTTAATTAGAGATTTAAAAGCTGGCGATAAGAAAAATATAAAAAAGAACAAAAAAACTCCCAAAAATTATGACTTTAAACCACTTGATAATGTTATTGAACAACTACAAAAAAGTGACCTAAAAGTTAAAGCTGAAAAAAATTATTTTAAGATTGAAATTAAATCTCAAGAAGATATTGAGAAGATTTCTAATTACTTTCGTAACACTTTTTAAAATTCTTTCATAGATTTATTCCTTTTAATATAAATTTATACTTGGTTTAGATAAAATATAACCAGTTTTAGTCAAACTAAACTGTAAAAAATATGGAGGAATGAATGTTAGACATAAGTCCTGTATTATTGCTTAGCACAGCAATAATCTTTCTTTTTGTTGTTGCAAGACTTAACAGTTGTCTATTTGTACCCCTATTAAAGCATATGGATGATAGAGATAAATCTATTAAAAGAGATTTAGAAAATGCTCAATCAAACTCTGCTGATGTAGATGGTATGTTAGAAGAAGCAAGCCATGTGATTGCCGAAGCTAAAAAAGAAGCAGCTGCTATTAGAGACCAAGCATACAATGAAGCTAAAGAAATAGCTGATGCTAAACTTGCAAGTGCTAAAGAGGAATTAGAAGCTAAGTCAGTTAAGTTCGCTAAAGAACTTGAAGATGAAACAAAAGCTTTAAAAGATTCATTAGTTGCTGCAATGCCTCAATTTAATGAGAGCTTAAAAGCTAAGATTAGCTCGATTTAATTAGGAGGTTAGGGTTGAAAAAATTATTACTACTTGGATTAGCTTTAACTCCTATGGCGTTATTAGCTTCAGCTGAAGGTGCGGAAACAAATTACGATATTGTACAAAGAACCGTTAACTTTATTATTTTTGCTGGTATCTTATGGTACTTATTAGCAGATAGATTAAAAGCTTTTTTTGCTGGTAGAACTGCTTCTATTCAAGCAGAGCTTGATAAAGTACAAGATACTTTAAAAGCTTCTCAAGATAAAGTAGAAGATGCTGCTAACAAGTTAGAAGAAGCAAGAAGATTAGCAAATGAAATTGTTGAAACTGCAAAAGCTGATGTAGATTCTGTTAAGAAAAGAGTTTCAGAAGCTGTAGATGCAGAAATTGCAAATCTTGATAAAAGTTTCGATGAAAAAGCTAAAATTGAAATGTCAAAAGCTAAGAAACAAATTGTTTCTGAAGTTTTAGAAGAGTTATTAAGCTCTGACAATGTTTCATTAACTCAAGAAGAGTTAGCTAACATCGTACTTAAGAAGGTTGCATAATGAATGATTTAATAGCAAAAAGATATGTAAAAGCATTACTAGATGGTAGAGATGTAGAGTCTGCAACTGCTATTTATAATGATTTAAAAACTATTTCTTCAGCTTATGAAGATGAAAAGTTTATTTCTATTGTTACTTCTTCTGAAGTAAAATCAGAAGATAAGATTAATTTAGTTTTATCATTTGTTGATAATGCAAGTGTTGAATTAACTAATCTTGTTAAATTATTAGGAACAAAGAAAAGACTTGAAATTATTCCTGCTATTACAAGTGAGTTAGAATCACAAGTAGCAAAAATGAATAATTCATACACAGGTATAGTATATTGTAATAAAGAATTATCATCTGATTATATCTCTACTATTGAGAAAAAATTCAGTGAAAAATTTAATGTACAATTATCACTATCACAAAATGTTTGTGATTACGATGGTATCAAAGTTGATATTGATAGTCTAGGTGTTGAGATTTCATTCTCAAAAGATAGACTTAAGTCACAAATGATTGAACATATTTTAAAAGCAGTTTAGAACTTATAAAGGAGATATTGAATGGGTGCAAAAATTCAAGCAGATGAAATCAGTTCTATCATTAAAGAAAGAATTGATAACTTTGAATTAAATGTAGACGTTAACGAAACTGGGAAAATCATCTCATTTGCAGATGGTATTGCTCAAGTTTATGGTCTTAAAAATGTAATGGCTGGGGAGCTTGTTGAATTCGAAAATGGAGAAAGAGGATTAGCATCTAACTTAGAAGAAGCTTCTGTTGGTGTTGTTGTTCTTGGTTCAGGTGAAGGATTAAGAGAAGGTTCTTCTTGTAAGAGACTTGGAAAATTATTAGAAACACCAGTTGGTGAAGGTATGGTTGGAAGAGTTGTTAATGCACTTGGTGAGCCAATTGATGGTAAAGGTACTATTGACGCAGCTGAGTCAAGATTCGTTGAGGAAAAAGCTCCTGGAATCATGGCTAGAAAATCTGTTCATGAGCCATTACAAACTGGTATTAAAGCAATTGATGCACTAGTTCCAATCGGAAGAGGGCAAAGAGAGCTTATTATTGGTGATAGACAAACTGGTAAAACAACTGTTGCAATTGATACAATTCTTAACCAAAAAGGTGAAGATGTAATTTGTATTTATGTTGCAATTGGTCAAAAATCATCTTCTGTTGCTTCTGTTGTTAGAACTTTAGAAGAGGGTGGAGCAATGGATTATACTGTTGTAGTTAATGCAGGTGCTTCTGAGTCTTCAGCACTTCAATTCTTAGCACCATATACAGGTGTTACTATTGGTGAGTACTTCAGAGATAATGGTAAACATGCTTTAATTATCTATGATGATTTATCAAAACACGCAGTTGCATATAGAGAGATGTCTTTATTATTAAGAAGACCTCCAGGTAGAGAGGCGTTCCCAGGGGATGTATTCTATCTACACTCAAGATTATTAGAAAGAGCTGCAAAAATGTCTGATGAAAATGGTGCTGGGTCTATGACTGCATTACCAATTATTGAGACGCAAGCAGGTGACGTTGCTGCATATATTCCAACAAACGTTATTTCTATTACAGATGGTCAAATCTTCTTAGAAACTAACTTGTTTAACTCTGGTATTAGACCTGCTATTAACGTTGGTTTATCAGTATCAAGAGTTGGTGGAGCTGCACAAATTAAAGCTACTAAACAAGTTGCTGGTACACTAAAATTATCTCTTGCACAATATAGAGAGCTAGAAGCATTCGCACAATTCGCATCAGATCTTGATGAGTCTACAAGAAGAGAGCTTGAGCTTGGTCAAAGAATGGTTGAAGTACTTAAACAAGGTGTTAATAAACCATTAGTTATTGAAAAACAAATCGTTATTATCTATGCTGGTACAAAAGGTTACTTAAATGATGTTGCTGTATCTGATGTAGTTAAATACGAAGAAGAGTTACACTCATTCATTGAACAAAAATATGCAAATATTTTAGATGATATTAAATCTAAGAAAAAATTAGATGATGAGACTGAGTCAGCATTAAAAGCTGCATTAGAAGAGTTTAAAACTGTTTTTAATGCTAAATAAGGATTAGTCTATGGCTAACTTAAAAGAAATTAAATTAAAAATTGGAAGTGTTAAAAACACTCAGAAGACTACAAAAGCTATGAAGCTTGTATCTTCTGCAAAACTTACTAGAACAAGACAACTGTCTGAGCAATCTAGAAGTTATGCTAAGAAGATTAATGAAGTTCTTTCTGAGATCGCAAACAGAGTTAGCAAAGTTCAAGATGGTGGTAATCACAATAAAGCGTTTATCCCTAACGAGAACCCAAAAACAGTTGATATTGTTTTTGTAACTGCTGACAAAGGTCTTTGTGGTGGTTTTAACATGGCAACGATTAAGAAAGTTAATGCATTAGCCGCTGATTATAAATCAAAAGGTGTAAATGTAAGATATAGAGCTGCTGGAAGAAAGGGAGTTGATTTCTTCTCTTTCCAAGGTATTGAATTATCTCAGAAGGTAACAGATTTATCTTCTGCACCAGATTATGATAGAGCTGCAGATTTTATTAAAGATGTAGTAGAAGATTTCCAAAAAGGTGAAACTGATAAAGTAATTTTAGTTTACAATGGATTTTTAAATATGCTTACTCAAGAAATTAGAGTAAGAGAACTACTTCCAATTAGCCTAGACGATGTTGAAACTACAGAAAATGAAACATCTATGCTAGAAATTGAACCAGATGATGATGAAGAAGTGTTAGAAGAATTAACGAATAAATATATTGATTTCAATATGTACTATTCTTTAATCGACTCTTTAGCAGCAGAACATTCTGCAAGAATGCAAGCTATGGAAGCTGCAACTAATAATGCTAAAGATAGAGTTAACTCGTTAACAGTTGAATATAATAAAGCTAGACAAGCTGCAATTACAACAGAGCTGATAGAGATTATCAGTGGTGTTGAATCATTAAAATAATTTAAAGGAGCTGCCCGTATGAAAGGTAATATTATTCAGGTAATGGGTCCTGTTGTAGACGTAGAGTTCGACGGATATTTACCAGAAATTAACGAAGCTATTGAAGTTACATTAGCTGACGTTAATCAAGACAGATTAGTTCTAGAAGTTGCTGCACACATTGGTGATAGCAGAGTTAGAACTATTGCTATGGATATGACAGAAGGTTTAAAAAGAGGTCAAGAATGTACTGCTACTGGTGGACCAATTAAGGTTCCAGTTGGTGAAGCTGTTCTTGGTAGAATTTTCAATGTAATTGGTGATCCAGTTGATGAAGGTGAAGCAATTTCTGAAGATACTGAAAGATGGTCAATCCATAGAGCTGCTCCAACTTTTGAAGAGCAGTCTACAAAGACTGAAATGTTTGAAACAGGTATCAAAGTTGTTGACTTACTTGCACCATACTCAAAAGGTGGTAAAGTAGGACTATTCGGTGGTGCTGGTGTTGGTAAAACAGTTATTATTATGGAACTTATCCATAACGTTGCATTTAAACACTCAGGTTACTCAGTATTCGCAGGTGTTGGTGAAAGAACAAGAGAAGGTAATGACCTTTACTACGAAATGAAAGACTCTAACGTACTTGACAAAGTTGCATTATGTTATGGTCAAATGAGTGAGCCTCCAGGTGCGAGAAATAGAATTGCTTTAACTGGTCTTACTATGGCTGAGTACTTCAGAGATGAAAAAGGTCTTGATGTATTAATGTTCGTTGATAATATCTTCAGATTTGCTCAAGCAGGTTCTGAAATGTCAGCATTATTAGGAAGAATTCCTTCAGCTGTTGGTTACCAACCAACATTAGCTAGAGAAATGGGTGCATTACAAGAGAGAATTACTTCAACTGCAAAAGGTTCTATTACTTCTGTTCAAGCTGTATATGTTCCTGCGGATGACTTAACTGACCCTGCTCCAGCATCAGTATTTGCTCACTTAGATGCAACTACAGTACTTAACAGAAAAATTGCAGAAAAAGGTATCTACCCAGCGGTTGATCCACTAGATTCAACTTCTAGAATTTTATCTGCAGATGTATTAGGTGAAGAGCACTATGCAGTAGCAAGAGGTGTTCAATCTGTATTACAAAAATATAAAGATTTACAAGATATCATTGCAATTCTTGGTATGGATGAGTTATCTGAAGAAGATAAACTTGTTGTTGCTAGAGCAAGAAAAATCGAAAGATTCTTATCTCAACCATTCTTCGTTGCAGAAGTATTTACAGGATCTCCAGGTAAGTATGTTGAATTATCAGATACTATTGCTGGATTTAAAGGTATCCTAGATGGTAAATATGACGACATTCCAGAAATGGCATTCTATATGGTTGGTGGAATCGACGAGGTATTAGCAAAAGCTGAGGATATGAAATAAAAAATAAGGCATGCTTATGGATACACTAAAATTATCAATAGTTGCACCAAATGGTCAGATCTTTAGTGATGAAGTAAAATCTGTAACTCTTCCGGGTAAAGAGGGAGAGTTCGGAGTTTTACCAGGACATGCTTCTTTAGTATCATCATTAACTGTTGGCGTAATTATAATAGAAAAAGCAGATTCAACTGAAGCAGTAGCAATTAACTGGGGTCATGTTAAAGTAAGTGAAAGTTCTGTTGACGTATTAGTTGACGGAGCTGTAGCACTTACTTCAGGTGCTGACTCTGAAATTGCGAAAAATATTGACGCTGCAAAAGATTTAGTTAACTCTGTTAAAGATGCAAACGTATCATTAGCAGCAGTTGAGGCTAAAATCAACTCATTCGCTTAAAAAGTAGATAATGATTGATTCAGCTTTAAATTATTTGAGTAATGGTAGTGCCATAACACTTTTAGTGTTGTGGTCACTTTCATTATATATGGTTATCGTTTTTTGGATATTCATCTACAGATTTCTATCATTGAAATCTTCAATTCTTACTGAAAAAAAATCACTAGAAGCATTAACATCACGAAGTTCAACTTTAAGTCCGATGTCTGCACTTAATAAATGTGCAAATGGAGTTACAAATAAAGATATTCTTCATGCATGTGAAATAAATATTATTAAAGATGCTAGTGTAGGAATATCATGGATGTCAATTATTGCATCAACTGCTCCTTTTATTGGGCTATTTGGAACAGTAGTAGGTATTCTTGAGTCATTTGCAAAGTTCTCAAGTCATTCAAAAGTAGGTTTTTCTGTAATTGCACCTGCAATTTCTGAAGCTTTAGTTGCAACGGCAGCTGGTATTTTTGTAGCAATTTTTGCATATACCTTTCATCAAATCTTAGTAAGAAAAGTTTATGAATTAAATACATATATTAAGGCACAAGCTAAAATATTAATTGCTAAAGGTTAATCATGTTTGATTATAACCAAAAACCTGATTTAAACATTACACCTTTAGTAGATATAATGCTAGTGCTTCTTGCAATCTTAATGGTTACTGCACCAGTAGTTGAGTTTGAAGAACCTATAAATCTTCCAAAAGGAAGTAAATCTCAACAAATACAAGCAGTAAAAAAAATTGATATACTTCTAACAAAAGATAAAGAAATTAAAATTAATAAAAAAAGTTTTGAATTTGATACTTTTGCAGATAATTTTGTTTTATTTGCTCAAAATAAAGATAGAAAAACACCAATACATATTCGTGCAGAGAAAACATTGATGTATGATGATGTTATTTATATTCTTAAAGCAGTAAAAGAAGCTGGTTTTACTAAAGTATCACTTATAACAGATGGATAATTATGCAAGATAAAAACTACTTTTATCTATCAGGTGTAATATCTGTTTCAATCTATATTATTGTTGGATTATTATTTTTATTCTATATAAATGCTCCAAAACCTAAAAAATTTGATATTAATACTAAAACTACTGTTTTAGAGCTAGAACTTATTTCAACAAAATCAACTGAAAAAAGAGTTGCAAAAAAAAGTAATACAAAAGAAGAGAAGATAGTTAAAAAATCTACATCTCGTTCTAATAAAGAAAAAGCAGATTTTAAATCACTATTTGCTAATGTTAAAACTAAGTCTAAAAATGTAGTAGAAAAAGAGACAACTACCCAAAAAGCATCTATTGATCCTAGTAGATTTAGATCAAAGTTTCAAAAAGAAAAAAGTACAGATAATCTAAAAGTTTCAAAACTTTTAAATGATGTAAAAACAACTACAAATAGACCTGTTGTTAATTCAGCAAGTAAGGGAGAAGAACATGAGTACTTCTCAAAAATAAAACAGATTTTATGGGAAAGATGGAATCCTAAGTTATTAGAAGATGGACTTATTGTAAAAGTTCTTGTAATGATTACAAATAGTGGAGATTTTGATTACAGAATTATAAAGTATTCAAATGATGTGCGATTTGATGAATCATTAAAAGAGTTTTTAGATTCTCAAACAAGGGAAACTTTTCCTACACATAATATTAACAGTAAAGTTGATATTATTATAAACTTTAAATCGGAAGGTTAATATGAAAAAAATATTATCAGTTTTATTTCTAATTACAACATTTGTTTTTGCAGCTGATGCAGAGTTAGATATTGTTAAAAAATCAGGATCAATTCCTAAAATTGAAGTTTCAGTTGCACCAAGTGCAATGAATATGCCACTTACTCAAAAAGTAGCTAAAATGATTGAGAAAGATTTATTAGTAAGTGGACATTTTGATGTTATAAAATCTTCACAAGTTGTTGATTATAACTCAAATCCTGATATGCTAGTTTTATCAAATAAAGGAACAGACCTATTTGTAAATGTAAGTTCAAATGTAAGTAGTTTTGGTGGCTATTCAGTGATGATTAAAATGTATGATATTAATGCTAAAAAGATGGTGTTTAATAGAACTTTTTCTACTTCAAAAGAGGATAGATACCCATTTTTAGCACATAGAATTGCAATAAGAATAAATAAACATTTAAATGCCCCACCAATTGATTGGATGGATAAGTTTGTTATTTTTTCTCAATATAAAAGTGCTAAAAAGGCAGATATTATAATTGCTGATTATACTCTTACTTTCCAAATGCCAGTTATAAAAGGTGGGCTAAATATTTTCCCTAAATGGGCAAATAAAAAACAAGACTCTTTTTATTATACAACATATGATAATGGACTTCCTACTTTAATTAAAACTAATATTTATACTAGACAAAGAGAAGTTATTATGAAAAGTGAAGGGATGATTGTTGCATCTGATGTAAGTGAAGATGAAAAAAAACTTTTAATTACTGCTGCACCTAATAATCAACCAGATATTTATTTATATAATGCAGTTAATAGAACAAAAAAAAGGTTAACAACTTATAAAGGTATTGATGTAGGGGCACACTTTGTAGATAATGAAAAAAGAATTGTATTTGTATCAGATAGATTAAAATATCCAAATATTTTTGCAAAAGATATTGGTGGTAGAGGTGTTGAAAGATTAGTTTATCATGGAAATAATAACTCTTCTGCAACTACATATAAAGATTATGTAGTTTATACAAGTAGAGATAGAAATAGTGAATTTGGTCACTTTACATTTAATCTTTATTTAATGTCAACAAAAAGTGATTTCCTTAAGAGACTTACTTCAAATGGAAGTAATCAATTCCCTAAATTTTCAAAAGATGGGGAATCAGTTATATTCTTAAAAACTATAAACAATAAAAGTTCAATAGGTATTATAAGACTTAATTATTCTAAAGCATTTACATTCCCATTAAAAAATGGAAAAATCCAATCTATAGATTGGTAACTTTATAAACTAACATTTTATATATACAAAGATATACTAGTTTCATTATAATTTCCTAAAAGGAGTTTAAAATGAAACTAGGAATATCATCTTGCTTACTTGGTACTACCTGCCGATACGATGGTGGTCATTCAAGAGACAAATTTATTGTTAATGAACTATCAAACTACTTTGATTTTGAGGCTTTTTGTCCTGAAAGATTAGTTTTCCCAACTCCAAGACCTGCAATAAGGTTAGTTAGAAGTAATGGTGAAGTAACTGTACGAACATCAAATGATGATGAAGATGTAACAAATACTATTACTGAAATATCTAAAGAGCTAGTAAAAAAGATTGAAGATAATCAATTATGTGGATTTATATTAAAATCTAAATCTCCAACATGTGGTATGGAAAGAGTTAAAATATATCCTGACAAAAAAAATGGTCAAAGCGAAAATGTAGGCGTTGGAGTTTTTGCAAAAGAGCTAAAAGAAAGATTCCCTTATTTGCCAATTGAAGAAGAAGGAAGACTAGGTGACCCATGGCTTAGAGAAAACTTTTTAATGCAAATATTTGCATATAGACATCTTTTTGAGTTTTTAAAATCAAAGCCATCTTTCAAAGATTTAGTTGATTTTCATACTTCATATAAATACCTAATATATTCAAAATCTCAAAGTTCATATAAAGAGCTTGGAAATATTGTTGCAAATCATGAAAAAAAAGATATAGAAGAGGTCTTATCTTTATATAAAGTTGCTTTTTTAGAAGCAATTTCAAAAAAAGGAAGTATCTCTAAAACTTACAATGTGCTTCTTCATATTTATGGGTATTTCAAGAAAGTCATATCAAAAGAGGAAAAGGATGATATTTTAGAGACTCTTGAGGACTTTAAAAAAGGAATAGTACCTTTAATTGCAGTTATAAAAATAATAAAGCTTTATACAAACAAATTTGATATTGAGTATCTTAAAACTCAAGTATTTATAAATCCATATCCAAAAGAATTAGCACTTCGTTCTAAAGTTGAGGCTTATAAATGAAACAAATACTTTGGTTTAGAAGAGATTTAAGAGTTTCAGATTCAGCATTATTAGCCTATGCAGAACACGAAGTTCTTCCTATTTTTATTTTTGATAAAAATATTTTGAGTTCTTTACCAAAAAATGATAAAAGAGTAACTTTTATTTATCATTCAGTATTAAGCCTAAAGAGAGAACTTCAATCTTTAGGTTTAGATTTGGCAATATTTTATAATGAACCATTAAATGTTTTTAAAACTTTATCAAAAGATTTTGATGAAGTTCTATGCTCTATAGACTTTGATGCTTATGCAATCAAAAGAGATATAGAAGTTGAAAAGCTTCTTCCTTTAAAAAGATTTAATGATTCATTTATTTTAAATCCAAATGATCATCTTAAAGCAGATGAAACTCCTTACAAAGTATTTACTCCTTTTTATAAATCATTGAACTTAATAACTCAATCTTCTTCTATAGAAGAGTATAAACGAAATAAAAAGCTCAAACTTGCAAACTTTGATTATAGGAAAGTCATATCTTTAGAAGAATTAGGTTTTGAAAAACAAGATTTGCCATCTTTTTTATATAAAAATGCAAGAGAGTTATTGAAAGATTTTTTATCAAAAATTGATAGCTATCAAGAAGATAGAGACTTTTTTTATAAAGATGCTACTTCAAAACTATCTGTTCATTTAAGATTTGGTCTTATTTCACCTAAAGAAGTATTTAATATTGTTAAAAAAACAAAAGTAAAAAATAGTGAATTTTTCATTAGAGAAATTTTCTGGAGAGAGTTTTATAATTATATATTATTTCATTTTCCAAGTTCTCAAGAGGAAAACTTCAATGGCATAAAAATATCTTGGAATCAAAACGAAGAAGATTTTAAAAAGTGGTGTGAAGGTAAAACAGGGGTTCCAATAATCGATGCTGCAATGATTCATTTAAATAGAACAGGTCTTATGCATAATAGATTAAGAATGATTGTTGCTTCATTTTTAACTAAAAATCTTTTTATAGATTGGAAAAAGGGTGAGAAATATTTTGCTTTAAAACTTTTAGATTATGAAGCTAGTTCAAATATTGGTTCATGGCAGTGGGCAGCTAGTACAGGGGCTGATGCATCTCCTTATTTTAGAGTATTTAATCCATATACTCAATCTTCAAAGTTTGATAAAGATGGTTTATTTATAAAATCAGTTATTAAAGAGTTAAAAGATGTAGATCCAAAACTTTTTCATATAGAAAATGCTCTTTCTTCTAATCTTTTTTATAATTATCCTAAAGCAATGGTTGATATATCATTATCAAGAAAAAGAGCAATAGAAAATTTTAAAAAGGCTAAAGATGAAAACTTATGATTTAGCCATTATTGGCTCAGGAATGGGAGGCAGTATGATTGCCTCAGTAAATAAAGAAAAAGATGTTATTGTTTTTGAAAAAGATATAAACCTTGGTGGTTGTGCAAGCACTTTTAAGCGATTTGGCAATTATTATAATACGGGTGCTACAACTTTAGTTGGATATGAAAAAAAACATCCTTTAAAAGCGATTTTTGATAAAGCTGATGTAAATTTAGATTTGAAAAAAAGTGATGTTGCAATAAGAGTTCTTCAAAATGGAAACATTATAGATAGAGTAAAAGATTTTGAAGAGTTTTTAGCTCAAATAGAAAAAGCTTATCCAAATAAAAATAATAGAATTTTTTGGCAAAAAATAAAAGAATTGGATGAAAAGTTTTGGAATTTAAAAAATGTACATTATTCAAAATATTCATTCTCTTCATATTTAAAAACAATAAAATCTGTAAATGAAATTTTTATTACTTTTAAATTTGATTTATTTCAAACTGCAAGAGGATTTATAAAAAAGACTTTAGGGAATATTTCTAAAGAGTATTTTGATTTTATTGATTCTCAACTTCTTATAACTTTACAAACTACGTCAAAGGATATATCTTTATTATCACTTGCTTTAGGTTTAGCTTATCCTTTCCATGATGTGTTTTATGTAAATAAAGGTATGGGTTCAATTTTTGATGAGTTGCTTAAAGAAATAGAAACGCATAAAAAAGAGGAAGTAAAATCAATCATAAAAGAGAATGATATCTATATTTTAAAAACAAGAAAAGGTGAATATAAAGCAAAAAATGTAGTTTTAAACTCAACAGTTTATGATAGTGCTAAACTATTTGTAGATGAAGATATAAAATCATATTATGAAAAATTTTCATATAATGATCAAAGTGCTTTTGTTATACATATGACCATAAATAAAAAAGAAGATTTATTACATCATTATCAAATAATTTTAGATAAGCAAATACCAAACTCTATTTCTAACTCTTTTTTTGTATCTCTTAGTTCAATTGATGATGAAAAAATGTCTAAAAATGGAATAAGTATAACTATTTCAACTCATACAAAAGCAAAATTTTGGAGTAATTTAAATAAAGATGAATATAAAAGACAAAAATTTATAACAGAAAACTTTATAATAAATAGTTTTTTAGAAAACTTTGATAATATAAGTAAAGAGGATATTCAAGTCTATTTTAGTGGAACTGCAAAAACATTTAATCGATTTATAAATAGAGACAATTGTGGAGGAAAAGCAATAACTTTAAAAAATTTATTTCAAATTCCAAGTTGTAAAACACCTTTTGAAGGTTTATATAATGTTGGCGATACTATATTTGCAGGTCAAGGTTGGCCAGGAGTCGCTTTAGGTGTACAAGTTTTGAAGGAAGAGTTAAATGGATAGTGTAAGATTAAAAATCTCAATGCTTGACTGGTTATATATTATATTAATTGGAGCATGTTTTGGCTTTTTAATATCTTTATTTATATATTTTATAAATGAGGATTTGCAAGATTTTTCAACTATTTTTTTCAGTATTTTAAGTGCTGTATCTATTTCTTTTTTTGCATTTATATTAATCACAGTTTCAAATGATTATATTTTACCTCGTGTTAATGAAAAGTTTTGGTATTTAATTAGTTTTATTTTTTCTTTTTTTGCGGGTTTTTTAGGTTTTTCATTTTCATATTATGTTTTTTCACTAAGTGATTACAATATTATAAATTTAATTAAGCCTTATTGGTTTAATATTAGTATTACTATAGGTTTTCTTACTTTTTTAGTTGGAATGATTCTTCATCAATTTATTTCAATGAAATATAGAAATGAGTCAATCACAAGTGAAGTTTTAGAAACAAAGATTAAAGCTTTAGAAGGGGAATTAAATCCACATTTTTTATTCAATGCTTTAAACTCTCTTTCTGAACTAATATATATAGATCAAAAAAAAGCAGAAAAAGCTACACTTGATATTTCAACTTTTTTAAGAAATGCTATAACAAAAGATAGTCTTATTCCTTTAGAGACAGAAATAAAAATGGTTGAAACATATTTGGATATAGAAAATATTAGATTTGATAATAATATAAGATTAACAAGTTCCTTTGATGAAGAATCAGGTTATATTCAAGTACCAAAGTTTTCTATACAGTTATTAGTAGAAAATGCAATTAAACATGGGTATATATCTGAAACTTTAAATATTGACATAAAAGCAGACAAAAATCATATTAAAGTTTCAAATGATGGAGTTCTTCCCAAAGAAGTTAAATTTGGTACAGGTCTTAATAATTTACAAAAAAGATTACAATTATTAAACATAGGAAAGTTAGAATATAAAATAGAAAAAGAAAAAATGAGTTTTATAATAAAAATTAAAAGGTAAAGTTTTGAAAACACTTATTGTAGATGATGAGAAATTAGCTCTTAGTAGATTAAAAAGAATTTTAAAAGAAGAGGGCATTAGTGATATTACAGAAGTATCAACACCTCTTGATGCAATAAAAGAAGCAACAAAAACAAAATTTGATCTTGCCTTTTTAGATATCTCAATGCCTACAATGAGTGGTCTTGATTTAGCTAATACTCTTTTAGAAATGAATCCTAATATATTTATTATTTTTCAAACAGCCCATGAAGAGTATGCTTTAGATGCTTTTAAAAGTGGAGGAATTGATTACTTACTAAAACCTATCTCTAATGACACAGTTAAAAAGTGTTTAGAAAAGATAGGTAAATATGTAGATACAAAAGTAGATGAAACAAAAAAGATAGTTGCAAAAAGAGGAAATAAAATATATTTAATTTCTTTAGATGATATATATTACATAAAAGCAGATCTTGATGAAGTTATCATAAAAATAAAAGAGACAGATGCCTATGTTAGAAAAAAAATTGGGGATATGGAAAAGATTCTTTTAGGTAGAAATTTTTTTAGAATACATAGGTCTTATATAGTTAATGTTGATAAAATAAAATCAATGCAAAGTATAGAACAATCAAAGCTTGAAATATCATTTATTGATATAGATGATTTAGTTACATCATCAAAAGATGGAGCAAAAGAATTCAGAGAATATTTAGATAATAAAACAATTTAGAAAAAAGGATTTTAAATGAAAACAATAGCAGTAAGTGGGGCAAGTGGATTTGTAGGAACAAACATTAAAAAGTTTTTTTCTAAAGAGAATTTTGAAGTTATATTTATAAAAAGAGAAAACTTATCAAATGAAGATGCTTTGATTTCAATAATGGAAAAAGCTGATGTTGTTATTAATTTAGCGGGAGCTAACATAATAAATAGATGGACAGAGTCTTATAAAAAGCTTCTTTATAGTAGTAGAATAGATACAACTAAAGCTATAGTAAATGCAATGAGTAAAGCTCAAAATAAACCTGAGTTATTAATTTCAACATCAGCAGTAGGAATATACAGTAATAAAGATTGCTATGATGAAGAACACTATGAGTATTCAGATGATTTTTTAGCTTATATATGCAAAGAGTGGGAGAAAGAAGCATTAAAAGCAAAAGAGTTAGATATTAGAACTGCAATCTTTAGATTTGGAATAATTTTAGGAAATGGTGGAGCTTTAGAAAAAATGTTACTTCCCTTTAAAATGGGAGTAGGTGGAACAATAGGTGATGGAAACCAGCACTTCTCTTTTATACATATAGATGATTTATTAAATGCATATAAGTTTTTAATTGAAAATATAGATTTAAATGGAGTATTTAATTTAACTTCTCCTATGCCAACAACAAATAAGGGACTAACAAAAGCTTTAGGAACTGCACTAAATAGACCAACATTTTTCCCAGTTCCAGAGTTTGTACTAAATTTAGTATTTAGTGAAGGAGCAAAAGTATTAACAGATGGTCAGTGTGTTGAACCTAAAAGATTATTAGATAGTGGTTTTAGTTTTAAACATACTACAATAGATGAAACAATTAATAGTATTGTGAATAATAAATGAAAAAATTTGAAAAAATTTCACTACTTAACTGTGAACTAGAAGAGTTATTTGATTTTCATTTGGATGTAGATAATTTAAAAGCAATTACTCCTGATAATATACAAATAATTTTTTTAGAAGAAAATTTTATTCCTAAAGAAAATGCTATATTGAAAATAAAAACAGTTAAGAATTTTATACCTATAAAATGGGAAGTTAAAATTGAAAAGCTTAAAAGACCAGAAGTATTAGTTGATTTAGCAATAAAATCCCCTTTTAAGTATTGGAAACATTACCATATCTTTACCAAAAGAGGGAATATGTGTGAGTTAAAAGATATTGTAGAGTATGAACTACCATTTGGTAAAATAGGGGAGTTATTTGACTTTTTTATTAAAAAAGAGTTAGATTCAATGTTTACTTTTAGACACAATATGACAAAGAAACTCCTAGAAAAATAATATCAAGATAAACAAAGTAAATGAATTTCTTGATAAGAAATAACACAAACTAAGTAATGTACCATTAAGTTTAGATTTAGTAAAATCAAATGAAATTTTCTAAAAGGGAACTGGTTATGAAAAAATTAAGCATCTATACTTTTCTAATTGCAGCAGTATTATTTACTGGATGTAGTCAAAAAGAAGTTGAGGTTTCAGGTGCAGATAACTCTGAATCTGCATTAAATAACATTGACAATTCAAATATTCAAAGTGAAGTTGTAAATGACTCTTTAGTTGAGAGTTCAGAAAATGGTTACTATTATATGATTAATGGTAAAAAAGAACTTATTCAAAATATCTATTTTGGTTTTGATAAGTATAACTTAACTGCAGAAATGAAAAGTGTTGCAAAAGAGAATGCATCAAAACTATCTGGTCTTCAAGCAGGAACTACTATTAAAGTAGAAGGTAACTGTGATGAGTGGGGAACTGATGAGTATAACTATGCATTAGGTTTAAAAAGAGCTAAAATTGTAAAAGATACATTAGTTATGGATGGTATCGCTGAAGATACAATTAAAGTTGTAAGTTTTGGTGAAAGTAATCCTGTTTGTACTGACAAAAACTCTACTTGTTGGCAAAAAAATAGAAGATCAGAGCATAAATTAGTAAAATAATTAAATGATCAAAAAACTACTATTAACTAGTATTTTTATTTCTAGTACCTTAACTGTAACAGCTGATGAAGTTTCAGTTTTTGGTGCTGGAAATTTAGACTCTAAAAATCCATATGGATTAAATTCTGCAGAAAAAAATATCTTAAAAAATAAAAAAACTTTAGGTAGCATTGATTCAAAAGTAAAAGATGTTAAATATACAGTTGGATCATTGAGTGAGAGAATTGATGGTTTAGAATCAATTTACGAAGGTGATTCTCAAAAACTTAATAAAACAGTAATTAAATTAAATGAAGTTATAAAAAAACTTGAAGAAAATTCAAGTATATCTGAAAAGAACACTTCAGATATTCAAGGTTTAAAGACAGTATCAACTCAAATTTTAACAATGCAAGAAGAAATTTCTTCTCAAAATAAAAAGAATATTAACAATTTAAAAACAGCAATTTCTAAATTAACAGATTCAGTAAATAAACTAAACAAAACTTATGTTTCAGAAAAAGAACTTAAGTCTAATATGAATCAGTTTGTTACTAGAGAAGAGTTTGAAGCCTTAAAAAAATCTTTAGGCGTAAAAACTAGTAATAAAACTACAACTAAAAAAAAGTCTAACAAGGTATTATCATACAAAGAAAAAGATGCTATGTTAGAAGAAGCAAAAGAGCTATTTAAAAAAGATTATTTTACAAAAGCTATTCCAATGTTTGAAGAGTTAGTAGAGTTAAACTTTAAACCTGCAGAAGGTAATTTTTATTTAGGTGAGATGTGGTATTATAGAAAAAAATATGAAGATGCAATTTCATATTTTAAAACATCTGCAATGTTATATGACAAAGCAGACTATATGCCAAAGCTTTTATTACATAGTGCTATTTCTTTTGAAAAAATAAAAGATTATAGTAATGCGGCAAATTTTTATAACTCTTTAATTGAGATTTATCCCGATTCAAAAGAAGCTAAAATTGCCACAAAAAATTTATCAAGTATAAAATAATTAATAATTTAGGAGAAAAAATGTCAAAAGTAATTGGAATTGAATATACTTTAAAAGATGCTAACTCAGGTGAGCAAATTGATTCAAATGTTGGTGGAGCACCATTAGAGTTCGTTTCAGGAAAAGGTCAAATTATTCCAGGTTTAGAAACTAAACTTGTAGAAATGTCAGAAGCAGAGCAAGCTGATGTTATGGTTGAGCCAAAAGAAGCATATGGTGAGTTTAATGAAGAAGCTGTACAAACTTTACCAAAAGAGCAATTTGCAGGTATTGAACTAACTGAAGGTATGTCTTTATATGGTACAGGTGAGCAAGGTGAAACTGTACAAGTAACAGTTAAATCTTTTACTGATACTGATGTAACTATTGATTATAATCACCCATTAGCTGGTAAAACATTAATGTTCTCAGTTACAGTATTATCTTTAAGAGATGCAACTGAAGAAGAAATCCAAACAGGTGTTGTTGGTGGAATGGCTGCTATGGGCGGTGGTTGTTGTGGTGGTGGAAGCCATGACCATGGTTCTGAAGGTGGTTGTTGTAGTTCTGAACCTAAAGAACAATCTCATGGTGGTTGTGGTTGTAGCCACTAATTTACTCAATATAAAAAATTTAAAAGGCTCAGGAGTTTCTTCTGAGCCTTTTTATTTTACTAACTAAAAAACTTAAGTATAATAACAACTAAATTAATTTAAAAGGTTTACAATGAAAAAAGTAGCTTTCATTTTTCCAGGTCAAGGAAGTCAATCTATTGGTATGGGGAAAGATTTTTTTGAAAATAGTGAATTAGCAAAAGAGATGATCTCAAAAGCTAGTCAAAGATTAAATATTGATTTTGAAAAATTACTTTTTGAAGAAAATGATAAAATTGGACAAACTGAATATACTCAACCAGCAATTTTACTTGTTAGTTCAATTGCTAATGCAATATTTAAAGAAAAATGTGATATTCAGCCAGAGTTTGTATTAGGTCACTCATTAGGTGAGTTTTCTGCCTTAGTAAGTGCAGGTGCAATTGATTATTTAGATGCAGTTGAACTTGTTCATAGAAGAGGTTTATTTATGACAGAAGCTTGTAGTGGACAAGATGCAGGAATGATGGCATTAGTAGGATTAGATGATTCAGTTGTTGAAAATATTTGTAAAGAACAACAAGAAGCAGGAAAAAAAGTTTGGCCAGCAAATTATAATATGGATGGTCAATTAGTTTTAGCAGGAATTAAAGCTGACTTAGAAAGCTTAGTTGATACATTTAAAGAAGCTGGAGCAAAAAGAGCTATTGTATTAGATATGTCAGTTGCTTCTCACTGTGAACTATTAAGAAGTTCAGTTGAGAATTTAAAACCATATTTAGAAGAGTATCTAAAAGATGAGTTTTCACCAGTTATATCAAATGTAACTACTGAAGCTTACTCAACTAAAGATGAAGCAGTTGAATTACTATCTTCTCAATTAACAAGCCCTGTAAAATATAAACAATCAATTGCATCAAATGCTAATAAAGTAGATTGTTTTATTGAGTTTGGAAATGGAATTGTATTAAAAGGTTTAAATAGAAAAATTTGTAAAGAAACTCCTACATTAAATGTAAGTGATTTTGCATCATTAGAGAAAGTATTAGGTGAATTAAATGACTAAGTTAGCAATTATGGGAGCAATGGAGGAAGAGATTGAACCTCTATTAGCTCATTTTGGTGAAGCAAAAGTTACTGAATATGCAGATAATAAATATTATGAAGTATCACATAATGGATTAGATATTGTTATTGCATACTCAAAGATTGGAAAAGTATTTGCTTCATTAACAGCAAGTACAATGATTCAAAAATTTGGATGTGATACATTATTATTCTCTGGAGTTGCAGGTGGAATTAACCCTGAACTTAAAATTGGAGATTTAATTATTGCTAATAAACTATGTCAACATGATTTAGATATCACGGCTTTTGGTCATCCTCATGGCTATGTTCCTGGTGGTAGTGTATTAGTTGATACAACTAAAAACTTAAGAGATGTTGCAATTGAAGTAGCAAGTGAAAACAATATTAAAGTTATTGAAGGAACTATTGCAACTGGTGATCAATTTGTTCATTCTCCAGAAAGAAAAGAGTTCATTCAAAAAACATTTAATGCAGATGCATTAGAAATGGAAGGTGCAAGTGTTGCAGTAGTATGTGATTCTTTAAATGTCCCTTTTTTTATATTAAGAGCAATTTCTGATACTGCTGATGGTGGTGCTGACATTGACTTTGATGAGTTCTTAAAATCTTCTGCAAAAAATTCAGCAGATTACTTAGTAAAAATAGTAGATAAACTAAAAAAATAATATAAAAATTATTAAAGACAATAAATATAATCTCTTATGATTATATTTATTGTAAACTACCACGATTTTCAAAATTTAAGCTCTAGTTAAGAAAAAACCCTTGACAAAGCAAGAAAAATCTATTATAATTCCCGTCCAATTTCAGAGGAACGACATCAAAAAGATTTGAGAGAGTTACGATGATATGGGAGATCTTTTACAATTT